>CAVHEM010000031.1:11748-19176 GCA_963635055.1 Bacteroidaceae bacterium | reverse complement strand
ATTACAGGTATATTTTTAACAAAATTCAAGGCCTTTCCTGCAATATTTATTGCTAAAAAATTGATTGGAGTTGAGATAATTTTTGGGAAATTTTTATCCATAAATACTGCAAAATTCATCAATCTTTGATGTGTATGAGCAATGTTTTTTTGAAAATCAATCAGGGCTTGTTCGTGACTTTGCTGCGCTTGTTTTGCAGAAAGTCTTGCGGCTTTTTGCGCTTTTAACATTGCACCGATTGCAGCACATTGGTTATAGGTCATTTCGCCAACATTACGAGGAATATCCCTTTTGCTTGTTGAATTTCCACCTGCCATACCATTACAAATAGGGCACGCACCGAGTGGCATTCCGTGCGGGCAAGTTCCAGCTTTTGCGGCTTGTGATCTTACCGGTGAAGATTGTAGTGACATTAAAAAATCCTCTTTTTAATGAGAGGATACTGCAAAAATACTTGCTATATCCAAATTGCACGTGGATATAGTTATTTTTGAGCATTCCGGCTATTACGGCTGCGGCTACAGCTGGAGATATTCACTCCATTTCCTCTATATCCGCATGGTAATTTAAGCATGCAAATATGTCAAACTTTCACTATTGTATGGTATAAAAATGTTTACGAATTGAATTCTCTCATCAATTCATTTACCCATTTTATTAGTTGACTGATTTCGTAAGGCTTTGGCAAATATAAATCTGCACCGGTGTTCAAAACTAATTCTTTGTCGTGAATAATTGATGTTACGATGATTTTCGAATTTTTATAACGTTCTTCCTTTTTTAATTGATAACACAGATTTAAACCGTTTTTCTTTTCTAAATCTCCGGCATCAACAATAATCAGCGCCGGAATTTCATCTGTTTGCGGAATAGTATATTCATTGATAATTTCAGTTTTATAACCTTGTAAATTCAGGATTGTATTGAGCAAAACGCACAGTGCTTCATCTGTTTCAAAAATCATAATTTTATTATTGATTTCTGATTCCAAAACAGAATTTTCACCAGAAATTTTAGGGCGTTCAATTAGATAATTCGAGCGGTTTGGAACATCTGCCAAGTCGTGAATTTGGGTCAAAGTGTTCAAAATTTGGGTTGTATCTTTGTATTTTGCGAATTCATTTGTTAGAACACTGATTGTTGAATGTACAAAATTCGCACGTTTACCGGCATATTCATCACCTTGCAAAATCAGATAACCACGGTCAAGGTCGTGTTCTGCATAGAATTTTTCTGCAACAGAATCGAATGCAAAAATTAAAAATCTCGCTAAACGTTCGGCTTTTATTGTATCTGTTATTACAATAAATACATTTTCTGAAATTTCACCAAGATAATCGTGCTCATTTAAAGACGCTTGAATAATTGCTGCATAAGTTTGAAGTAATTTGTCAGAAGCAAGCGTTGTATAGGCTTGTTTATAACTTTCAAAATTTTCAATACTTATGTACAAAACAGCCCATTCACTATCATCAGACAATTTTCTTTTGATTGCTCTGAGAGAATAATTTTTATTTGGTAAAAGGTGCTTTGTGTCTAAATTAGACTCAAATTCTCGTCTTAAATGTGCGGTCATTCGAACATTAAATTCATCAGCATTGACAGGTTCTGACAAAAAGTCATCGGCACCACTTTCCAAAACCTTGATTCTATCTGAAAAATCTGCAGATTTTGACATTGCAACAATAATTGGACGCATATTGTAAGTCAATGCCCGAACTTGTTTGCAAAAATCGGACAAATCATCATCAAAACTGTCTGAAATTATGATTAAATCAGGTTCTTGGTCTTGAATAATTTTTAGCGCAGTAATCAAATCTTTTGAAATTATGACCTTATTTGTCGGTAATTCCAACAATTTTTTGTACTTTGTGGAAAGTTCAAGTCTTCTATCAATGATTAAAGTTACTGATTGCATTTTAACCTCGCTTGTTCTTCTATCATCACAATTGGAAGCAGCACGGTAAATGTAATTTCGCTCAATTCCGGATTATCCTTTTTCGGCACAGAATTCACAGAGATTTTTCCATGCATTTTTTCAACAAGATTTTTAGTTATGTATAAACCCAGTCCGCTACCCTGAACACGTCTTGTCAAAGGATTGTCAATTCTTGAAAACTTTGTGAAAATATTGTCATAATCGGACTCATCTATTTTTAGTCCGGTGTTTGAAACTTTGATATAAATATTTTCATTGTCAATTCCTGTAGTTATCACAGTTTTGTTATCACCATAAGAATATTTTGCACTGTTTTCGATTAAATTTGTCATTATTTGTTGAAATTTGTCCTTATCTGCCAAAATACAAGGTAAATCTTTTCGATAATTGAATTCAAAATTTTGGTTTGGATATTGACTTTTCACAATCGAAATAATTTGTTCAATAGGCGCTTTTATATTAACTTCGCTCATAACCATTTTTTGTGATGAAGACTGGATACGAGTTACTGAAAGCATATTTTCAACAAGATGAATGAGCCTGTTTGATTGCTCTTCCATAATTTTGATAAATCTTTTTTTACTGTCATCATCAAGTTTATCCCACGAAACCAACAAGGTTTGTGAAAACCCTCGAATAGATGTCAAAGGTGTCCTCAATTCGTGACTAACTGTTGATATAAAATCTTCATATTTCTTTTCAATATCGTCCATAACTTTATTATACCACATGATTTGATAGAGAGCGTAAAAAAGCGACCCTATACAGAGCCGCTTTGATATATAATAAACAACCATTAGTTATCTATTAAAATGTACCTGCAGGTTTCTTTTGAGGAGTTGCACCAGGAATTGATTGCCAATTTGCAGCCATAATCTTTTTGAAAGATTTAAGTGCTGTATCTTCCAATTCGCCTAATTCTTCGGCTTCCATAATCAATTCTCTCAACGGCATCAATGCTCTTTGATCTCTAAGAACACCCAATGCTGCTGCTGCACCTGCTCTTACCAATTCATTTTCTGAACGGTTTTTCATAACATCAATCAATGCCGGAACTGCTTTTGTATCATTCAATTTACCCAAAGAAGTTACCGCATAAATTCTAACGTTAACCCATTCGTCATACAACATGTTGATAATTTTATCAACGGCTTTTTTGTTGCCGATTTCACCCAATGCTCTTGTTGCATCGCATCTTACATTAACTTTTTCGTGATCCAAAGATGCAATCAATGCATCAGTTGCGACATCACCGATTTCAATCAAGGCATCAGTAGCTGTAATACAAACTTGAGGATTTTCATCGTTCAAAGATTCTACAAGCGGTTCAACTACAATAGCACCGCCCAAACGACCTAACGCACGTGCTGCACGAACTCTAACATCAACGTTACGGTCTTCACGTAGAGATTCAATCAAGTGAACAGTTGCAGCAGAATCGCCCAATTCGCCTAATGCTCTAGCAGCATACAATCTTACTGAACCGTTTTTATCGTGTTTCAAAACATCAATCAAAGGTTCAACGGCTTTTGAATCACCCATTTCGCCCAACACTCTAGCGGCATTATATCTAACCTTTTCAGAATTACTTGTTCTAAGGTCATTCAATAATTCGTCAAACGATTTCTTCACTTGTTTTTTCTTACTACTTACACTAATTGTCATTACTTTCCTCCGACATTACTACAATAATTTACACCTACTACTTTATAAAGTTTTTTTAGAAGAAATTATTGCCATTTTATCATCTATTTGTTAATTTTTGTTTACAATTCATAGTTGTTTCTTTGGTAATTAGACTGTCTAACTGTCAGACGATTAAGGGTAAATCTGACACTTATTCATTTCGTACTACTAATATAACACATTTTTCAGATTTCTACCTCAATAGTGTTACTAATTTTAAAAATTTTTATAAATATTTTTCGAATATCGGTTCAAATACAGATATAATAAGAAAAACTTTTTAACATTTCTTAAAATTCTACTACTCACATTTGATAGTAATAATAAATTCTGTTCCCTTACCGACCTCACTCAAAACTTTTATTTCACCACCGTGTTTTGCAATGATTTTCTGACTGATAGCCAAACCTAAGCCTGTTCCAACTCCAACACCTTTAGTTGTATATCCTGCCGTGAAAATCTTATCCAAAGCGTCTTTAGGTATACCTTTACCGTTGTCTTTAATCGTTACTATCAATTTTTTGTCACGATACAACGTTGTAATAGTGATTTGCCCTTTGTCTTCAATTGCTTGACATGCATTAACCAAAATATTAGTAAACACTTGATTTAGCATATTTGGATAACATTTAACAGGTGGCAACTCTCCATAATTTTTTACGATTTCGATTTTATTTTTTGTTTCATGCCTGATTAAATCCAATGTCAAATCAATTTCTTTATTTATATTCGCTTCTTGCAAATCTGCCTCATCAAGACGAACAAATTTTTTCAATGAAATTACAATATTATTTATTCTCTGGATTGCTTCACTATCTATACTGTTAATTTCTAAAAGCATATCACGCACATCATCCTGTTCAATTTGCGGAATTAGTTTCATCATCAGGGAATTGTTTGACTTTATTGATGCAACTGGAGTGTTGATTTCATGCGCAACTCCTGCAACAAGTTGACCTAAAGAAGCCATTTTTTCAGCATTAATCAACTGCAATTGAGTTTCTTTTAGTTCTGCCAAAGTTCGTTTCAAATTTTTAACGTTCACGACGTTTTTTTGATAAAGTTCCGCTCTTATAATTGCACTACCCAATTGAGAAGAAACAGCATCTAAAATTTCTATTTCTTCATTCAATTCTCTCTTTTGGTAACTCAACAAAACAAGTACACCTATCATTTTTTGAGTATAAAAAACAGGAACAATCACCCTCAATACAGATTGCTTAAACGGTTGCGCCCCAACATATTCAAGCAAGGAATAACTAACAGAAATTTTGCCCGTTTTCAACTTGTTCATTGTGTAGGCATCAAAAGAAATTTCTTGCACATTTACCGAATTTTCACCATATACCTCTTCAACTTTAAAATTCATGCCGGCATAAGAAGCATAATATGCCTTAAAACACCCAAACATAATTGCAAGTTCTTTCAATGCAGAATTTAGAATTACGGAAATATCGACAGATTCTCTGATAATATTTGACACTTTGTTAATTAATGCAATTTTAATGGCCTGAGATTGAGCCTTTAGCCTAATTTTTTGAAGTTCGTCATTTTCTTCTTCAAGTTGATTTAATTTATTTTTAACCTCATTTTTCTCACGTAAATTATCTTCCAATAAAACATCTGCACTAACATCAAGCAAACGAATAATTGTATACAGTCCTCGCTTAGAAGCAGTCAAATCATAATATGAAACATTCCCATCGCCCGTTGAATATGATACTCTGGCAGAAAAAGATTCCTTTGATACTATTGCTTGAAATATAGGAGAATATAAATCAACATTTTCACTATCCATAGGACACATATCGAAATTCATTCGGTGGGCAAATTTTCTTATATCTCCAAACGGATTAAAAATTCTGCAAAACGCATTATTTTTAAATACGACTTGCTCATACCCCCTCACGATAATAATCGGATCATGAAATTGATTAAAAATATCAAACTTCTTCATACCAAAATTATAAGCGAATAATGTACTTTGTGCAATAATACAAAGTTTTCGACAAATTTAACTAATTTATAATACTTAACAAACGGGCAAAACTCAGAATTTATGCTAAACTATTATAAAATACACGACAAAGGAGAGTTTTATGGAAAACGTTAATAAGTTCAAAGTATTTACCATTGCTATTATTTGCACATTTTTATTTGCTATCGCTGCAATATACACAAATACTAAAGACGTAACCGAAGAAAAAGCCGGAGAAAAAACAGAATCTCAATTCTATCAAGAAAAAGAAGAAACTCGCTATGAAAACGATTCCATTAACTCAACAAATGCTGCAATCGAAAGCTTGAGCAGAAAAGTTGATGAACTTAGTGAAAAAGTTTACAACACAAACAAAACTAACAACGGAAACTCTACTGAATTAAAATGCAGAATAGCCGGAACTTTGAGTAGTCGTGGAATGGAAGAAATGTCATCTTCTGCAGCAATAAACGATGCAAAAGTTAATAATAATGACCTTGTTGTTTTGTGTTCATTCTAAAAAATTTCAAAATCCATAAAATTCAGTTTTAATTTTATCACTAGATTTTTAGTGATAAAATTGTGGTGAGGAATTGAAAATGTTTGATGAAATATTAAATAAACTTTCAAAATCTGATTTTAGAGCAAAATTTCGACTAAAAGAAAAAGAGCTTCTTTATATCGAACAAAAAGGAATTGATACAATAGAAAATCACGCAAAAGATTTTATCTCCAAACGTATTGCGCCGGCAACTATTCCAAACGATGGCAAACAAACACCAATGAAAGGACACCCAGTATTTATCGCCCAACACGCAACCGCAACTTGTTGCCGAGGCTGCATAAATAAATGGCATAAATTTCCGAAAAATATTCAATTATCTCAAGAACAACAAGATTATCTAGTAAATTTAATAATGGAATGGATAAAAAGACAGGTAAAATAATATGGATTATAAAACCAATGTAATGAGAATTTTGGATAGAAACAAAATTTCTTATAATCATTATACATACGCAGACACAGATGCAATCAGCGGAATTGAAGTAGCAACAGTATTAAAACAAAATCCTGCACAAGTTTTTAAAACTCTTGTTACAGTTGCAAAATCTAAAAAGTATTACGTTTTCATGCTGCCGGTTGCCTGCGAATTGGATTTGAAAAAAGCGGCACACAGTGTTAATGAAAAATCTGTAGAAATGCTTAAATCAAAAGAATTGTTACCCCTTACAGGATACATTCATGGCGGCTGTTCTCCAATTGGAATGAAAAAAGAATTCACAACAGTTATAGATAATTCCGCACAGAATTTTGATACAATAATTTTTAGTGCCGGTAAAATCGGCTACCAAGTAGAAACAAATCCGCATAATCTTGAAAAAATTTTAAAAAATGTAAAATTCTCGGATATTATTGTGTAAAGTTTTGTGTTTATTGGCAAAAAATAAAATTTTCAAACTTTTATATACAAACATATTTCATGTATAATATAAAAAAGAAAAGGCGGAAGTTATATGACAGTACCACAAATCGGTGTTAATACAGTACGTACTGGTATTAGCACAATTAATAAAACAGTTGCTGATGCTACACAATTACCCAAAATATTTCCTTCCGGGACAAAAGTTCTAAATACCGCAAAAATTAAAACTGTAGTTCCTGGAGAAAATACAAAGTTAGGAAAGCTTGGAGTTTCTTCAATCACATGTTACAAAAAAGGATTTTTCCCACACAGCGACAATTTGATATCTATCAAATTGGAAGGAAATAAAAAAAGTGTTGGATTGATGAATACAAAAGAAGCACATTCCTTTATTAAAATGC
>CAVHEM010000031.1:0-11738 GCA_963635055.1 Bacteroidaceae bacterium | reverse complement strand
ATTTGAAAAAAGGTATAACCCAAAACGCAAAAAAAATCCTTGAACATGCATAAAAATTTAACGAACTTAAAAGAGAATGTTTAAATAACATTCTCTTTTTTATTTATGCCTGATAGGTAAACTTTGCTCTACAAATTTAATATTTTCAACAACTATTGAACCAAAAACTTTATAATAAACGTCAAAATATTCCTCAAATGTCAACGGCTGATTATTTGTCAGAATTTCCATATTCACCCCAAACAAATCGACTAAAAACGGCATTTGTTTCAGACCGTTTTGGAGATAAAAATGTTTTCGTCTAACTCGTTCAGATTTGTTATCGCAATCCACATTAGGATTTTCAATTTCTATAATAAGTTTTTGATGTTTAAATCGGTCTTGCAAATTGCGTAACACTTTTGAACCAATTTTTTGCCCACGAAATTCTTTGACAATTGCAAAATAATCAAGCAAAACAAGATTTTCAGCCTTTGCAAGAATAACAAGTCCACAAAAAGTTTCATCATTTTTTATTGATAAAATTTCAACCAAACCTTCAGATTGTTTTTGTAAAATCAATTCAAACGGTTTTTGCTCATCTTTTGGAAACGCTTCATAGTATAGCGTTTTTATTTTTTCTATTTCACCGTTTGTTATTGCATTTTCAAATCTTATCATAAAAAATCCTTTTAAAAATTTTAGCACGCTTCGTATCTTTTGTAAAAGTAAACCAAAATGCAAAATCCGACAAATGCAAACATTACCCCAGGAACTGCAACATATTGATACCCGAGCCCGTGAGCAAGCGGAAGTCCACCAACAAAAGCGCCAATTGCATTACCGAGGTTGAATGATATTTGCGAACTTGAAGCCCCAAGGATTTCGCCACCTTTGGAATATTTAATCAACAATAATTGCTGCGGAGCAGATACGGCAAACAAACAACCCATACATACACACATCAAAGCCACTGAAATAAACGGATTAGCACCAAAGAAAAATATTAAACCGAGCGATATGCAAGATAAAAGTTGAGTACAAGCCGCAACAACAGAAGGTTTGAACTTGTCAGACAGTTTTCCGCCTAAAAAATTACCCAAAACCATTCCGCCACCTGCCAAAATCATCAAAGATGATACATAAACAGGTTTTATTCCGGACAAATTAACCAATAGCGGATTGATGTAACTGTACCAACAGAAAATTCCGCCGTTCCCCATTGTTACCGCCAAAATCAATAACCAAGGGGCAAGTGATTTAAAGATTTTGAATTGACCACGAAAACCGGTATCAGGCAATGGCGCAATTTGTGGAATAAGTTTTTGGATTGAATAAAGAACTAAAAAACCAAACAACCCAATCAAAATAAATGTTATTCTCCACGAAAAATTATGGCTGAGATAAGTTCCTGCAGGAATTCCCGCAAGGTTTGCAACCGTCATACCTGAAACCATAATCGAAATTGCTTGATTGGCTTTGCCTTTATCCGCAAGTTTTTGAGCAACTATTGCACCGACTCCGAAAAATGCACCATGCGGAAATCCTGCAATAAACCTCAACAAACAATAAATATAATAATTATCAGCAAACGCTGAAAGTAAATTTGTGATTGTAAAAATTGAAGCAAGAACGATTAAAACCTGTTTTAACGGTTTGTTTCGTCCAAAAATTACCAATAAAATTGACCCGACAACAACACCGAGTGCGTAAGCTGAAATAAAATGTCCTGCAGTAGGGATAGAAACTTGCATAGTTTTTGCAACATCAGGCAAAATTCCCATCATTACATATTCTGTCATGCCCAGCCCAAAAGTCCCGAGTGCCAGGGGTATCAGGCACAATGATTTTCTCATAAAAAACCTCCAAGTACTTTAAATTATACATTAAAAACAAATTTTGCCTAATATTTTGGTTGAAAATAAAAATGCTTTGGTGTAGAATGCTACATGAACTACATATTAATCTAAAAATTTGACGTATTGAGAAGATTTAAAA
Organism: Bacteroidaceae bacterium; assembly: GCA_963635055.1. Taxonomy (GTDB): domain Bacteria; phylum Cyanobacteriota; class Vampirovibrionia; order Gastranaerophilales; family Gastranaerophilaceae; genus Zag111. Next base: position 9,761 of record CAVHEM010000031.1, on the reverse strand, counting down.
ATGAAAGTAAACAGTATAAGCTACCCCACAACATCACAGAATTTCTATGCAGTTACCCCAAAAGATAACGGAAAAAGAAGTCTCCGCAAACAACAACCGAGCCATACAATTTTGCACGACAGTTTAGTGACAGCAGGCTCTTGGTTTGGATTTGGTGTAGTGCTTGATATTATTGCACGTAGATTTGTATTTTTTAAATCACCGACAAAAAATTCTATTGCCGTAAACGGAATAATCGGTGTCGGTGCAGGAGTTTTGACCTGTTGCAGCCGCCTAATCCACCGCAACCATAACGGATAATAAGTGGTCAAAACGGTCACCTTGAACTAACTATTTGGAGCCACTACCAAAGCTGCTTTCGTCATTCTGAAAAGATTAAAAATCAAGCAATTTTTATTGCGTAGATTTTATCTTATTCAGAATCTGATTGTAAATTTGATTTTCAACAATTAAAATTACGCTACATAGCAATGCCAACCTCAAGCGACAATATTTACCCTAAATTTCTACCACTACTCCTTTGAAAAAATCTTCCATCTTAACATCAAGAACTCGAGAAATTTTATACAGAACCAATGCCGTTGGGGAAGTTAAGCCTTGTTCAACCTTACTCACATAACTAAGACTCATATTTATAAGTTCAGCAAATTTTTCTTGAGTAATATCTTTGCGCAGCCTTTCAGCCTTAATGTTGCGCCCGATTATATATCTGAAATCTTTTTCCATTCCATAATTATATATCCTTGACTTTAGTTATATAAGTGAATATAATGACATCTAGTATCAATATATTGATAGGGGCTAATATTATATTACCAGTAAGGAAAATTTGATGTTCAAAAGGAAATTTCATATAGGTTTCACGCTTGCAGAAGTTTTGATAACCTTAGGCATTATTGGCATTGTTGCGGCAATGACATTGCCAAATCTAATTACAAATTACAAGGTAAAAGTTCTCAAAACTCAATTCAAAAAAGCAGATGCAACCTTGCAACAAGCCATACTAAGAACATCAAATGAAGTAGGTTTAGACATATCCGGACTAGTAATTGATAATACTCATAACGGGAACTCTTTCAATGAACTCAAAGCAATAATGCCCGAAATGAATAAAGCATGGGCAAATCAATTTACCGGAGCAACAAGATTTACCGGAAATGAGCATTATCACCAAGTGTTGTTTGTACATGGTTGTCGTGATATGATGGGAAATCAACTTTCAGGGTGCCCTGTTTCAGATGGTTATATTTTACCTAATGGTGTTATGATTACTCAATTGAGTGCCTATGATTCCGGTTCTATCGGATTTATTGACTTTTGGTTTGATACAAATGGACCATTCAAAGGTCCAAATCGCTTGGGTTATGACATGTTTAGATATACCTCATACCCTGATTTGAATGTAGGTCACGGCATAGACTGACACATAAAATTAATTTTCTAATGGCACGCTTGATATTGAAACAGACTCTGAATCTAGTTCAGAGTGACTATTTAGTGGACTTATCAAAGTAATCGTCATTCTGAAAAGATTAAAAACCAAGCAATTTTAATTGCGTAGATTTTATCTTATTCAGAATCTGTAATAAGAAATCGGAACTTGGCAAATACCAAGTTCCGACTCTATATTTTTACCGTATAACGAATTATACAGAAGCTTTTGCTTTTGGTCCTGCGTTAACGATTTCAGCAGGCATATTTGGATATTTAGCAGAGAAGTTATCTGCAAACATCTGAGCAAGTTTGTTAGCTGCTTCATCATAAGCATTCTTATCAGCCCACATACCTCTTGCATCAAGCATTTCATCAGGTACGTTAGGACAAGATGACGGATAATCAACGTTGAATACATCGTGATGTTTGAATTCGATGTTATCAAATGAACCGTTCAATGCTGCTGTAACCATTGCACGAGTGTAAGCCAATTTCATTCTCTTAGCACCCATTGATGCTGAGCCGCCAGCCCAACCAGTGTTAACCAAGTAAACTTTTGTTCCGTATTGGTCAAGTTTGTCACCTAACATTTTTGCGTAAACAGAAGCGTCCATTGGCATGAATGGTTCGCCGAACAATGTTGAGAATGTTGGAACAGGTTCTGTAATACCTCTTTCAGTACCAGCCAATTTAGAAGTGAAACCTGTTACAAAGTGGTACATTGCAGCGTTTTTGTCTAATCTTGAGATTGGAGGCAATACGCCAAATGCATCAGCTGTCAAGAAGATAACAACTTTCGGAATTCCGCCTTTTGAAGGAATTTGAGCGTTGTTGATGTAGTTAACTGGATAACCTACACGAGTATTTTCTGTTAATGAACTGTCATCAAAATCAAATTCTCTTGTTTCAGGAGCCATAACAACGTTTTCAACCAATGAACCGAATTTGATAGCATTGAAGATATCTGGTTCATTTTCTGCTGACAAGTGGATACATTTTGCATAGCAACCACCTTCAAAGTTGAATACACCATCAGGTGACCAACCGTGTTCATCATCACCAATCAACTTACGAGAAGGATCTGCAGACAATGTTGTTTTACCAGTTCCTGAAAGGCCGAAGAATACTGCTGTTTCACCTGTTACAGGGTCCATGTTTGCTGAACAGTGCATAGGAAGAACGTTTTTCTTAGTCATAATGTAGTTCATAGTTGCGAATACTGATTTTTTGATTTCACCAGCATAACGAGAACCACAGATGATGATTTCGTGAGCTTCGTAGTCGATTGCGATACAAGCTTCAGAATTTACGCCATCAACTTCAGGATCACATTTGAAACCTGGAGCACAAAGAATTGTATAATCCGGTTCACCATAGCTTGCCAATTCTTCAGCTGTTGGTCTGATTAACAATTGGTGAATGAACATGTTTTGGCTAGCCAATTCGTTGATAACTCTGAATTTTTGAGTATAAGTTTTGTCTGCGCCAGCAAAACCATCAAAAATGAATACTTCTCTATTTTGAAGGTAAGATGCGATTTTACCTTTGATAGCATTGAATTTTTCTCTACTTATAGGTCTGTTTACTTTACCCCAAGCGATATCGTTGTGAATACTTTCAGTATCAACAATGAATTTATCCTTAGGTGAACGACCTGTGTATTTTCCTGTAGTAACTACTAAAGCACCTGTATTGCTCAAAGAACCTTCGCCACGACGAAGAGCTGCTTCTGTCAATTGTGCAGGTGTCAAATTACGATAGACTGCCTTTGGTGCGATAATACCAAATTTTTCTATACCATAAGTTTCCATTGTATTAACCCTCCTTTGTTATGCAATAAATGTAGTACAAACACTTTTAAAATGCAACCAATTTAAACTTGCGACAATGCTCGTAATAATACTTATAAATAAGTTCTATCCGAAAATTTATGATAAAATATTTTTAAAATATAAAGGGGGTTCTATGACAAGAGCAATTATTATGGTAATTGATTCAATGGGAATAGGCGCAATGCCGGATTGTCGTGATTTTGGTGACATTCCGGAATGTAACACATTGAAGCATGTTTGTGAATTTAACAAAGGTTTGAAAGTTCCAAATTTAGAAAAAATGGGATTAGGAAATCTTCAAGATTTTATGGGAATTTCTCCTGTTGAAAATCCAACAGCAACTTATGGAACATTGGTTGAAAAATCCAAAGGAAAAGATACTACAACAGGTCACTGGGAAATCGCAGGAATTACACTAGACAGAGCATTCGCAACATTTCCAAACGGTTTTCCTGATGAAATAATTAATAAATTTATAGAAGAAACAAATTGTGGCGGAGTTTTGGCAAATTGTCCGGCAAGTGGTACCGCAATTATCGAAAAACTAAACGATGAACACCATGCTACAAAATTTCCTATTGTTTATACATCTGCCGACAGCGTTTTTCAAATTGCCGTTGATGTTGATGTTATACCACTAGAAACCCTATACAAATGGTGTAGAATTGCAAGAAAGATTTTGACAGACGGAAACTACTACGTTTCTCGAGTAATTGCAAGACCTTACCACATTGTTGACGGAAAACCTGTGAGAATTTCAAAAGACAGACGTGATTACTCTATAGAACCTGTCGCACCAACTTTACTCAATGAAGTTAAAGATAATGGCGGAAAAGTCGTAGCAATCGGTAAAATTGAAGACATTTTCTCAAAATCAGGAATTACGCATGCAATCCACACCGGTTCTAACAAAGAAGGTCTTGAGTTAACTCTAAAAGCAATCAAACGAGAACTTCCGCTTGAAGAAATTGCTTACGAAAAGGATAGAAAATATAACGACAAAGAAATTATTTTCACAAACCTTGTCGATACTGACATGCTTTTCGGCCACAGAAACGACCCAGCCGGTTATGGTCATGCAATAGAAGAAATTGACACTTACGTTGCACCGATTGTTGAAGCAATGGAAGACTCTGACTTGCTCATAATTACTGCAGACCACGGTTGCGACCCGACCGTTCCGGGAACTGACCACACCAGAGAAAAAGTACCAGTTTTGATTTATTCTAAAAAACGTCCATCAGCAGGAAATCTGGGCGAAGTTTTAGGATTTGATACAATTGCAAATTATATAAGAGATTGGCTATAAATTTTTAAAAATTGTTGTAGAAATTTTTAGGTTTTTGTTATATAATTTTGTTGTGGTGGATAAAACCACGCAGTAAAATAAGGAGATAAAAAATGACAGTTAAAGTTAATGACAGTTGCGTAGCATGTGGTGCTTGCGAATCTATTTGTGATGCAGTATTTTCAATCGAAGACAAAGCAGTAGTTAATGATGCTGCTGTTGCTGATAACATTGATGCTGTAAAAGAAGCAGTTGATTCTTGCCCAGTTGGCGCTATCGAAATGGAATAATTAAACTGAAATAATTACAAAAAGCAGGAGTTGCAAAAGTGACTCCTGTTTTTTGTTGAAAGTTATAAGACTCCCGTCATTCTGAAAAGATTAAAAATCAAGCAATTTTAATTGCGTTGATTTTATCTTATTCAGAATCTGTTAGAAAGCTATTACAACACTTAAAATCATGCCGTCGGCGTGGCTACGCCAACCTACTTTACCAATTCATGCTTTTTCTGGATTGCCATGAAAATCTTACGATTATCTTGTTGTTTGTTTATCCCCTTCAATATCATAGATTTTGGTTCCCCTGCCTGTGGGAAACATTATAATATGTAGGTCAAGGCACAGCCTGACATGTATCGGCATCGCAACCTCAACAGATTTTTCCAATGTTAGTAATCGTTAGCCAAAGCCTTCACAACTCTTGAAAAAATTATTGTTCAATTTTGAATAAATTTGTTTCGTATTCTGTCCTAAATTTCTCACGCATATAATAAAGGCATGCGGCAACGTGTTTACAAGAATTCCACCTTGCGCTCGGGCAAGTGCAGGAAAAATCATACACCGATAAATCTTTCTTTATCGCAATATCAATAATATACTTCTTTCCTTCTATCTTAAAAATCCAATCGCTATACGTTGTTTTAACATGCTGCACAGCGCCTTTTTCATACAACGATTTTCCTCGCTCCAATATTTTTTCATCAAAATGAGATTCAAAATCTTTTAAGTTCATATTCCTACTCCGCAATTTAGGCTAAAATTACAGGCAATAAATTTATCAATCTTCCAAAATATGTTCAAGTGCTTTTTCAAAAATAGTTTGAACATGATGATCATTCAATGAGTAATAAACATTTTTTCCACGTTTTTCCGATTTAATCAACTTTGCATCTTTTAGAACTTTTAACTGGTGTGATACAGCAGATTTTGTCATATTCAACAAATATGCCAAATCCCCAACACACATTTCACTGTTATCAATTGCCCAAAGCAAACGAATTCTGGTCTTGTCACCCATAATTTTAAAAACACCGGACAATCCGGACAAAACATTATCATCTGGCATTAATGGTTCAATATTCTCAATCAAATCCTTATTTATCGCTTCGCAATCACAAGCCTTGACCGTCATTTTTCTGCTCCTATCACTTTTATTATACAACAATTGAATAATAATTCAACTATTGTATCAAATTGTAAAACATTTGCACCAAAATTATATTAAACACTTGACAGTTGAATAGATATTCAATTATAATATAATTGAACAGTCATTCAACCATAAGGAGCAAGATATGTGCGAACACGAACACGAGGAAGAAGAAAATAAATTTATTATCCCAAAAATTATTTTGACGGCAATTCTATTTATTTGCGGTTACAAGCTTAATATATTATTTTATGTAGCATATCTTGTCATCGGTTATGACATTTTATGGAAAGCATTAAAAAACATCATCAAGGGCAAAATGTTTGATGAATGTTTCTTGATGTCAGTTGCAACTGTCGGAGCGCTATGCATAAAAGAAGTTCCGGAAGCCGTAATGGTTATGCTTTTATACCAAATTGGCGAATATTTGCAAGACAAAGCAGTAGATAAATCAAAAGATTCTATTACAGAACTCATGGACATTCGTCCTGATTATGCAAACAAAGTTACAGATGACGGAATTGTCACAGTAGCGCCTCAAGAAGTTAAAATCAATGATATTATAATAGTTAAACCCGGAGAAAAAATTCCATTAGATGGGGAAATAACAGAAGGAAGCGCTAATATTGACACATCATCTTTAACCGGAGAATCCCTTCCACAAAAAGTTGAAGTCGGTCAAAATGTCTACAGCGGCTGTATAAACCTTGATGGAACAATTAAACTAAAAGTTACTAAGAATTTTGAAAATTCTACAGTTTCACAAATTTTGGAACTTGTTGAACAAGCATCTGCAAAGAAAACAAAAACTGAAAATTTTATAACAAGATTTGCACAAATCTACACACCCTTTGTTGTGATTCTCGCTTTAGTAATCGCAATTGTGCCATCATTTTTTGTTGCAGGAAACTGGATAGAAAGGGCATTGACATTCTTGGTAATTTCTTGTCCTTGCGCATTGGTAATTTCGGTACCACTTAGTTTTTTTGCCGGTATCGGAGCAAGTTCAAGAGCCGGAATATTAGTTAAAGGAAGCGTTTATTTAGAAAAATTATCTAATATTAAAAATGCAGTTTTTGACAAAACCGGAACACTTACAAATGGGAATTTTGAAGTTGTCGAAATAAATTCAGACAATCCTGAGATTTTAAAATATGCAGCAATTGCAGAATCAGGTTCAAATCACCCGATTGCAAAAGCTATCAAAAAAGCCTACGGCAAAGAACTCCCAATTTGTGAAATCACAGAAATTTCGGGCAAAGGGATTAAAACCAAATTTGAAGGAAAAGAAATACTTGTCGGAAATGCAAAACTTATAAATAATGCCCCTAAAATTGACCATATCGGCACAGTCGTATACGTCGCCATAAATGGTAAATATATTGGAAACATTATAATTGCAGACACAGTCAAGAAAGACTCTGCGTATACAATCAACGAACTTAATAACAGAAATATCGAAACCGTAATGCTCACCGGAGATTGCGAAAGTACAGCAAAAGCAATTCAAGCCCGACTTGGAGTAAAAACAGCATTTGCAGAACTCCTGCCTAGTGATAAAGTTGCAAAAATAGAAAACTACATCACAAATTCAAACAATGGAACGACAATATTTGTTGGTGACGGAATAAATGATGCGCCTGTTTTGACCCGTGCTGATGTCGGAATCGCAATGGGCGGCTTAGGTTCTGATGCTGCAATTGAAGCAGCGGATATAGTAATCATGGACGACAATCCTGCAAAACTTCTCAATGCAATCTCAATAAGCAAAAAAACAATGACCATTGTAAAACAAAACATAGTCTTTGCAATTGGTGTAAAAGTTATATTTCTAATCTTGAGCGGATTTGGAATGATGACAATGTGGGGCGCAATATTTGCAGACGTTGGCGTAACGCTTCTTGCGATATTGAATGCACTAAGATTAATGAAAATTAAAACAATATAAAACCTAGTCAAAAACAAATTTTTTATCGTATTGTTCTTCTAGTTTTAATTTCAACTCTGCAGTGTCATCGGTCGAAATATCCTTGATAATTCTGGCAATTTCGGTCAACTCAAAATCTGTATAATCCATGTAACCGTTCTCTTTCATAAAGCCCTCATATTCATTTGTATAATAAACACATGACTATTATAAACCTTATACAAATTAAAAAACAGGGTTTAATAACATCTCTTTATAAAAATTCACTAAAATTAATATCTCATAATATATAAACAAAAATTTAAAACAGCTCTAATCTAAAATTCAAATGATTAAATAAATAAACTGGTGTTCTTAGTATCACAAGCACCAATCTCTAAAAAATAATATAAAAAATCCTTGAAAATACGCTCAATAAAAGCCTTATACACGATTGGGGGATTTTATAACACTGAAATTACACTGAATTAACAGGGAAGTTTTTAAATGTACAAGTTTAAAAGTATTACTTTAAACTTTTCAAATTGGAAATTTGTCTAAATAATTAAAATTTAATTAAGAATTTAAATATAAATTTGTTATTGGTTTACAATTTATATATTATAGCAATTTAGGAGAAGTATGTGTGACAAATTTATTAGAACAATTTAAAGGACATATAATAAATCAGACTTTAACTAATAAGTTACGTGAAATAGAAATTTTATTATCGGAATATGAACTAAATGAACTTCAAGAGGAGTCTGTTTTAGCATATCAATTATTATTACAAAATATAAAAGTATCATTACATTGATTTTGTTTGGAAAGTAATTACGTCTGCAGTAATACTAATTCCTGCACTATATTGTGCAAATATTTCTAAAAGGCAAAGAGATCGAGAATTTCTATTACGTGATTTTGAATTAAAAACCGCAGCTCTTTAACCATTTATGGAAAATATGAAATTAGAAAATGAATCAAATTCAAATGATGCTATCAATAAAGTTAAGTTAAAGTGTCATTTGGAGTAGGATTAATTTGTTCAAGTAGTCTATTGAGTTTAAGAACGTCACCATGTATGTCCCCAATTGCCATAAGGCGATGAGTATTAGAATAATTACACGTGTATTTTTCTTTATTCAATGGTTTATGTTTTTGTTCAGTCAATTTCATTTAATTTTATCTTCATTTTTATCTATTGGATGAATATACTTAAGAATTTCCATATAACCTATCTCTTCTTGAGTCCAATATAACAGTATAGCTAGTTTATTTAATTCAATCCACTCCTTCAGTTTTTCCAGTTCAGCTTCTGAAAAAACCGGATTTACACCATTTATAATTGTACCGTCTAATTTCATTTTTATCCAATTATAATTGCATTTTTTTTCATAATCATTTTGAACAATTATATATACCGGTTGATTTTCAATTTTTTCAAAATATTGAAGAACCAACTCAACTCGCATAGGTAAACCTGTTTGTTCCGTACCTAAAGAAGCAGTTATCCAAGCAAGTTGTTGATCCGGAGTTTCATAATATAACGTATTATCGGAGTTCAATTCATTCCATAATATAATTCCATATTCATATAATGAAATATTTTCATTATTATATTTTATCATTGTTTTTAGAAGACCTTTTCTTATTTTATTTTGTAATTTCACCTCTAATTTTGAAAATTTATTAGGACTATCGCAACTCGAAATTAGGCGTTTAAAATTAGAATCAACAGAACTATTTAAATTAATTTTTAAAAATGTTCTATAATTGCGACTGTCATGTGAATCTATATCATTATAAGCAACGTTAAGCTGAGGATTTGTGCCTTTGTTCACATAATATATAATATTATTAATTTGAGTAATTA
>CAVHEM010000030.1:0-4848 GCA_963635055.1 Bacteroidaceae bacterium | reverse complement strand
TTTGAGGCTATTTTAAATTAAATACTTTAACTTCACTTTGCCCTGTGAGGTTATAATGTCCGACATTTAGTTTGAGAAATTTTCCTATAAAAAACGACAAAATTAAAATTTCTCGTTTTATGTGTCAGACATTCTCAATTTATGTGTCTAGTTATAACATTCTCAATTTATGTGTCTAGTTATATTAAACTAAGTGTCTAGTTATAATTCCACTTGCAAAACAATTCAAAAAGTTTCAAAAATCCGGAGAGGGTGGGATTCGAACCCACGGAAAGCTTATCGCCTTCACGGACTTTCGAGGTCTGCACCTTAAACCACTCGGACACCTCTCCTTACTTTTTCAGTATGACAGAAAAAGTTGAATTTATCAATTTATTAATATTATTAGGTCTTTGGGTGTTGTAAAATTTTAAAAGCAGACTCTTTTAATAAGTCTGCTTTTCGTTGTTTGTAAGAAAGGTATTATAGGAATTAATTATGCTGCTTGTTGTAGTGCTTGTTGTGCGATAGCTTGTTGTTCTGGGGTTAGTTGAGTTTGTTGTTCTTGAACAACAGATTGTTGAGGTGCTTGTGCTACTTGTTGTTGGGCTTGAGTGTTGTTTTTACCGAAAATGTTGCTTAATAATGAACCGATACCAAAACCTGCAAGTCCGATAATTGGGCAAGTTACTGCCATTTGTTTCCAGTTTATTGCTTTCAATACACTTGGATTTTTAATAGCAGAAATTAGTTTCTCTGCAAGTGGAATTAATGCACCGATGATTGCACCGCCGGCTTTCCAAGAAATTCCGTTGGAGTTTTGAGTTTGGTCTTTTGGAACTAAATAGTTATCAAGTTCGCTCAAATTAGGGGTTTGTTGTTGTGGTTGAGTTGCTCCTTGCATTGAAATATTTTGCGCTCCGTTATTTTGTTGTGTTGCCGGAACTGCTTGTTGCGGAATATTTTGTGCTTGTTGTTGCGGAACTGTTTTTACGATTGATTGAGTGTTTGGGTCATAAGATAATGAATTGAAATCCAAACCGGACATCATTATGTCATCTTGAAATTTGCTGTTTGATTGCAATGGTGATGAAAATACGGAATTTGAATTAGTGTTCAACCCTAGATTGAAAGGGTCTGAACCTGACCAAATAGAATTGTTGTTTACTGGGTTACTAATTGATGTTGTGTTTGTTGCAGCCGGAACTTGAGTTGTTGCTGCTACATTTGTGTTTAAATTAACTGCGTCTGTCATACTTATACCTTCCTACAAAATAAATAACTAACCTTAACCTTTAACCATATATATAAAGTATTTTTGCGGGCGAAAATTTCACAAATTTGATAATCTTGTTACAAAACTTTACCGAAATTTTTAATAAGTTTGTTTATGTAAGAAAAGAACGGATTAATGATAATGTTTTTATTTTAATTTGTGACAGTTTGTTACAGTGAATGGATTTTCGAGTTTTCGTGTATTAGGATATTTACAAGGGGGATATCATGCCGGCAAAAACAGTTGATTCAAAAAGAAAGATAGATGAAAATTTAATTCCACAAAATATAGAGGCAGAACAGGCGGTACTGGGTGCAATTTTGGTTAATCCTGAAACCTTGGCAAAGATTTCAGACACATTGTTGCCGGTAAGTTTTTATAAACCTGCTCACAGATATATTTTTGAGGCGATGTTGCAACTGTTTAATAACAATGATGTAATTGATATTGTTTCTGTTTCTGACGTGCTGAATTATAGCGGAAAATTAGAAGCGGTTGGCGGTAGAGCGTATATTAATGATTTGGTAGAAAATACGATTACCACGACAAATATTGCGTATTATGCCAAAATTATTCAAGAAAAAGCGGTTAAGAGAAGATTAATCAATGCAGGTTCTGAAATTGTTAGTAAGGGGTATGATTTGGAACCTAGTGACAGGTCGTTAGAAGAGGCTGAACGTTTGATTTTTGAAATCGGATCAAGCAAGGCGACGGCTGATTTGAAACACGTAAAAGATTTGGTCTTGGACACTTGGGAAAATATTGAATACAGATATGAACATAAGGACGAACTTTCAGGGTTAAGAACTGATTTCACCGAACTTGATTCTATGATGAACGGGTTGCATCGTTCGGATTTGATAATTTTGGCGGCACGTCCTGCGATGGGAAAAACCGCATTTGCCTTGAACATTGCTCAAAACGTTGCGATAAAAGAGAAAGTTCCGGTTTGTATATTTTCTCTTGAAATGTCAGCTTCACAGTTGGTACAGAGAATGTTGTGTTCGTATGCAGAAGTTGATTCACAACGTTTGAAAACAGGTAATATGTTGCCACAGGATTGGGAAAACTTATCTGCAGCGATGAACGATTTTAGCCAAGCGCCGATTTATATTGATGATACGAGTGGTTGTACGTTGACTGATATTCGTACAAAGTGTAGAAGATTGAAAACTCAACAAAAGGATTTGGGTTTGATTGTAATTGACTACTTGCAGTTGATGGAAGGTGGCGGAAAGGACGACCGTTTGCAACAGATTTCTGCGATATCCAGAGGATTGAAAATTTTGGCAAAAGAACTTGATGTTCCGATTATTACGTTGTCACAGTTATCTCGTGCGGTAGAAAGCCGTAACGATAAACGTCCGATGTTGTCAGACTTGAGAGAATCAGGGTCAATCGAACAAGATGCCGATATTGTAATGTTTATTTATCGTGAAGATTACTATAATAAGGCAGAATCGGAAGAAGAGGAGAATGTAAAAGCGACATCAAAAGGTTTGTCGGAAGTTATTATTGCAAAACACAGAAACGGACCGGTTGGAACGATTAAATTGTTGTTCCAAGGCAATATTACGAAATTCAAAAACCCAATTGAACAAGCATTTGATGCGTTTTAATTTACGTGTCTGGATAGCAATCCAGACCTACGTTTGGCTCTAAAATTTGTGTTCAATATAGACTATAAACTTCTGGATTACTTCGTCACTTCGTTCCTCGTAATGACGGTATTAGCGGGTGCTTGACCTCTTTTACGTCATTGCGAGAAAATCGTAAGATTTTCGTGGCAATCCAGACAAATCATGAATTGGAAAAGTATCAATAATTTACCAGATTCTGAATAACAAGAAAATTTATTTACTCATTACAATTCGCAAAAATTTTCTAAGTTTTCAGAATGACGAGAGCTTAGCAAATCCCACCAAAAGTCACTCTGAACTGACAAGAAAAAAAATCCGAAAAAGTATTTTTTCGGATAAGTGTTGTATGTAAAAACTTTAAAAATTGGCATAGCGTGCCAAGTTATGAAAATTGTTCTCTTGCAACGGATATCAATCTGTAATATGTTGCTAAATCTTTTGCTGAGGCATTTTTTATTGCCAAAATCAATTCATCTTTTAATGCTTTTGAGGGCTTGAAATGTTCAAAATCGAACAATTCTTTTATTGCAATGTTAAAAAATGTTGCGAGTTTTTCTATATTTTCTTCTTTAGGGAATTGGCAACCGTTTTCTAACTTGCAGAGGTTTGTAGTTTCCATACCAATGGCTTCGGCAAGTTGGGCTTGCGTAAGGTGTTTGCTCTTACGAAGTTCCCTAATTCTAAGTCCTAAAAGTTTGCTGAGTTGTGCCATTTTCTACCCTCTATGTTTCTGATTATCTCATACATTTAGTTTAATAAAATGATATAATAAGCCAACATGTATTGACAAAGTTGGCACGATACGACATAATATTATTATAAGAGTTATTATCCGAAAGGATTAATAAATTAGTTGTATGTTGTATGTAAAAGAAAGGAATTTCAACATGAGAACAAAAAGATTCGGTTTTACCTTGGCAGAAGTATTGATTACTTTGGGTATCATTGGTGTAGTTGCAGCAATGACAATCCCTACATTGATTTCAAACACAAATAGTGCAAAGTTCAAATCACAATACAAAAAAACATTGTCAACATTGAACCAAGCAGCATTGATGGCTACCGCACAGTATGATTTAGACTATGCTTCAATTACCGGTGCAGATGATTGTAATGGTGAAGCAAAACCAGATGAAAAAGCTAACATTTGTTCATTATTTAATGGTTCATTATCAGGTATTTCATATTTAGGTAAACTAACAGGAATAAAAGTTGCTTCAAATGCATCTGGTACAGGGGATAATGCTGGTTATAAGCCAACATTGCAATCTTCGCTTGCAACAACAAGTATGGATGCTATCCAATTGGCAGATGGTTCTATGGTTGTTTATAACCCAAAAATGTCTGGTTGTACATTAGGTGTTGGTGGTGATATTACTGATTTAGCTGTACAAGCCTCAGGTGAAGGAGATAATGCTACTGCAGGTTCTAGTTGTTACGGGTTTATTGATGTAAACGGTACAACTTTACCTAACAAAGAAGTTACTTGTAGTACCAAAACTTCAACTGCAGTTGCATCAACCGTTGGTGATTGTGTTGTAAGAAACAACGCTACAGATATGGGTGATGTATTCCCTGTTGTATTCCACGACGGTACTGTTGAACCTGTCACAAACGCTGCAAGATACGTATTGAATCAGTCAAAATAGGTAATTTTGTGGTGTGAGCATAACAGATTCTGAATAAGATAAAATCTACGCAATTAAAATTGCTCGATTTTTAATCTTTTCAGAATGACGTACCCTTTGAGATATTATGTGCCCCCCTTGAGGCACTAGCTGAACCGGCGAAGAATGAGCCGAGTGAAACTGCGTGCCGTATGGCTGGAACCGAAATCTATGATTTCGAAGGGGGGGACAGATTCTGAATAACAAGAAAATTAAATGCTCATTGCATTCGCAAAAATTTTCTAAGTTTTCAGAATGACGACCTTCTTGTTAGGCGCACCAATCA
>CAVHEM010000029.1:0-10463 GCA_963635055.1 Bacteroidaceae bacterium | reverse complement strand
TTTGTTGAAAGTTTGTTTTGTTTTAATATTTGTGTAATTTCAGGATTATCAGCAATCATTTTTCGGATTGCCAGTTCGTTGAACAGTTTTGTTGGAGAGTTGTTTTGGAAGGTGTCTTGGGTAAGAGTTTGTCCAAAATTTACTCCATAGTACTGTTTATTATTTTTTACATTGTTTATGTTGCCTATCCCGAAAAGGTTTCCGGTTGCAATCGAGTTAAACCACACTAAATGTTACCACCATTCACTACTACACTATATTTATATAAAGTATTTGTTATTAAAATAATTGCTTGAAATTAAGAATATGTAAAAATAACTTAATATATGAAAAATTATGCTAAAATAATATGTGCTATGAAAGATATTGAAAATGTTATTGTATGTGGACTTGGTGCTATCGGGTCAATTTATGCGGATAAAATTCACCGATATGATAGTACAAAATTAAAAGTCCTTGTTGATAAAAATCGTTTAGAAAAATATACTAAAAACCCGAAAACTTTTAACGGCCGCCCGTTAACTTTGGATTATATTTTGCCTGAAAATACTGATTTCAAGGCTGATTTAATAATTATTGCAACAAAGTTTGACGGGTTATGTGATGTTATAAAAAATATTGAAAATTTTGTGCATAAAGACACGATTATAATTTCGTTATTAAACGGTGTTACTAGTGAAGACATTATTGCGGCAAAGTACGGTTGGAAAAACTTGCCGATAGCGTATTATATCGGGCATAGTGCAATGCGTGACGGTGATAAAATTACTCATGACGGGGTAAATACTATTGTTTTTGGTGTGAAAGACCCTAAAAATACTGACGTTGCGGTAATTGACCGTGTGAAAAGGTATTTTGACAAGGTTGGAATAAATTACCGAACTCCTGAGGATATGTTGAGAGCTTATTGGTTAAAATTTATGTTGAATGTTTCTTCAAATCAACCGTCAGCAATTTTGAGAATGACTTTTGGCGATATGCAAAAGAATTCAAAGTTTTTGGAATTCATGAAACATATTATTGAAGAAGTTGCAGTGATTGCAAAAGCAGAAGGTGTTCACAATACTGAAACAATGTATGAAGAAGCGATGAAATTATTTTTCACGATGACTCCCGATGGAAAAACTTCTATGTTGCAAGATGTTGAAGCAAAACGCAGAACGGAAGTAGAACTTTTTGCAGGTACAATAATTGATTTTGGGCAAAAACATAATATTCCAACGCCTTACAATATGGTGTTGAAGGAAATGTTGGAAGTTGTGCATGAAAATTACAAAAAGTAATTTTCATGATAATATCAAATTATGAAAGAATTTGATTTTTACGTGGTTCCGACCCCTATCGGAAATTTGGGTGATATAACATTAAGAGCATTGGAAGTTTTGAAAAATGTTGATTTGATTGCGTGTGAGGACAGTCGTGTAACTCAAAAAATTCTCAATCATTTTGATATCAAGACAAAATGTGTGTCGTATCACAAGTACAATGAGCGTGAACGTGTAAGTCAAATTATTGATATTTTGAAGTCCGGCAAAAAAATGGCGCTTGTTTCTGATGCGGGAACTCCTTTGATTTGTGACCCAGGGTGTGTGTTAGTAAAAGAACTCAGAAATAACGGTTTTTCAATAACATCTCTTCCGGGGGCGAATGCTGTTGTAACCTTCTTGTCGCAGATTTCAAGAGAAGATGAAGAGTTTACATTTGTCGGCTTTTTGCCTAAGACTCAACAAAAAATTGAAGAAATTGCTACAAAATATAAATTTAATGATTTTGTATTTTATGATTCTCCAAACAGAATTGTAAAAACCTTAGAGTATATTAAAAATGTTCGCCCAAACTCAAAAGTTGCGTTTGGCAGAGAATTGACAAAAGTATTTGAAGAAGTTGTTGTTGATGAGATTGAAAAAGTTGTTGAACATCTGAAAAATAACGTTTCAAAAGGTGAATTTGTTTGTTTGATATTCAGAGATAAACAAGCGACAGACGAGGACAGTTTCCTTGACAAGGTGAAATTGTTGCAAGATAAAGGTTTTAGTGCGAAAGATATTTCTATTATTTTGTCTGAATTGTACGGAGTAAACAAAAATAAAATCTACAAAGTAACAGTTAGTAAATAGTTGTTAATAATTTGTACTTTTTTAAAAATTTATGGTACAATTTTGGTGGGCGTTGGGAGCTTTATTTAGATAAGGGAAAAAGTTTTTGAATTTCAGAACAATAACAAAGCGAATAATGATAGCAGCAATGCTTGCCGTAGCGATACAAACAACAAGTATGGCGGTAGATGATGTTTGGGGCGGAATGGGTCTTTCAGAAGATGCTGTTCAGCAAAACAAAGATTATGCAGATACTGTTTTTGATAAATATACAAATTATTCCGATTCTTCGGCTCCTAAAGTTAATAATGGTCAATATCCGACGGATTTTTCCGGCTCCCAAGTTTCTGCTGATTCTTCGGATAAAGAAAATCGAAAAATTAAAAAAATTGAGTTTTACGGTTTGAATTCTGTGTCTAGTCAAGAGCTTTCTGAAAAAATGCAGATGAAAGAAGGCGGAACTTATTCCCGTGATATGCTTCAATCTGATTTGAAAGCGCTTTATGATACCGGATATTTTACGCAAAAAATGAAAGCTATTCCGTCTAAAAATGATGATGGAACAGTTACCGTTAAAATTGTCGTGGAAGAAAATTTGCCGGTGAAAGACTTTACTGTTGAAGGTAACACCGTAATTCCTATTGAAGATATTTTGGCAATACTTTCTGATATGAAAGGTAAGCCGCAAAATATTACCCAACTAAATAATGCAATTGCTCAAATTCAAGAATTGTATAACTCAAAAGGTTATATCCTTGCTAGAGTTTCGTCAATTAACGACGACCCAGACGGTACGATTAATATCTCAATCAAAGAAGGTATTATCGACAAAATTATGATTGAAGGGAATGAAAAAACAAAAGATTACGTTATCGCTCGTAATGTTTTGACTGAACCTGGCATGATTTATAACGAAAATCTTATAAAAGAAGATTTGGTAAGATTGTATGCAACTCAAGCGTTTAAGGACGTAACAAGAGAAATTGAACCGAGTGAAGAAGTTCCAGATGCGTACGATATCACCATAAAAATTCAAGAACAAAGAACGGCTAGTATTTCTGTTGGTGGTGGTCTTGATACTGTTACAGGTTTGTTCGGGTCTATGGGGATTTCTGAAAATAACTTCCGTGGCAGATGTGAAAGATTATCTTTGACAGGTTTGGTTGGTACCGGTGTGATTTTGAACGACTCATCTGTAAAAGATCACATGAATATTCAGGCTGAATTGAGTTACTTCAAGCCGTATTTCTTGAACTCCGATACTTCATTAAATAGCAGATTGTTCTTCCGTGATTTCGGTTCTTATCAGGTTCCGTTGGCGGTTGAAAGACGTTATGGCGCAGAAGCTACTCTTTCTCATCGTTTGAAAAAGAACAGACACGCATCAGCATCATTCAGTTTAGGTTTGGAAAATATCGATGTTCGTGAAGGTGATGCAAACGGAATTTTGGGAATGTATAATAAATATAATATTCCGATTTCTCGTCGTGCTGAACAGTTAGAAGGCGGTTTGTTCTTATCTTTAAGCCCTGCAATTATTTATGATACCAGAGATTCAGCGACTGTTACCAGACACGGTACTATGGCAAGTTTACGTTTTGATGAAAACTTTGGTATGAATGGATTTGATAAGACTAACGGTAAATTAACCGGTATGATTAAACAATATATTCCGATTGCTAAGAAATCGTCTTTGTCATTCACTGCTAAAGGTGGTGGCACAATCCACGGTGATATACCGGAAGTTATGTCATATCGTTTAGGTGGTCCTTACACGGTTAGAGGTTTCAAGATGAGCGGTGTCGGTACAGGTAACGCTTTCATCATGGGATCTGCTGAGTTCGCAACACCTATTCCGTTCTTGGATAGAACAAGAATTGCATTCTTAAATAATATCAGATTCACACTTTGGGCTGATGCCGGTAAAGTATTTGACGGCACATTGTCCAACAAATTGTATGACAGACCTATGGAAGCGGTATCTGTCGGTGTCGGTTTGAAGGTATTTGTTCCGGGTATGGGACCTTTGTCAATCGACTATGGTATTCCGCTTACCAATCCGGGTAGTAACGGCTCTAAGAAAGGTTACTTCACGTTTGGTGTAGGTGATTTATTATACTAATGAAATAAAATAGGAGGATTTATGAAAAATATAAAAAGAATGGCGTTATTGATTGCAGCCGGTTTGACTTTGGGTATTTCAACTCAAGCAAATGCAGAAATAGGTTATTTGAATTACCAAAAAGTGTTAGAAACTTATCCTGCAGCAAAACAAGCAGTTAAAGAAATTGATGCTAAAACTCTTGAATTACAACAATTCATGGTAGACAAAGAAAGACAATACAAAGCTTTGGATACTCCATTGAAAAAACAAAACTTTGAAAACCAAACAGCAAGTGAATTGAAAACAAAACAAGAAGCAATTTATAAGCTTCAAAACGATAGACAAACTCAAATTTTGAACCAAATTCAAAGCGCAGCAAGAGCCGTTATGGTTACTCAAAAACTAGATGCAGTTTTGTCTGATGAAGTTGTTTTTGTTGGCGGTGTTGATATTACCGATTTAGTTATTCAAAAATTGAATGGACAATAAGGAAATTTTGATTAAAAAGTAAATGTGGGTGAGAATTATTCTTACCCAATTACTTTTTATTTTGCCAAAAGGAGAGTTATGAAATATTCAAATGATGGAACTCAGTACCACATTGGTCTAAAAGAAGGTGACGTTGGAGAATTTGTTATTCTTCCGGGGGATCCGAAGCGTTGCGAAAAGATTGCTCAATATTTTGATGAACCTAAACTTATTGCAGACAGACGAGAATTCGTGACATATACCGGATATTTGGACGGTGTAAAAGTTAGCGTTACTTCAACCGGTATTGGCGGACCTTCTGCAGCTATTGCGATGGAAGAATTGGTTAAAGTCGGAGCAAAAACGTTTATACGTGTCGGAACTTGTGGCGGAATGGCTATAGATGTCAAAGGTGGCGATGTTGTTGTTGCGACCGGTGCTATAAGAATGGAAGGCACAAGTAAAGAATACGCACCTATCGAATTTCCTGCAGTTGCCAATTTAGAGGTTACTAATGCTCTTGTTCAAGCAGCTAAAAATCTTGATTATACTTGTCATACAGGTGTTGTTCAATGTAAAGATTCTTTTTACGGGCAGCATTCTCCGGAAACAAAACCTGTTAGTTATGAATTAGTCAACAAATGGGAAGCGTGGAAGAAATTAGGCTGTTTAGCATCAGAAATGGAATCTGCGGCATTGTTTATTGTTGCAAGTTATTTGGGTGTTCGTGTCGGTTCCGTATTTTTGACTGTTGCTAACCAAGAACGTGAAAAAGCCGGTTTGGAAAATCCTGTTGTCCACGACACAGAAAAAGCAATTAAGACTGCAATTGAAGCGATTAAAATACTAAAAGGATAAAATTATGTTTAGAAAAAGTAGAATGGAATATGTAATTAAAACCTGTTCGGCAGAAGATGCTCAAGAGTTGCAAAATCTTCTCAATGAAATGTCAATGAACGGTTGGGAACTTTATAGTATGCACGATATTGAGGACGAAGAATCCGGTGGACAACTAAATTGCATATTTATGCGTGAGGCTAAATCTGATAGTTCTACTGAGTCTGACATAATTAATATTTCTGATTTTAAAAGTCAAATGGAAAAAATGCTTTCTCCTAAAATGACTGAATATGAAAAATGTCTTGATATTCAATCAAAAATCAGACACCAAAAAGATACAATTAATAAAATAAAAGCAGAGATTGAAGGAGAAGCACCGGCTTCTGTTTCTCGCAAAAAATTGAACGACAAAATTTCTGCTGGAATTAAAGAATTGGACGACTTGAAAGTTCAACTTAACAAGGCTACTTCACCTGATTTGATGTATTCAAAACTTCACGAAGAAAAATTGACAATTTATTTGAGTGAAGAGTTGTTGGGCTTGATTGATTCAGATAGAGATAATGATTGTGGCGAAGAATTGATTGCAGAAACCGTGAAATCAAGACTACACATGACTGAAAAGTATGGCTACGTAATTCCAAAAGTTGTGTTCAAAGATGATGAAAACCTCAACCCTTGTGAATTTAGTATAAGAATTAGAGGAATGGAAGTGTTTACAGCCGGTGTTGTTCCTAATTCATTGATGTTTTATGCCGATGATATTCATACTGAACATAAGATTAAAAATTCTGTCAATTCAATTGATTCAATTACAGATAGAAAAGTCATTTGGATTGAAAAAGATAAAGCAAAAGATTTTTGGCAGCACGGAGTTACGGCTTCTGAATACATTGCAAAAGCGTTGGAATATGTTGCTGTAAAATATGTTGATGACCTGTTGGATTACGAGGACATTGACAAATATTTGGAAGTTGTCGAAAAAGAAAACGACTTTTTGATTGAAAATATTATTCCTGATTTACTTACTTATTCTGACATCAAGTATCTTTTGACAAGTTTAATTAAAGAAAAAGTTTCTATCAGAAATATTACTTATATTTTTGAAAAAATTAATGATTTTGCAGAAGAAGGCAGTAAAGCAGATATTTTGAACAAAGTCAGATTATCACTTTCAAGACAAATTTGTAAGAGTTATGTGAATGATGATGGTGAATCTATCAGTGCTTTCGAATTGTCAGACAAAACATATTCTGAAATTGTTTTGAGTTGTGATGAAAGCGAAGATTCCTTGATAAAAATTGACGGTGCTTTGGCTGAAAAACTTGCAACAAAAATAATTAAAAAAGCGAAAAAATTGAATATTCATAATCCAAAATTGATTGTTCCGATGGATTACAGACAGATATTTTTCACGTTGCTGTCTTTGTATGTCAACAATATTACTGTTTTGGCTTGCGAAGAAATCGGTTGCCTGTATAAAATTGATAGTCTTGGCGAAGTCTAGAAATGAAAAATGGAAAATTAGATTTGCTTGCCCAAAGATTTTGAAATCTTTGAGTGGATTATGTTTGCTTGATTTAAGTATTCTGTCAATTTTTCGTAATTTTGTTTTTTCTCGCCGTATGGAACATTCATATCAATCAGTTCATCAACGCTTTTGCTGATTTCTGATAGTTTGTCAAGAGAATCCGATAGAGTCACCACAGAATTAACCTTTTTGGAAACTCTTGCCATTATTTGTCTTGAAATGAATTCTTGAACTTTGTAAATTATAGGCATGTTCTTTTTGAAGTGTTGGTGGTTGAATTTCTTTTCACCCAAAACTCTTCCGCCATACATTTGTTCTTTTCTCAGAGCGGAAAGTTCTTGCATTAAACGTTGTCTTTTAGCTTTCAGACCGAGCGCTTCATTTTGAGTTCCATAAGTATCAGCCATTTTTATTTTTTCGTTCAAGTCGTTTATTGTGGCTTCTTTATCTTTAATTCTGTATTCAATATTTACTTCTTCGGAACTTTGTTCGTCAAACTTTGTATTATTCAAAATAGTTGAATCATAACCGTTTAATCTTTTTATCGGGTTAGATGTTTTGGGTTGATTTTCCGGAATATTTGCAGGTTTTGCTTCAAACGGATTTGTCGTGTCGTTGGGAGTAAAACCGTTATCAAACGGATTTACAGCAGAAAACTTGTAGTGACTGCTGAAAATATTACCATTTATTTTGTTGTTATTCCCACTATTTTCCATACAAACATTTTAAACCAAGAAAAAATATTTTTTCACATTTAAAAGTATGATTTTACAAAATTTTATGAGATTGTATAAACTTTCTTGTAATACATAAATGAGCCAAATACTGCCAAAATGATGTTTGGAAGTGTTGCGGCTAAGAAAGGAAGCATTGTTCCGGCTTCTCCCATTGATAGTGACAACGCTCTAACTAGGTAATAGAAAAATATAATCAAAATACTGAATAAAAATCCACGATTGTAACGAACTCTCGGCGGAGTTATCGCAAGTGGAACACCTAACAATACAAATACAATTGTTGTTATCGGTAATGCGATTTTGTCGTACAATTCGATTTTATATTGAATTCTTTCTTGCGGGTCAATGTCTGAATTTTTCAGATATTTCATCAATTGTCCAAAATTCTTTTCTTTAGCAAAGTTTTTGTTCATTTTTTGTGACATATCCATGCTGAATTTAATCAAAGAATCGTCAAATAATGATGTATTTAATACATTGCCGTTATTTGCAACGGTGTATGCTGCTGCTTTTTTTAGAACCCAGCCTTTAGATGTTGTTTTACCTTCTTTTGCTTGAACAACTCTTATTGTTCCAGGGTCTGAGTTATCTAAAACTGTTACGTTATATAAAATTCCTTTTTTGCATGAACCAACATAGAACAATCTTTTCAAAACTCCGCCATCGCCGATATCTTTGAATACAAAGTTTTCTTTACCTTCCGGAACGTGTTGTTGTTCAATTGCCCAAAGTGCAAGTTTTGTTGATTGTTGAGTCATTATCGGAACAACTTTTTCGTTTATAAAGAAGCTTGAAAAAGCCATAACCAATGCGAATACGAAAATTGATTTTGCAATTCTGTTCAAACTGATTCCGCATGCACGCATAACTGTTATTTCAGATGATAAACTCAACTTGTTCAGTGTCATAACTGTTGATAATAAAACGCCCATTGGAATTGTCATAACTACAACTGACGGAAGATTTAAAAGTACCATCAAAAAAGCGATTTTGAACGGTATTCCGAATTTCGCAATTTGTTTAATCAATGTGATAAATGTGTCTGATGCAAAAATAATTGTAGTGAATACAAATACACCCATAATAAACATTTCGATAACTTGTTTCAAAATGTATTTATCTAATATACTAATTTTAGCAAATTTCTCTTTTATCTTCGCAACAATATTCTTTATCATAAATTGATTTTACGCTAAAAAAAAGTTTTTATCAAACATCTAATTTGCTTCTTTTAATATAATAATTGTTTTTTTAATTTCGTCTTTGAGGTAGCCAAGTTGCTCGGTCAGACTGTCCGGATTGTACAAGTAGCCGGCACCGCCATAAGCCATATAGGGATTATATTTTGCGGCTTCTGTGCGTAAAAGTGCAATAGATTTCGTGTGCATACTTAAGTCTAATAATTTTTTGTAAGACAAAAAGTAGCTTTCCGGTTTGTTGGCGTATTTATCTTTGAAATAGTCTGCGCTTTTTGTGAAATAGTATGCTTTTGCATTAAAAACTTGCGTATTTGCGCCATCATCAATCATATCGTACAAAGATTCAAGCATTGGAATAAACTCGTTTAAATCGTTGACGTATTTTGATGTTTTGTCGGTCTTGAGAATAATGTTTACAAATGCAGGATTGTCACGAGGAACGGGCTTTAATTCGTTTGCTGAATTAAAATCCTTTGTTGGTTTAAAATCGGGGTTAATTTTTTTAGGCTGCTCTTTTTCATAGGCTTTGTTTAAATCCGGTAAAGTGCCGACATAGCCTTTAGTATTGTCAGGAGCAGTTTTGGCAGATGTTGTTCCTGTTGAAATACCAAGTAAAATTACCAATATTAAACCTAGAAAATACTTCTTCATACCACAATTATAATGTTTTATTTAGAAAAATCATCATTTATTTACTTTAGTTTTAATTCTAAAGTGCAGTCAATAATTTCGGCAATAATTTTCATTTCTCTGTATGTAATTGTTTCGTTGCGTAATTTGTTTGACAGATTGGCAAGGGTGTAAGGTTTGTTTAGACGCTTTTCTAGTTCTTGCGCAACATATTTCAGCGTCAACCCCTTGCTATATAAAATTTCTTTTAATTCTGTCACAATCCTCATATTTAATATAATTACACGCATAAGTCTAAAAATAATGAATTAATGTAATAATGTTGCATGATTAAATTTATTCGTTTACAATAAACTTATCAATTTATTTTGATAAAGGTGAGAAAGAGGAAATTATAAGTGAAAATGAGAAAACGAACGATATTGGCAGTATTGGCAACAGTATTAATCGTTTGTTTGAGTAATAATTTGTGGTTATCGTTTAGTCCGCTTTCTGTTGATTTTGATATTAATGCAAAATCAACCGGTAATATTGAAGTTCGTTTAACGCACGGAGTAAATAAAATTTATGATGGCTTGAAGTTTTCTGAAATAAATCACCTGAATTACAGTGTGGATAATGCAAAATGTCACAAAAAGATAAAGTTTTATTTTTCCGGATTGAACAATGTTTCGCCAATCGTTTTGAAGAACATTACTCTTCGTAATGGTAAAGTTAAGTTGGACAAATGGAAAAATTTCAAAATTGAGGGTGGAAAACTTGAGGTTAAAAATAATTCACTTATAATAAAACCTGATTATAATTTTGTTGTTTTGACATATAATGAACCGTTCAAATTTATTAGAACTAATTTTAAAT
>CAVHEM010000028.1:0-2971 GCA_963635055.1 Bacteroidaceae bacterium | reverse complement strand
TATATATATATTGCTTATATAAAGAATATTTGTTACAAAAGTTAATATGAGAAATTTAAAAATAAACCAACTTAGCAAGATTAAAGGCAAATTTTAACATTTGTAAATAAAAGTATATAAGACCGTCAAAAAAATTTTTTAGATGTTTTCATGGTAAAGGGAACCATGTAACATGATTAACGCTGTCGGACAAAATCCAAATATTAAAACTAGTATTTTTTACATCAATGATTATCATGGGAAATCTATAAACATGGAACGTACGATTACAGCATCGAGAGCGTTTGATGCTCGTAACAAAGGAAAAGAGAGCGAAGTCGATACTTTCAAATTGTCATCTGGCGATATTATGATTGGCGAAGACTTCAAAACAAATGAACTTGCGATTATGTTTCAAAATATAATTGGAGTTTTGGCTTCCGCTGTCGGTAATCACGAATACGATATGCAAGAAAATGTCGGTAGTGTTCTACCGCTTGTTAAGTATAAATTATTGGCAAACAATGTTAAAATAAATTCCCACAATCCGTATTCAAACAGTATCGTTTCTTCTGAAATTATAGAGAAAAACGGTCATAAGTACGGAGTTATTGGCGCTTCTCCAATAGATTTGCACAAACGTACAAAAAATGGTTCGTTGCAAAAAGATGTTCAAGTCGACAACCCTAAAGAAACACTTGCTGACATTCAAAAAGAAGTCGACAAATTCAAAGAACAAGGCATAAATAAGATTATTTTATTGTCACACTTAGGCTACACGCTTGACAAAATTGTTGCAAAACAAACTCAAGGAATAGACGTTATTTTAGGCGGACATTCTCATGATTTGCTGTTAGGAGTTGAGGAAGGCAAAAATCTTTTCTATTCAAAAAACGGTGAACCAGTTATTATCACACAGGCCGGACGTGACGGCAAAAATTTCGGAATTTTGAATTTGGAATTTGATAAAAATGGGGTTATCAAAAAAGTTCAGAACAACGTTGCAACGACAAGAGAATTCACCAGAAACGCTCCTGCAAAATTCTTATTTAACAAAATTTTTGGTGTTCGTGAAACTTACGGATACATAAAATCCGCTCCGCCACCATTAACAAAAGATTTGATAGAACCAAACCCACACGCTTACTTTATCACAGATTGCATAAGAAAAGATTTGGACTGTGATATTGCAATTTTGCCGTCAGCAAATATCAGAGGGTATTTTGAACAAGGCAAAGTTGATACTCGTATTTTGGCGGATATTTTGCCATTCCGCAATAAATTGTACCGTGTAAATTATACTGAAAAAGATATTGTTGATGCTTTCAAAAAGGCTGCAAAATCGTTCACAAATATTGCCAATAAACCAGGAATATTCTACGCTTCCGGCATTAAATATTCTGTTACGGATAAAGGTAATATTAAATCAATGACTTTTGTTGACAAAAACGGAAAAGAAATGCCGATAGATATCAACAACCCTAGAGAAGATAAAATTTATTCAACTGTCTTAAACGATTACAACGCACAAGGAAATGACGGATTCCTAATGTTAAATCAACCTGAAAAAATTATTGAAAAATATGACTTTGATGCTTCAAAATGTACTGAAGATGTCTTGAAATCAACCAAAGAACCGGTAGAAATCAAAGATGATGACAGAATTACTGTTTTAAAAGGATAAATTTGCCCGATATAATAATTTCTCATAATTGCGGTCAAATCAAGCAAGATTAATTACCGCTGTTGCTTTTTAAGTTTTCCCACCAAGATTTGTCTTTATACAAACTGCTCCACTAGCCCATATTTTTATCATAAGGATTTTGGTTTATATGAGCATATTTGTAACACCCGTCACCACGAGATGAGTATGTGTCACCACCAATTGGAGAACAATGATTAGCGAAATATCCTTTTGTACTAAAATAGTTAAAAACATCATACCCCAATCTGTTTGGTCCTGCCCAAGGTCCATTAGTATCAAACATGATTTTTACTGTGGTATCAGTGAATGAACCAACAATTTGTGGAGAACTAATCATAGAACCATCTGGAAGAATTAATGCATAAGCTTTTTGCTTATTATCAA
The DNA here is from genome assembly GCA_963635055.1 of Bacteroidaceae bacterium. Lineage (GTDB taxonomy): Bacteria > Cyanobacteriota > Vampirovibrionia > Gastranaerophilales > Gastranaerophilaceae > Zag111. Next base: position 903 of record CAVHEM010000028.1, on the reverse strand, counting down.
GCATTGAAAAATAATAATTACCACTAAAAGATGTTCCGTTTTGGAAACTGTATATACCTAAACGTCCCCAACATCGTGGATCTCTATCATTACCAATATATGTTCCAATATCTTTTATATAATATTTAGTTGCGCCTTTAAACTGTTTTTCCCAGATTGAGTTAAACAAGTCCATCGTTGCTTCTCGCTCAGCCTGTGGAACGTTACTATAAACCTCAAACGAATCAACTCCGAGTTCATCTGATGCCATTTTCATGGCTTGCGTAATAACTGCATCAGTCTTTTTAAACCTAGTTTCAAGCATTTTGCGATTGTAAGCATTGATAAGTGACGGAATTGTTATCGCTGCAACTATTCCAATGATGCCTAGTGTTATCAATACTTCCGCTAGCGTAAACGCTTTTTTCATGTTTAATACTCCTTTTTATTTGTAATATCTATAAACAGATTCTTACAAAGCGAACCTACGAACCTATGGTGAGTTGTGTGAGCCTGTATGCGTAGGCGAAGCCGAAGAAGAATAAGATAAAATCTACGCAATTAAAATTGCTTGATTTTTAATCTTTTCAGAATGACGATAGCCTTGCTAAGACTACCAAATAGTCATTCCGGACTCCGATCCGGAATCTGTTTTTCTCGTTAATATTGCGGTTTTAAAATTCCAATATTTTACAAACCATATTTCTATTATGGAGTATTTTTGACAATAAGTACACCGCCCCGCCACACCATACCATACCATACCATAAAGGAATTATATCAAGGCTTTCGAGGTTTTAAAATGATTTTTACATTTTGTAATATTACAGTTATATGTTAAGGAATTGAAACAAAATAGAAGATATAGTAAAGCTATTGTCATTCTGAAAGGCTTAAAAAATCCTTTGAGCATGCGAAAAGTGA
>CAVHEM010000027.1:0-3910 GCA_963635055.1 Bacteroidaceae bacterium | reverse complement strand
TGCATTATTTGACAAAAAATAGCGAAGTTATAGAACAAATAAACTACGACACCGGCGGTCGCCCTTGCATGGTGTATTTTATGAAGTAGCCAATGTAAAAATATCAACATCTTATTTACTGACTTACGTTTTAGTGCAGAGTTGGAGACAGTTTCGACTGTCTTTCATCATTTATAGGGCATATATTTAGTAGTGACAACAAAATGGTAAGAAAAAAGTTCACACAACTTAACCCTGTAAAATCAGTATAAAAATGCTGATTAATTGTGTCAAATCGGTCGAATCTTTAACCCTAAAAACACATAAATAACGGAGAAATGCGATGCTTTCACGGTGTAGACAGCGATTCTAATTCGCTTGGGGGTACCATATTAATAGAAGGCACCGATAAGGTGCCTATAATTTTGAATAGGCTTGACTTTCCACCGTTTCGAAAAACTCCGCTATCATATCTTAAACCTTTTGGGAATATTATTTTTTGCAACCTTTCTTTTACGTCAAGTTTATTCTTCAACCAAAATGTATCAAGATTATCTAATATGTTGCAGTCATATTCCAAACAATTTTTAAAATCATTTTGCGGTACATCATTAACTGCTATTTTTGACTTTAAATTAATTTCTAAATTCTCATATTGTTCTGACTTCATCTTATAATCATCACTTGAAATCTTATCTTCAATCAATAAATCTAATAGTTTGCTTTTATTCTCGCCGACTATTTCTAACTGTTTACTAAGGGTTATATAACTCTTTCTATAAACTGTGCAATAATGATGTATAACAGTGAAGATAAAAGACTATACAAATATTCTAAAAACACAAATATAGTTTCTTTGTATATAGATACCCCTTTGTAAAAGCTACTTTCATATTTGCTGGTTAATAATAATGTTTCTTTTGAAAGCCCTAATCCAACCATAGATAATGCTGTAATTGAAAAACCTATTAAAATACTTAAAATAGTTGTATTCAATATTGAAATGCTTAAAATTGATTTAATACATCTTTAACTTTATTTACTTGCTTCTTGCTAATTATTGAAAAACTAATGCTTCTTGTTTTATAAACACTATCAACCTTAAATTTTATAGAACATGGTTTAAAAAATGTTGGTTCTTCAAAACTTACAAAATTTTCTTTATTTATAAAAATTTTTTCACTACCAATAGATATTAAAATTTTGTTATTGTATATCGCAATAATTGTTGGATTAATAGCACTTGGTCTAAATTGAAAATTTAAACTTGACACAATAAAAAAATCTTTTGGTTTACCATATCTTTCTATAATTTTTTGTTTATTGTCATAATAATGGTAATAAAAAATTCCACAAATTACTAATAATAGTAGTATATCAAAAACCATATTAAAATTATAACACAAACCCAAGTGTAACGCAATCTATCTACCAGCACATGTTTAAAAAAGCAAACTCAAAGATTGCAAAAATCAATGAAAGAGTTTTATCATAGTTTTGTGGACTTAACTTATAAAAATAAAAAAGTCACCCATTTGTCACCCAAAATAGAATTTTTGGAATTAGACAAAAAAATAAGGATAAGGTAAAAACCTTATCCTTATTGACTTTCAAATGGTTGCGGGAGCTGGATTTGAACCAACGACCTTCGGGTTATGAGCCCGACGAGCTACCAGACTGCTCCATCCCGCGTTATTTAATTTGTATTCGAGTGAAATACACTCAACATCTATATTATGCTCCGTAAAAAATAAAAATCAAGTACTTTTTATTTATTTATACAAATATTAAAATTGCACCATCTTTTTTTTGTTACTTCTGGTGATATTTTGTTCTACTTATAATCAATGAGGGCATTACTTAATACCTTAAAAATACTTTCAACTATCTAATGCCAAGACAATTCTATAAATCGTTTTTAGTAATGTTGGATTGTTTTTGGGGTTTAATTCAATGTAAGGTTATGAAAATGTAAATTATAATTACAATTGTGCGCTATCTCAGGGTGAGCAACTTGATTCTGCTTGGGTATCTAAACATTGGTGGTGTATTGGATATATTGATACAAATTGGGTAGATTATCCAAATGAAGAAGTTTCTTGTTATTCAAAATCGTTAACTGAATCGGGTGCAACCGTGCGTTGTACTGTACCAAAGGATAAAAATCATGTTACTGATATTTTTCCTTTTATAATACAGGACAATGCTATTTCTCCGGCGGCTAACGCTGCGACATTTTTGTTGCAAAAATAATTTTGTTTTTAAAATTCATCGACACAATCTTTTGGGATTGACAAATCGTCGCAGAGAATTATGTAGATTTCTTCGCCGGCTTTTGCGTGGTATTTCAGCCCCGGAGTTACAAGTCCTGTGACAAGTCCAATGAAACACCCGACAGGCAAACCAATTGCGGCTGCACCAATTGCAATCTTATGAGGTTTTGGAATGAATGCCAATCCGGCACCGGCACATGTACCGACTCCGCCCAAGCCTACGGTATAAGCCGTTAGTTTTCCTGCGGTCATCCAACCGTTTTCCACAAGTGAAAAATCTTTTGTAAACGGTTTTGCTTTGACTTCAAGTTCGGTGTCATCAGGCAGTACTAATTTATTCAAACTGATGTATACTCTAGCGTTTTTGTTGAGCATTTTTTGTTTTGTAATTCCACGCACATATCCGACAAATTTTGAATTCATCGGGAGTACAACGGTTCCGCAGTTTGTACAAATATCTTTGGGAACATAAAAACTTATCTCATCGCCTTCACTTGCGCATTCAGACAAGAATTTGCAATCGAACGCAACTTTTATGACATTTCCCTTGACTAAAATATAGCAATCTTCTGTTATATCGACTTCACTTGACGGTGCTTTGGATTTTGGATTAGCCAAATTTTCGGTAGATGTAACACAATCACAGGTTTCCGCAAGACACACTAACGGCAAGTTGAATGAAAATAAACAAAACAAAAATAATGACACTAACTTTTTCATACAAATAATATATGACAAGTTTTGATTAAATAAATTCGTCAATGTGCCTAGGTTAGGTGATTAAAAGCACTGCTAAAAATTTATTAAATATTTTATAATTTGATTAAGATAGTGAAAATGTGCTTCTTACATTGAAAATTCGTTAAGCTCGTATAACAATCGATAGGCAAGTTTTAGTTTTTTATTATCCATAGTGTTTATTAATTCTTGAATATCGTTTTTGATGTTTTCAGATTTTGTGTTTCTTTTATCAAATATAAAAAGTTGATATGGGTGAATTTTTAGTGTAGAGCAAAGTTTTGGTACTTTGTTCAGTGCAATATAATTGTGTCCGTTTTCAAGAAGTGAAATGGATTTTGTACTGTTTATACAGGCCCATTAACAGGGAAAAAGTTAGAACCTGATGTCGGTTGGAGTTACAATCCAGCGGATTTTCGGTAGGGTGACGGCTGCCGAAAGGCAGACTAACCCGTAAGGTGTCTGTCGGACGTTACTCCGCCGACACCCCGAATAATCCAAGACAGCTTCGGAATTTTAAATGGCATTTAAAAAAAGTATTAAAAGGAGTTTAACGAATGACTATTGATAAAAAAAATTTTAGTGTTATTATATATATTGTGTGGTAGGTAGGATAATTGTGTGTAGTATGGTTAAAAATAGAATTTCGAAATTTGCGGGTTTCTTGGCGGCAGTTGTATTAGCATCTGTAAATATTAACTCTGTTGAGGGTGCAGATATCAGTAGTAGTACAGAGTTGACAAACTCTAGTAATTATCGTGGTACTGTAAATATTACGAAAGATATAACATTAGGTAGTAGTTTGTCTCCTGTATCAATAGGAAATTCGAATGTTACTATTAATGGTAATGACAAGACTATTGACATGAATGGTAACAATTCAAACTTGTGGACGTTTAGTTCCTCTAAGACCGGAGAAA
>CAVHEM010000026.1:75448-84522 GCA_963635055.1 Bacteroidaceae bacterium | reverse complement strand
CAGAAAAACTACCATTTTTGATTTTCAAATTATCGGTCAATTCAACAAAAATTTCTTTTAAATACTTATATTGGTACAATCCAGTTTTTGAATCAATTGCACCTAACTGATTTAAAAATTTTTCATCATAAGAAAGTTTTGTTTTCAGCATGTTTTGTTTAAAACAATTAACCGTTTTAATCATGAAATCAGATTCTGAAGCATCAAATAATAAATAGTCATAAATTCCGCAATCATAGGCTTTTATAACAGTTTCAGAATTATATTCAGGTAATAACAATAATATTTCAATATCGTTTTTAACAGATTTTATCGAAGTTATAATTTTCAGAATTTCATCATCAGAATCCTCGGCAGTTTTTACCAAAAGTGCAACACTAAAAGTTGAATTTTTGATGACAGATTTAGCGTTATGAACTGAACAAACTGAAATTTTGTCATTTTCACGCAACAAAATCAGTTTGGCTAAAACTGATTTTGCAATATCATCACTATCTGTGATTAGAATTATATTATTATTATCTATCATTAAATTTTATACCTGAAGATGTTTCTTAATACACCAAAAACTTCCTACAGCACCGAACAATATACTCATTGAAAACATTACGATAAGAACAATCCCATGAGCATTTGCAGGCGCCGGAATCATGAAAAATTTATGCACATTTGCCAATCCGTTTTGAATATAAGTCAAAGGAATCATCGCAAGCAACGAGCCCGTAAAGCCATAAAACGCACCTTGCATAATGAATGGAAATCTGATATACCAATTGCTTACACCCATTAATCTCATAATTTCAATTTCATCTTTTCGTGATTGAATTACAAGTTGAATAGTATTATTAATAATTGTAATAGTCAGCAATCCCATAATAGCAATCACGACAAGAGTTATCGTTTTGAGAACATGGTTCACTAATTCGATTTTCTTCGCCAAATCTTTTGCATAATACATATCTTCAACAGACTGAATTTGTTTTATATCATCAAAAACAGGCTGCAAACTTTCCGGAGTATCTACTTTTACCCTTAAAGTATCAGGCAGCGGATTATCTATATTAGGCAATGACATTTCATTTTTCAATCTATTCCATGATTCTGCTTTTGTAATTATTTTTATATCTTCAACATGGTCAAATTTTTGAATTTCCGATTTTACATTGGCAGGATCTGCACTATCTTTTAAATATACAGAAATTTCTAAAGCCTTACCAAATTCCTTTGAAAATGCTGAAATTGACAACGCAGTACGAAAACATGCTCCAAATATCATCAAAATTGCTGCCATTGTTGTAATAATAATGACATTAACCCAACCGGTTCTGATAATATCACTCAAAGTTTCCATACCCAATCTGTGAAGTATTCTCAATTCACACAACCAGCCTTTTGGAATTTGACTTTTTACATTTGCTTTTAAATTTTTATTCATAAGTACCTGCTTGTATATCTCTTACTATCTGACCTTGATCAAGTGTAATAACTCTTTTTCTAAAATAATCAACCATTGCATTATCGTGAGTAGACACAATAACAGTAATACCCCTTTGGTTAATTTGATCAAGAATTTGCATAATTTCCATTGAATTCTTAGGATCTAAGTTTCCTGTAGGTTCATCTGCAATCAACAATGGCGGTCCATTAACGATTGCTCTTGCAATACCAACTCTTTGTTGCTCACCACCAGAAAGCTCAGAAGGTTTCGCTCTTAATCGATCTGTCAAACCAACAATTTTCAACGCTCCGTGAACCCTTGCATCAATTTCTTTACTACTTATTCCCATTGTTCTGATAACGTACGCAACATTATCGTAAACAGTTTGATTTTGTAATAATTTATAATCTTGAAAGACAATACCCATACAACGTCTTAAATTTGGAATTTTGTTATTTGCGATATTTGCAATATTCAAACCTCCAATCGAAATAATACCGTTTGTTGGTTTTTCTTCTGCATATAACAATTTCATCAAAGTGGATTTTCCGGCACCAGATGCGCCTACTATAAATACAAATTCACCTGAATGAATTTCCAAATCGACATTTTTTAGGGCAAAATGGTCATTTTTATATCTTTTTGTTACGTGTTGAAATGTAATCATTTGTTATTTCCTTGTAATAATATTTTTTTGATAAATAGTTTTAATACGCTTAGTCAAGCCGTTTGCATCTAATCCGTAATATTCCATCAAAGCATCAGCATTACCGCTTTGACCAAATTCATCATTGATACCAATACGTACAACTTTGACCGGATATTTTTCACTCAAAGCCTCGCAAACTGCTGAACCTAAACCACCAATTATAGAATGGTTTTCAACTGTAATAACTAAATTTGTCTTTTTAGCACTATCAACAATAGTTTGCCAATCAAGCGGTTTTACAACAGTTGCATTAATAACTTCAACTGAAATTCCGTCATTTTTCAAGTTTTCTGCGGCTAGCAATGCTTCTGCCAAGGTTTCACCGTTTGTAACCAATGTTATATCAGTACCTTCTTCAAGAACTGTCGCCTTTTTGAAATCAAAATAATAATGATTATCAAAAATATCAGCAACACTGCTCCTTGCAATTCTTATATACATAGGTCCTTCGTGTAAGGAAGCATATTTAATAACTTCTTCACATTCACGGCAATCGGCAGGAACAATAACTGACATGTTTGGAATGTTACGCATTAATGCAACATCTTCCAGCGCTTGGTGAGTCGCTCCGTCTTCCCCAACAGTAATACCGCCATGTGTACCAATAATTTTTACATTAAATTTTGGATAACAAACACTGTTTCTAATTTGGTCATAAGTTCTGCCTGTGGCAAACATCGCAAAACTTGCAATAAATGGAATTTTACCCTCAGATGCAAGACCTGCTGCTGTGGCAACCATGTCTTGTTCTGCAATACCAGAATCAAAAAATCTGTCAGGAAACTTATCTCCAAACATTTTAGTTTGTGTTGAGCATGCCAAATCTGCGTCCATGACAACAATTTTATCATTAAGAGAACCTAACTCTGCCAAAGTTTTTCCGAATGCTTTTCTGATTGAATTTTTGTTTTTAATATCTATCTTCATCTATATCCTCAAGTATATCTATACTTTCAACGATTAATTATCCCTCACAACAGAGATTTTAACATAAAAACAGTAATCTTTCCAATGTTAATAAACTAAAAAATATAAGTAGACTCAAATTCAAGTATATCTGCATTTTTAAAATTTATTGTAAAGTTTTATTAAAAAAATCTCAGAATTTAGCAATATTTTATCTTCAGGTGTATTTAAACGGTAGAATAGTAATAGACTCAATTTTATAAAAGGAAAGGAAATTTAAATGAATCAAGTTCCATGTGCAATGGCTCCTTATGTTGTTCAACAAGCATTTGTTCCAGCACCACAAGCACAGCCACAACCAAAATTAAACGCAGTAAATATTGAAATTAACAACCCGACAGTGGGTAATCAAGGCGCTGCTCAACAGCCACAATATGCTCCGGTAACAATGCCGACATACAACTACCCACAAGCACCGGTTTATACATATCCACAGGCACAGGCTCCTGTATATTATCCGCCAATGCCACAGCAAGCACCTCAAGCGGTTTCTGCTCCGGCACCAGCACCGGTTCAACCTCAAGAAGTAGCACCGCAAGCCGCTCCTCAACCCGTAGCACCGCAAGTTGTACCGGCACAAATCAACAATAACGCACCGGTTCAACCAGCAGCACCTCAAGTTACAGAAGCGCCTAAGGCTCCGGAAGTTCCGGCTCCCGTAGTTACAGAAGAACCAAAAGCCGCTGAACAAAAACCGGAAGTTGTTCAACCTGAACAAATAAAACCTCAAGTTGATTTGAATACTTTTATCGCTAAATTATCAAACCCAGATTTTGAAACACAAAAAGCAGGTTTAGAAGAAATTGCTAATTTAGTAAAAGAATCTCCTGAAAAAGCAACTGAGTTACTTGATACAAAAGTTTTTGATGCATTAACAAATATCATTAATTATGATTCAAGTGCATTACAAGATGCAACAAAAGAACAAATTGCAGCCAGAGATAAAATCATGGCAGGACAAGAAGTTACAGATGCTGAAAAACAATTAGCAAATACGATCACTCCAAAAGAACAAGCTGAAAGAAACAAGAGTTTCGCATTGTTCACAATAGCAATTATGCAAAAACTTTACGGTGACGAAGTTGCTAAATTGTCTGACAAAACAGTTCCATTAACTGAATTACCAGGTGCAGTAACTGTTGTTGACAACTTAAAAGACAACCCTAACCCAATGGTTAGAGCATCAGCAATCGAAGCATTGAGTTACATTCAACGCCCTGAATACAAAAAAGACTTAACAACAGTATTCACAGTTGCTGCTAACGACTCAGATAAAGGTGTAGCAGATGGTGCTAAAGCAGCATTAGATAAATTAAACCAAATCTAAGTCTAAACAACACAAGAAATAAACAAAATTCCTTTCTTTAATAAATAAAGCCCCTGAAAAGGGGCTTTATTATTGTTTTGTATAAATTCAGTTCAATTGAAAAACCAATGAAAGAGCCAATTAACCTGCAATCTTTTCTTTGTAGGATTCAGGAATAGGTGCACAATTTTCATAGTCCGCTAATTCTGAAATTTGTTTACTCCATTCATAAATAATCTCATCTTCTTTTAACTTATAAGATATAGGCTTTCCAACCTTGATTGTTACATTACGTCTTGTAAAAGGTTTAAGTTTCGGATATCCGTCCCAATTAGCAATTGCAACAGGTACAATATCCGCTTTTGCGGCTCTTGCGATGGCTACAAAACCTTTTCTTATACCTTCTAATTTTCCATAAGGTCTTGTTCCGCCTTGAGGAAAAATACCGAGTGCCCAACTTGTACCAATGATATCTTTTACAGTTTTAAAGGTTGCAATTTCCGGCTTGGTTCTGTCAACTGCAAAAGCTCCCAGTCTTTTAACAAGCCAACTAAGTTTTTCACCTGATTCAAAAAGTTCTTTTTTAGCCATGAATGCAATCGGGCGAAGTGCTGCCATTACGACCATAGTAGGGTCAAAGATTGATACATGGTTTGCTGCATAAATGTATTTATCTTTTCTATTTTTCGGTAAATTTTCACGACCTTCTATTTTGTAATTATAAAATATGTTAAAAAAGTTAAACACAACAACATAGAGGAACGTCATATAAAATATCGTTCGGAAAATATTGTATTCTTTTGCGTAACGTCTGTTAAAATTTCGTACTTCCTTGCTCATTTCTAAACTGCTCCTTTATCTGCTTCTGTTTTTTCTACTTCTGCATCTTCTTTATATGTAAATCCTGTAAGTTCTTGAATTGATTCAATCCATTTTTGTTTTACAACATCAGGATTTTTATCATAAGGAATTATTTTGCCAATTCTTACAACTATTTTACCTGAAAAAGGTAGTCTTTTAACCTCATTAGAACCAACAATACCTACAGGTAAAATATTACATTTTGTCAATTTTGCCAAACCTGCAAAACCTTTATTAACTCCTTTGATTTCTCCTGGGACACCTCTTGTTCCTTGTGGAAACATTCCCAAAACCCATTCACTATCTTGAATTGTTTGGACAGTTTTGACTGTAGATGGTCCAAGACTTTCTCTATTAACAGAAAAAGCTCCTAACCAGTCAATCCACCATCTGATAAACGGGATATCAAACAACTCTTTTTTAGCCATAAATGCAACACATCTTGGCATAACTGCACAAACCAAAGGTGGATCTAAAGTTGATAAATGATTTGGGCATATAATATATTTATTATCTTTTGGTACATTTTCTAAACCGTGAACTTCTATTCTATAAACGAGCTTCAAACGAACCATGTACCCTACTTTACAAACCAAAAACTGAAAGAAGGCTCTCCACTTGTTGAATTGAGAAGCTTTCCTTGCCGAATACTGTTTCTTTTGTTTTGTCATAATCTGCTCTCCATAGTCTTGTTCTATCATTATACATAAAAAACGTTAATATTCTACTTATTAATCTGTTTTTATTGTATTATTTATATATAGTAAGGAGAGTATAATATATGGAATGTAAAAAATCTGAAAACAAATTAGAAAACGAACTTTTTAAAAGTGTTTATGATAAAACACCTGATTATATAAAAAATCTGGATTTAATAAAAATTGATGAAAGTGGAGAATTTTCATTTTTTCTAAAAAGAGAACACCTAAAACCTTACGATAAAGAAAAAAATCCGGAAGGTCTTAATCTTGAAGAATGGTTCGAAAACTATGCAAAAGAAGCAAAAGTTTCAACTGCAGGAATTAGAGGACCTCAAAACATATTGTTTCCGCAAGATACAAGATTTCCAATCAACCTAGTAGGAATTATTTTAGCAACCTTGGCAAAAGCACTTGTTGCTAACGAAAAATATCCGAATAAAAGAATTGTTAAAATTGCAGGTTGTGAAGTTCGATATAACTCAAAAATGTTTTTAGATGCGATAGCAAGAATTCAAGCAGCAAATGGAATTCAAACTCTGGTTCCTAATAAAAAACAAACAATTCCGATTTGGTTAGCTTCATTTTTAGCATTCAAACTCGATTTACTTGGTGGGGAATACATTACATCTAGTCATGGTATTTCTGTCAAAAACGCAACAAAAGATTTGAATTCTCAAGGTAGCCAATATTTACCGGAAGAATCTATGGAGTTTGTAAATAAAATTCGTGAAATATTTGATATAATTGAAAGTAAAGGTTCTTATGAAATAAAATTATCAGCAATTGATAATCCATTAATAAATCAAGACGTTATGAAAAAACTTGACGATGGAGTTAATCTATACGTTGAATATTTACAAACTGGTGTAGCTAAAGATATTAACCTAAATTTAATCAAAAATTTTGATTCAAAAATCATAATTGAAAATGTCGGAGGTTCTGCATACAGAACTCTGTCAAGAGTATTGCATAAACTAGGTATCGAAAATAAATATGACTGGTTTAATACAGAAGAAGATCCGTTTTTCCACTCTATCGGTAAATATGATGTTACTCCAAAAGGTGAAAAAGCATTCTATGATTATTCAGTTGATGCTACAGTTCTTGCAAAAAAAGCAGACGGTACAAAATATTTTCCTGTTATCGAAACAATGAAATACGACGAAAAATTATCAAAATACCCAATAAATACCGTAGTTTTGATTACAGACCCTGATCATGACAGATTAACAATTACTCAAACTGAAAGCATTGATAGAATTGAAGAGTTGAACAAGTTGGGTATTGATTATATAAAACTTAATGATGAAAAAGTTTTGACAGTATTCACTGCAAACCAAGCATTCATGATGTTGTTTGACTTTTGGGCAAAACAACTTAAAGCAGAAAAATTATGGAATAATCACCCACGATTTATGATAAAAACAACAGCTTCTGCTCTATCTTGGGACGAATGGGCAAAAAATAACGGTGTCAACGTTGTTAATGTTCCTGTTGGGTTCAAAGAAATTGCAAACATCATGAAAAAAGTTGAACTTAAACTTAAAAATTCACCAAATGAAGAAGTTATTATTGATGATGTTTTTGGAAGCCCTATCAATTTAGGTGTAAATCCTCGTTTACTGTTCGGCGGTGAAGAATCCGGCGGAATGATTATGGGTACGGAAGATTTAATCAAATCTCAGCACGGAAGAGCAGCAGTAGCAATGAGAGAAAAAAGTGCAACTGAAGCGATAATCGTAGCATCAGCACTAGTTGCATCTTTAAAAAATGAGAACAAAACATTATCCGAAAACTTTGACAAAGTTATAAAAGATAACAATATCACAGGAAAATTTGATACTCGTGTTGATATCGCATACTACAACGAATCAGAACCGGATATCGAAAAACTTAAAAAATCAAAAGTTGCAGGAGAAGCACTTAGAACTAAAAATGATATGTTCTATTTAAGTTTAGCCATCGCAAAAAGAAATAACAAGATTACACTTGAAGAAATTAAAGAAATTCTAAATGATAAATTTAAAAATAACGGTTTAACTTTCAATAATTTAAAATCAATAAAATTTGTCGGAGATGGAACATATTTAGAGTTTACAGACAAATATATTGAAATCAGACCATCAGGAACAGATGCAAAAACAAAAGCCTACGGTGGTGGTTTAAATAAAGATGATATTGAAAAATATGCAACCGTATTAGGAAACTACTCCGGTGATAGAACAGAATTACACTACAAATATGTACCGGAAGCAGATTATGAAAATTGCAAACAAAATGCAATGGAACATTATTTAGCATTTGTTGATAAAGATGCAAATAATGAAAAATTTGAAATTCCTGAATACGATTTTTAAATATTTTTGATAAAATGAAATTATTACTAATAAAATAAATGAGGTCAGTATGTTAAAAGATTACTTTTTGAATAAAATTGAAAACGCTATAGAATTAGCAATAAAAGAAGGTAAATTGGGACAAATGAGCGAATATAAAAAGGGTTCACTCATTGTTGAAAAACCTAAAAACCCTGAGTTTGGGGATTTAGCAGTTAATGTGTCATCACTTGCAAGAGTTGCAAGAATTGCACCGCCTATGATAGCAAATGGAATTTTAGAGTTCATAGATAAAGAAGATTCTGATTATTCGGTTATCGGAGGTTTTATCAACTTCAAAGCCGGTGAATCTTTACTTGTTAATTTGCTAAAAGAAATTATGGACAAAAGAGAAGAATTCGGACGTCCTGAAAATATTGAAAAAGAAAAAATTATTCTTGAATATATTTCAGCAAACCCTACAGGACCTTTCCATATCGGACACGGACGCTGGGCTGCAATGGGAAGTGCTTTGGCAAACCTACTAAAATTTTATGGACATGATGTTTATCAAGAATTCTACATCAACGATGCCGGTTCTCAAATTCAAAAACTTGGCCGTTCATTGATTATAAGAATTCGTCAAGAATTGGGTGAAAAAGTTGATTTTCCTGAAGATGAAACAGAAAGAAAAAATTACTACCCTGGAGATTATTTAATTCCTGTTGCTAAACAATTTTTGATTGATAAAAAAGACTTATTGAATTCTGTAGACAAT
>CAVHEM010000026.1:16984-75438 GCA_963635055.1 Bacteroidaceae bacterium | reverse complement strand
GTAGACAATGATTTAGATAAAATTGATTTACAAGAATTTTGTGATTATGCAAAAAATTACGAAGAAAAAGTTCAACGTGATTTACTTGACAATTTTAGAGTTAAGTTTGATAAATTTTATTCAGAACTATCATTGCATAAATCAGGAAAAGTTGAAGAATGTGTACAAAAACTCCGTGATAGCGGAAAGATTTATGAAAAAGAAGGTGCTCAATGGTTCAAATCTTCTGATTACGGCGATGACCAAGACCGTGTAATCAAAAAAGCAGATGGTTCAAATACTTACTTAACCGCTGATATTGCATACCATATTGACAAATTACAACGTGGATTTGACAGAATGATTAACATTTGGGGGGCTGACCACCATGGTTATGTTGCACGTGTTAAGGCATCAATTGAGGCACTTGGCTATAATCCTGATAGGTTGGAAGTTTTGCTAGGACAATTAGTTAACCTTGTAATCAATGGTAACGAAGTTCGTATGGGCAAACGTAAAAATATGGTTACATTGGAAGATTTGATTGACGAAGTTGGCGTTGATGCAACAAGATTTTGGATGTCAATGAGAAATATCGACACAACATTGGATTTCGATATTGAACTTGCAAAAACAAAATCTGATGAAAACCCTGTATTTTACGTACAATATGCTCACGCAAGAGCGTGCTCTATTATCAGAAACGTTACAACTGATAAAATTGATACTGAATCCGGCAAAACAATTCCTGCAATTTTAGCAGAAGATGAATTTAAAAAGTTGACAGAAAACTTTGACCAAAAGATTGCAGAGTTGTCAGTCAAAGATGCCAGAAAATTGATTTTGAAATTAGAAGAATTTAAACCGTTAATTAAGAATTCTGCAGAAGCAAGACAAGTTTATACAATCTGCAGATATGTACAAGATTTGGCATCTGAATTCCATTCATTCTACAATTCAACAAGAGTAATAACTGATGATATAGAATTGACTAAATCAAGATTAATCTTAGTTTGGGCATTCAGAACAGTACTTGCTAACGCATTGAGAATTCTTGCAGTTACAGCACCTGAAAGAATGTAAGTTAACTAAAAAAGAATTTCAGCAAATATTATATAAATAAAAAGCACCTTCAAAAAGAAGATGCTTTTTATTTTGCCGTGTCACTGTCTATCGAAACCTACCAACACACTGTCCTCATATACTTTCTCCACCGAAGATTAAAACACCCACAAAGCAAATCTTAGTGCTGCTGGATTTCTCCCCTGACACGGTTCGAAAGTTTGTGCCATCTTAACTTCGACTTCACAGATTATATATAATTTCAACGCATTCATAGAACCCTCACAACAGGCTCTGCACCCCGCATTGGCTTCGGGTCGAGGGTTCGCAACACCCCATGGAACACGGCAAAAGTATCATAGCATACAAATAGTTTAACGTCCAGTATTATATTAAGAATTGTCCGCTTGGAGAATGAGAAAAATTTGTTAAGGCTTAATATTATCCGTGAAAGGAGATTTTGTCTTATGAGTCAAAATTTTGAATTTTATAAATGTAACATTTGCGGAACTTTAGTAGAAGTTGTACAAGAAGGTGCAGGAGAACTCGTTTGTTGTAATGAACCTATGGAACTTTTAACCCCTCACCAAAATGAAGATGTCCATTTTGAACATCATTTGCCGGTACTAAACAAAACAGAGGATTACCAAGAAATTGTAATCAGTGAAACACCTCACCCAATGGAAAAAGAACATTTTATTGAATTTATTGAAGTATATTCGAAAGGAAACAAGAAAGTAATGAGAAGATATCTTAACCCTAACGATGAAGCTAAAATGAGAGTGCCTATTTGTTTTGAAATAGAAAAAGCCGTTGCAATGTGTAATGTTCATGGTTTATGGGAAGCAAAATTTATTTAACAAAGGAGAAAAAATGATTAGTGATAAAATCAGGGACATTCTTAACGAACAAATTAATAAGGAATTTTATTCCTCTTATTTATATCTTTCAATGTCTGCTTATTTTGCTGAAATTGGTTTGTATGGTTTCTCGCACTGGACAAAAGTTCAATCCAAAGAAGAAATTGACCATGGAATGATTTTATTTGAATACGTAATAGGCAGAAATTCTCAAATTCATCTAAATCAAATTGCAACACCAATGTTTGACATGTCGAGCCCACAAGCAATATTTGAACAAATTTATCAACATGAACGAGCAATCACTGCTTCTATTGATAAAGTTGCAACACTAACTGAAGGAGAATGTGATTTGGCAACAAGAAACTTCATTGACGGTTATTTGAGAGAACAAATCGAAGAAGAAGCGCAAGTTTCTAAAATCATTGCAAGATTGAAAACATTTGGAGCTGAAAAATCAGCGCTATACTTGATTGACAGAGAATTACAAAAAAGAGAATATCACCAGAAAACTTATTTGTAATCATCTCAAAATGTCCCAATATATTTAGAAATATTGCAATTTTGTAACTAATTTGTTTATTTTTGCAATATAAACTATTATATAATTATGAATTTAGGGAAAATAGTATATGTTGATGACGAAAAGATGCTCACCTCAACATTTTCAACTTTGATGAAAATTGAGGGATTCACAGACGTGGTTGTTTTTAATAACCCACTAGAAGCGCTTGATTATCTAAAGAAAGAAACTCCCGACCTTATTATTTCTGACTTTTTGATGCCTGAAATGAACGGTTTGGAGTTTCTTCGTGAAGCAAAAAAACTATACCCTGAAGTTAGTATGATTTTGCTAACCGCTTACGCAGACAAAGAAAATGCGATAAAAACTATCAACGAAATTGGAGTTTACAAGTACATTGAAAAACCCTGGGACAATGATGACCTCGTTATGAATATCAAAAACGGTATTGAAAGAAGTCATTTGTTGGCGAATTTAAGAGAAAAAATTTCTCAGCTTGAAGAAGCAAAAGCAAAATTGCAAGAATACTCTGATAAATTGGAAGTAATAGTTGCAGAACGAACTAAAGAACTAACTATTGCCAATCAAAAATTATCCGGAATTATCAACTACTGCGCAGATGGGATCATAATCATTGATGCAAAAGGTAATATTGAACAAGTTAATCCGGCATGTGAGAATATGGTTGGACTATCAGCAGAAGCAATTCAGAAAATGAAAATCCAAGAAATTGCCTACACTGACAATCCAAAATTCAACAAAGCGCAAAAATCAGCAGTAAAAAGTACTATTTTGGGATTATCTTGCGAAAATTCTGAATTTCTGTTGAGAGATTTATATATAAGAAATGTTATTACAAATGAAGCAATACCGGTTGAGATTAATTTTGCGACCTTATCAAGTGATGACTCTGACATTGAAAAATTTGTCGGAGTAATCAGAAATTTCAGCGTTCAAAAAGAAACAGAACGATTGAGAGATGATTTTATTGCAACTTTAACTCACGATTTGCGCACACCGTTACTTGCAGCAATTCAAACACTAAAATTCTTTATTGACGGCTCTTTAGGCGAACTAAAAGACCAACAAAAAGTGTTACTTTCAACTATGTTGCAAAGTAACGAAGATTTGCTGGGTTTAGTTAATGCATTGCTTGAAGTTTACAGATTTGAAAGTGGCAAATTATCGTTATGCAAAACTGTTTTCAATATAAAAGACCTGATTAAGCAATGTTATGATGAATTAGAACCGTTATCAAAGAAAAAAGATATTACATTCAATTTGCACTGTGATTTTGATGACGAAACACTTATAGATGCAGATAGAGCAGAAATTAAGCGAGTAATAATCAATCTTTGCGGTAACGCATTAAATTATACAAACAAAGGCGGAACAATAGATATTCACGCAAAAATTGTTTCTAAAGATTTATTATTCTCGGTTACAGATAACGGAAACGGAATTCCAAAAGAAGATATTCCGCATTTATTTATGAGATTTTCTCAAGGCACAGGAAAAAAACGCTCAACCGGTACAGGATTAGGTTTGTACTTGTCAAGACAAATCATCGAAGCCCATGGCGGAAAAATTTGGGTTGAAAGTAAAGTGAATAAAGGTAGTGAATTTTCATTCCTACTAACAAATGTAGTTACACTATCAAGAATATAGAAGGTGAAGAACAATGTCAGACACTGTAAAAGTTACAATTATCGAAGACCACGACATGACAAGAATGGGTTTATCATTTGCGTTGTCAAACAATGATTCTATCGAAGTACTGGGCGCAGCCTCTGACGGTTTGGAAGGTGTAGAACAAGCACTAGAGTTAAAACCTGATTTGGTAATAATGGATATAGGATTACCAACCATTGACGGTATTGAAGCGACAAGAAAAATCAAGAATTCAATGCCTGAAATTAAAGTTTTGATGAACACTTCTCGTGATAATGAAGACGATATTTTGGATTCTTTTGCTGCAGGTGCGGACGGATATATTACCAAAGGAGCAACTTCTGAACAAACAATTTCTGCAATAAAAGCGGTTAGTGAAGGTGTAGGCTGGCTTGATCCGGCAATCGCACGTGTTGTTTTGTCAAATATCAGAAAAGCAAATCAAACAGACTCAAGATTGAGCGGAATAAACTATCAAAAAGGTAAAAATCTATACGGACTCACTGAACGTGAAATGGAAGTTTTGGCGCTATTAGTTGAAGGGTTGAAAAATCCGCAAATTTCTAAAAAATTGGTAATTACGCTTGCAACAACAAAAACTCACGTACATAACATCTTACAAAAACTTTATGTAAAAACACGTTCAAAAGCAGTTGCAACCGCAATGAAAGATGGTTTGGTATAATTAGGTATTACAATTATGAATATTAAAGTTTTGCCTATTATATCAATACTTATACTGTCATTTTTTCTAAAAGCTTTTGCTCTTGAAATTCCAAACAAGCAGGACATTCGCTCGAAAAACCTACGATATAAATACGACAGATTAAAAGAGCAAGAAAAATATAAAAAAGAAGGTAAAATTTTAAATTTAACTCCATCTGGATACATGACGGTTGAAGAGTATGAAGAACTTTCAAAATATCAAGACAAATCAAAAAAGGAACTGGATATTCCTAAAGTTCAAACACCATCAGATTTTAAATATGTTCCACACCCGACATACAAAATAGTAAGGTACAATAGTCCGGCAGGCAGCACAGAACTTAGGTTGGGCAAAAGATTGTATACACAAAGGCAAATAAATGCTCAAGGCATAGTTGCTCCTGACTTTTCAATACTTGTATATCCGGCAATTTATTACTACACTGACAGTGCATCGGTTGCATCTGATGTATTTGTAATCCCGTTATACGGACAAGACGAACCATTACAGAAAATATTAAAAGCAAATATAATGCACAGAATTCCGGAACCTATTTTATCAACAGATAAGAGTATTAGTGACTATGCAGCGTTTCGTTCACTTACACCTGTTGACTTTTCAGCTGATGGAAAGAAAATTCTAATAAAAGAAAAAATCGGCAGCCGTGAAGACGGAATTTGGAAAACAAGCATTTTTGTATATGATTTTACCAACAAAACCGACTATAAACTTGATGAAGTCCGTGATGCAATCGTTTACTTTTGGAAAGAATATATGGACCTTAACCTAGATGATTACAGATGGGACATTTATCCGCTCGGATTTTTAAAATCTCAACCTGACAGAGTTGCGGTTCAAGCAATTGCATACACAGGAGAAACACCGGTATTTTTAGGAACTTGGAGCATTGATACAAAAGGTAATCAATCAAGAGTCGTTTCCTTTCAAAAAAACGTAGAACCTTTAATTAGTGCTAACGGCTATAAAGTAGTTCAAGATGGTGTTGAAGAATATGACGTCATTGAAAAAGAAGAAAAAAATCAAGAAAAAGAATCCAAAATTCTGAAAAAACAAAACGAACAGTACAAAAAAGACCGATTAAAACAAATTGACTACGAATATAAATATGCGGTTAAAAACTTGGCAAACGACTATAGAATGGAGTATAGAGATTACCGTAAACTTCGTTCAATTTCAGGAATGAAAGACAGTGAAAAATTAAAAGAAGCTTATAGAAAATTCTTGATTGCCCAATACACAAAAGATATTGCAAAATCTCAGAAAAATATTGACAAGCACAATAAGCAACTCGACAAAATCAATCAAAAACTTGATAAATTGTACGATGCAATTAATGATGAGTCAAAATATACACCTGTTTCAGATTCCACACTAGATGAATATTTAAACAAAGAAAAAACTGAAAAAGAAGGTATTTTAGACGGATTTGAATTAGAAGATTACGAATTCGATTACGAAAACAAATTTGAAGAAGTTCCAAAAGAAATTTTAGATTATTCAGAGAACACAGAAGCGCCAAAACTTCGTCCGGCAGATGATTCTGTAAACAACACAAAAAATAATGACGATGAGGATTTAAACATCAAAATTTTTGATTAATTAACTCAAGTTTCTGCTTGCGTGTAAGTTTATGTTTTATTCGATATTCTTCCTTTAGTGCTTCATTTTTAGAAGGAAATTCTTTTTGCCACAAAAGTTTTACAGGTTTATTCGCACGTGTATACTTTGCACCACGTCCTTCTAAGTGGGCATTGAAGCGTTTTTCAACATCATCAGTATAACCACAATATAATGTGTCGGATTTAGTCAATAAAATATACACAAAATGTCGTTTTTCCATAGAATTATTATAGTACATTTTAGTGAATTTACTTTATGAATTTGTCAAATTTCATATATTTGATATAAACTTGGTGTATGAATAAAAAATTTGCAATTTGTTTAAATAATAAAATCGAAAATTCAATTATCGTAAAGAATAACTTAGAAGAAATTTTCCGCTCAAACGCAATCGACTACAATGTTTTAGATACCGAGAATTTAGAAAACGAATTCGATTTTGTTTTTGTAATCGGAGGAGATGGAACAATTTTAAAAACTGCCAGATTTTATTCGGATTTCAAAACTCCGGTACTTGGGGTAAATTTAGGCAGACTAGGATTTTTGTCGCAAGCAACTCCTGATGATTTACCTTCTACCGTTAAAAAAGTTTTAAACGGAGAGTTCAAAGTTGAACAAAGAATGATGCTCGGCAGCGAAAAATATTGTGCCTTGAATGATTTTGTCGTAAAAGGAAGCGCAACAGGAAGAACTTCTCGCTTTGCATTGGAAATTAACGGAAAATTTGTATGCGAATATCTCGCAGATGGAATTATTATATCAACTCCAACCGGCTCAACTGCATACAGTATGGCGGCTGGCGGACCCGTTTTAGCACCACAAACAGAAGCAATTACTGTTGTGCCGATTTGCCCGCATACATTTTCTGCACGTCCTATTGTTGTACCATCAAGTGATGAAATAAAAATCATTCCTTGCCCGAATAATGAATATACAGTATCTGTTGATGGACAGACTGTATTTGAGTTAGAGAAAGAATTAGTAATCAATAAACTTGAAAAGAAAGCTTATTTAGCATTATTGAACGGAAATGATTTTTATTCCGTGCTAAGAAACAAATTACAGTGGGGAATTTCTCCGGCAAAAATGAAATAAAGCATGCAATATTAAATTTTGTTCATAAAAACCCAAAAATTATTGTACTTTTTTTCTATTTAAAATACTATGTTATTATAGGATTATGCATGATATAATCGTGTAAATGTTTTAGGAATAAAAATAATAGTTATATGAGGTAAAAATATAGTGGAAAATATCGTTTCAGACCTTTTTGCAAAAAAAGAAAACCCATCAAATGACCAACTTGCAAGGCTTGGTGCAAACCCAACTAATATCAAAGTTGTCGGAGTCGGCGGCGGTGGCGGAAATGCCGTAAACCGAATGATTCAATCAGGATTGTCAGGTGTTGAATTTTGGTTAATGAATACAGATGAACAAGTTCTTGTTACTGGTAAAACCAACAATCGTATTCAATTGGGAGCATCTTCAACACAAGGTCTTGGTGCTGGCGGAGATCCTTCAGTTGGTGAAAAAGCAGCAGAAGAAGCGCAACAAGCAATAACTCAAGCCCTAGACGGTGCTGATATGGTATTTATCACTGCCGGCATGGGTGGTGGTACCGGTACTGGTGCTGCTCCTGTTGTTGCAAGAATTGCAAAACAACTTGGCATATTAACAGTTGCTGTTGTTACTAAACCTTTCACTTTTGAAGGTAGAAAAAGACAAAATCAAGCCGTTTCAGGTATTGAAAAATTAAAAGAATCTGTTGATGCAGTTATCGTTGTACCTAACGATAAATTGTTACAAGTTGTAGACAGACAAGTAACAGTAGTTGAATCATTCATCATTGCTGATGAAGTTTTACTAAGAGGTGTTCAGGGTATTTCTGATATCATCACTGTTCCAGGGTTAATCAACGTTGACTTTGCCGACGTAAAAGCAGTAATGCAAGCATCTGGTTCAGCATTGATGGGTATTGGTAGAGCGCAAGGTGAAGGCAGAGCAATCAAAGCCGCACAACAAGCTATCAATTCTCAACTTCTTGAAGCTTCTATCAATGGCGCATCTGGTGTTATTGTTAACATTACCGGTGGTCCTGATATGGGCATTCACGAAATCAGCGATGCTGCTTCTATCATTCACGATGCAGTTCTTGATGATGCTACAGTAATCATTGGTACAGCATTGAACGAATCAATTCAAGGTGAAATCCAAATTACAGTTATTGCTACAGGTTTTGAATTGAAAAACAATGCTTCAACTCAAATGTTTGGAACTTCTACTTCAAATTCACAAGATAATTCAAATGGTTTGGGTCAACAAATGAATGCTGCAGATTTCTTCTCTGGCGCATTCAACAATAATCAAACAAAGTCAGTATTACCAAACAACAATTTCACTAACATTGAAATTCCTGACTTTTTGAAGAGATAAGAAATTAAAAACTTCATTAAACATATAAAACAGAGGTGTTGAGCCTCTGTTTTTATTTTTAAACATATTTTATTCTGTCAAAATTGACAAGTTTAGAATTTCAATATCATCATAATCAATTTTATCATTACGAGTCATATTGTGGCCGGTTTTTATCGTAATCTGATTGGGTTGATTTTCTCTAATCAAGGTATTTGGGATTTTAATTCGTTGTCCGTCACCATTAACTTGAAGTTTCCCTATCAATTGACCGTTAAAATAAACTTCTCCTGGGGTTGAGTATGCCGTTTTCATGCGATTTTGCCCCATTCTGTTTGCGAGTTTAGTATCGAGTCCGACAATCGAACCAATAACCAAATAGTTTGAATAATGTTTTGCATTATCTGTCATGATAAAATCTTTTGAATAGTAAGGTCCCATTGCTTTAATCCTGAAATCTGCAGCATTGGCAGAATTTTGAGAATAACTGTCATCACCCAAGTGTAAAATTTCGGATTCAATACCAATATCCATAGACTCACTTTTTGCAATTTCGATTTTCATAGGACTAGACAGACTCTCACTGTTGTTAATAGTCAAGGAGAACGGTCTATAACCCTCTTTTTCGACATTTAACAGGGTTGGTTGAGTAATTTGTATCTTCTCTAACTCAAAGTTTCCGTTTGCGTCAGTGTAGGTTCGAAAATTCTTCTGCGGAATAGTAATTTTTGCAAATTCAATTCCTTGCTTTGTTTTGGCGTCAACAACCTGATTACTTTCGTTTTGTCCAACCTTTGACACACCGCCGGTAAAAGTCGTAGCCAGTGCTAAATTTTGCATGACAAATAAAGTCATGATTAGTAAAATTATTTTTTTCATACAGAAGTTATCACATGTCAGGATAAAAATTTAATTGGTTTGTCAGGCATATAAGCCATACTAATCAAAATAAAAAAAGTTCTTGAAAAATATTTTTTTTTTGATATTATAATTATATGAAAATTAAATAAGCCGATGTGATGGAATTGGTAGACGTGCTAGACTCAAAATCTTGTGAGGTTCAACCCTCGTGCCGGTTCGACCCCGGCCATCGGCAGATTAAAAGACTTCCAATTTGGAAGTCTTTTATTTTATCAAAACATGCACTGGAATAAAACCACAGTAAAACTGGTAAATGAATTTAGATTAAAAATCAAAAATCAATTCTTCTGTTGAATCAAGGTAATTTACATCATTACCTTCGATTTGATTTTTCTTATCAGGTGTTATCAGATGGTCAAGTGCATTTGGCATAAATTTTGGCATTTCTGTATCGTCCAACTTTTTGTTACCGTTTACGGTAAATGTTCTGACTTCACGAGGGAAAAATCTCAAATGCACATTTTGACTGATACTTGGAGCCACAAAACTTCTAAAATATTGTCTGATTTTCTCCAAATGAGAAGTAGCCTGCGCCTGATTTAGCGCTAGGAAATAACCGTTTGAATCAGAAACAGTTTTGCTAAATTTACCACTCCACATAACAGTTGAATTGACTGTATCAACCAAAACTGCAGTTGTCGTCAAATCAAACGGATATGTAATTTTAAAAGCACTTGAAATTTCCAAAACTTCCCACAAATTACGACGAGTTTCGGCCCTATCAGTAATCGCATAACAAGAAATCAAAATTACAGATTTAACATTGAACGCTTCTGATAAATCTTTCAACACAACATAATCTATACGCTCTGTTTGTTCAAAGTTTTTTAGCATGCCTTCTGTTTCATTTTTCAAATTTTGATTAGCGGCTAACTTTGCTCGAACATCAGACAATTTTATGACATTTATATTTTTAGTTTCATTAAGTTGGTCTATCACGTAATTTGCAGCAATTTCAGAAGGTTCAGGAAAGCAAAAATAGTTTTCGCACACGCTCGAAACTTCTGTAGGCAAAACCAATACATCAAATTGCACCGCTTTTGCTCCGTTTTGAGAAAATACACATATAACCAACAATAATAAAATTTTAAATAATAAATTTTTCATAACAAAATTATAGCATAATCAACCACAATGTGATATAATGTAACGTATGGAGAGAAAATTAGTAAAAATTCAGGGCTTTGGGGTCGATTCATTCACTCAGGAAGAAGCGTTAGACTATATAGAAAATACTCACGGTCAAGTCGTTACGATTAACCCTGAAATGATTACCTCAGCACTTAAAAATGCAGAGTTTGCAAATATCATAAATAATGCCGATTTGGTAATCCCTGACAGTGTTGGGGTTGAACTTGGTTTGAAAATTCTGGGGAAAAATGTCAGAAGAATTCCGGGAATTGAATTCGGAAAAAATCTGTTGAAAAGATTTGCCGCCACTGGAAAAAAGGTTGCTCTTGTTGGCGCAAAACCGGAAGTTATAGAACTTGCAACCTCAAAATTAAAAAATGAAATAGAAAATCTTAACATTGTTTACACTCATGATGGATATTTTAAAGATGATGTAACAATTCTTAATGAAATTACAAATTCTCAACCTGATTTAATTTTGGTCGCACTTGGCTCTCCCAAACAAGAATTTTTCATATCCGAACTAAAAAACAAACTGCCCAATGCCGTTATGGTAGGTCTTGGCGGAAGTTTTGATGTTTGGGCAGGAGTTGTCGAAAGGGCCCCTGAAATTTACCAAAAATTAGGATTAGAATGGTTATACAGGACAGTCATGCAACCGGAACGTTTTAAAAGAATATTTCCAACGTTGCCACTATTTGTACTCAGAGTTTTAAAAGAAAGGTTATTGGGAAAATGACACTTACAGATACCGAAATTAAAGAAATTGAAAAACTTTGTTTAGAAAACAGAAAAAATATTTTAACGATGGTTTATACCGCAAAATCCGGTCACATTGGCGGTTCGCTATCATCTTGTGAATTAATGACGGTTTTATTCCAAAAATGCATGAAACATGCACCAAAAGGCGTAAATTCATCTGAATATGAAACCCGTGACAGATTTGTCCTATCAAAAGGTCATGTTTCACCAATTTATTATTCAGTTTTGGCTAATCTTGGATTTTTCCCGAAGAAAGAGTTAAAATCCTTCCGAGCATTAGGAACAAGACTTCAAGGTCACCCATCACTATGGTGTCCTGGGGTTGAAGTTGCGACAGGTTCTCTAGGTCAAGGCTTATCAATGGCATGCGGTATTGCAATGGCATTAAAAATTGACAAAAACCCTGCTCATGTTTTTGTTCTGTTAGGTGATGGCGAAATGCAAGAAGGTAACGTATGGGAAGCCTTGATGCAAGCACCTCACAGAAAATTGGACAACTTAGTTGCCATAATTGACAGAAATAGACTACAAATTGACGGTTCTACAGAAGATATCAAACCGCTTGATGATTTGGGTGCTAAATTAAAAGCGTTCAATTGGGACGTTTTTGAAATTGACGGACATAATATTGAAGAAATTTATGAAACAATTGAAAAAGCAAAACAAAATAACAGACCTACCGCAATCATTGCTAACACAATAAAAGGCAAAGGGGTAAGCTTTATGGAAAACAATGCCGGCTGGCATGGAAAAGCACCGAACAAAGAAGAATACGAAAAAGCAATGAGCGAATTAACAAAATAAGGTTAAACTATGATTATTGATAAACTTGAAAATCTTTCAATGTACAGAATTGTACCGGATCACGTTGTGGATTTCGTGAAAAATTTAAAATCCGACATAAAAACGGGTCGTTATGAACTCATTGACAAAGATTATGCAAATGTTGAAACTTACACAACTAAAAGCATAACCGATGGGAAATTTGAAGCACATAACAATTATATTGATATTCAAATTTTGTTAGATGGAAAAGAGCGAATTTACTACACTTCAACATCTTCAGTATCTGTTGATACACCTTATAATCCGGAAAAAGATATCAAATTTTATTCAGACAGAATAGAAAAGTTTGATTTTGTAACTCTTGATGGAACAAACTTTGCAATGATTTTTCCGCACGAAGCCCACGCTCCGCAAGTGTCTATTGATAGTAAAACAGAAGTGAAAAAAGTTGTTGTAAAAGTAAAAATTTAACCTACTTTTTCAATTTTTCAGGATAGATATCCCATTTGATTTCTTCATTTCGACGAAACCAAGTGAGTTGTCGTTTCGCATAATTTCTGGTATTTTTTTTGAGAAGTTCCGCTGCTTGCTCAATGGAACATTGATTATCAATATACCCTAAAATTTCACGGTAACCGATAGTATTAACCAAATTCAGAATTCGCCCATGTTTTTCTAGCAAATTCTTCGTTTCCTCAACCAAACCATTTTCAATCATAATATCGACACGTTTGTCAATGCGTTCATACAAGGTTTTTCTATCGAAATTCTTCCCAATCCACTCAACATTATATTCAGATTTATTCATTCCACGAGTTTGACTTAACGGTTTATTAGTCGTTTTGATAATCTCAATCGCTCTAATCATTTTTTTTCTGTCATTTTTATCAATAGAAGCAAAAGCCTCAATATCTAATTTTTTCAACATATCCTCAAGATTTGCGGTATCTAATTGAGTTAATTCATTTCGCAATTCCCGATTTGCCTCAATTTCAGGCAAGTCGTAATTTTTCAACAAAATATCAATATATAACCCTGTCCCACCGCAAATTATCGGCACATTTCCTCTTGATAAAATTTGTGAAATAACATCTTTTGCCTGTTTTTTATATAATCCGGCTGAATACTCAAACTCAGGTTCAACAATATCTATCATGTGATGTGGAACACCGTCCATTTCCTCAATAGTAGGCTTTGCAGTACCAATATCAAACCCTTTATAAACAAGTCTTGAATCTGCAGAAACAATTTCACCATTAATTTTTTTTGCCAACTCAATTGAATATGCAGTTTTACCACTCGCTGTAGCGCCAACAATTGCAACAACTTTGGGTTTATTCGAGTTATCTGTCGAAGTTTTGCTCATAATAAGTGAATAATAGCACAACTATGTAAACAAAGAAATAGTAAGTTAAAAGAATGGCTAAAAATGCCCAGAATGGTGAATTAAAGAAGATTGAATTTAGTGCGACAAGTAATAAAATTATTAAAACTATATAAAAATATAAAAATATAGTTTTTCCAAAATTCAAAAATACTTTACAGATAGAATTTTTCAAAGAAACAAAAGCATTCTTTTTACTATACACAATTTCAGGTATCCACAGAATTGAAATAAAAGAAATAAAAAGCATTGAAATTTTCATAATCAAATACCAAGTTTCCAAAACTTTAATCTCATTAGGTTCAAGACTGTTGATTATTTTCAAAAATTCACTACCTGAAAGCGCTAACAGTTTCCAATTAAATTCACTAAAATCAATTGCTCCGACATATTTAGTTGTAAAAAAATTTGCAACATAAAAAATTATTGAATAAATAAGCAAATAAAGCGCAGTTGCACTCATCATCGGCACAAACAATCTACCAACACCTTTTGGCAAAGATAAAGCCAAATTTTGAATGTCTTTAATTCTTTCTTTATCAAATAAAAAAACTTTTTGCGAATAATCGAGTGCTTTTTTAACGAGATAAAGCCAAGACGATAAAAAACCGCAAAACATAACATACAAGGTAATTACGGCAAAAATCAGCTTATTTATTTCATCAACAGAAAAGCGTGCAAAATTAAAATACCAACTCAAAACAGACAAGAATATAACCATTGGTACAACCAAGATTAGGCACTCGTTTGTCTTTTTAAAAGATATTCTAAATAAATTTAGCATCAAATTATCCTATTATACAATTTCAGCAGGTTTTTCATCACCAGAAGCACCGGCAGCCATTTTTTGTTTTCTCTTGCGTCTTCTCATCAAGTCAACAAAGGCTTCAATTCTTGTAATATAACCCGCTCTACCTGTTTGCTCATCTAAAATCAACGGTAAAATAGGTATTTCACAATTTTCTCTCATTGCAGGGAAAATATTTTGTGACATAATTTCCGGCATACAAGTAAACGGACTCAAGTGAATAATACCGTCAATACCTCGTTGGTCAGCATAAGCAACGTCAGAAACACATTCTAACGCATCACCGCCGATATCTCTCATCAAATAAGGTTTTGCAAGTCTATCAGCACGTTGAAGGTGAGTTTCTCCTTTTCTAAAGATTTTTGGAATCATAGCATCTTTTAAGAAACTTGTAATAGTAAGACTTCTACGTACCTCAACACCCATTCTGCCAAGTTCTTTTTCAATGCTTTGATTTGAAAATTCATCATTTACAACATAAATTTCACCAGTGATATCAACATGCAAAACTTCACGTTTTGGATTGATTTCAACCTTTTTCATTTCTTCTGCAACAAGTTTTCTTGCCTTACGCAAACCTAAAACGGTGTCATAAGAATCTATAATTTTCAAAGCCTTATTGTAATGTTTTTCTGCATCACCTTGCTTGATTTCTCTTGCTCTGTAGTAAGAATGCAAAGCTTCTAATCTATCTAATTCAAACACTTTCAAAATTGCAATCAAAATTGCTCTACAGAACAATAATGGATTGTTTTTACCGCTTGCACGCTTCAAAAAGTTATAAATACCGCCAAGTCCATCATACAATTGCATTTCAATATATTTTGTGTCGTAACCTAAATCGTACAAAGCGTTTTCAATACATTTACCGTATTCTCCAAGTCTACAACACCCAGGAGCGGTAATCATTGCAACATAATCTGCTCCGCCTTCGATTGCTTCAATAAAATTACCTAAAATCAATTTATAGGGAAGACAAATTGCTTCCGGAGCATGTTTTGTACCCAATGATAACGCTTTTTTACTTGTATATGGCTCAACATAAGGTTCACAACCTATAATTCTCAATGCTGCAGCCCAAGCATAGCTAATTGTTCCCATGTGAGGGA
This sequence comes from Bacteroidaceae bacterium, assembly GCA_963635055.1. Classification (GTDB taxonomy): domain Bacteria; phylum Cyanobacteriota; class Vampirovibrionia; order Gastranaerophilales; family Gastranaerophilaceae; genus Zag111. Next base: position 59,683 of record CAVHEM010000026.1, on the reverse strand, counting down.
AAGATATTTTTCTTTTTCTTGTAGTTTCTTTATTAGTCATTATTATATTCCCAGTCTTGTGTAATTATTCCGTAAACTTTAAGTCAGGACGTCTTGCAGCCGTGACTTCATCAATTTTTTTAACAAAAGTATTATGAGGTGCTGTCAAAACCTTGTCCGGATTTTCCGCACATTCATTTGCAATTTTTATCATTACATTGACAAAATCGTCCAACACTTCTTTATTTTCAGATTCTGTCGGTTCTATCATAATTGCTTCATGAACAATCAACGGAAAATAAACCGTAGGCGGGTGAGTATTTTCGTCCATAAGCGCTTTGGCAATATTTAGCGTTGACACTCCATTTTCGTGTTTTTGCTTTTCGCCGGTTATGACAAATTCGTGCATACATGGTTCATCATAAGGCAATTCGTAATACTTTTTCAATTTTTCTTTCAAATAATTTGCATTTAAAACAGCATTAGTTGAGGCATTTTTCAGATTTTTACCCATCATCAGGATATAAGCATAAGCCTTAACCATTACCGAGAAATTACCGCAAAAATCTTTTACACTACCTATTGAGTGTTTCAAATCATAATTTCTAAAATATTTTTCTCCGTCATAACAAATCACAGGAGTTGGCAAAAATTCTTTCAATTTGTCAACTACAGCAACAGGTCCAGCCCCCGGACCACCACCACCGTGCGGAGTTGCAAAAGTTTTGTGCAAATTCAAATGAACAACATCAAAACCCATCATTTTCGGATTTGTATAACCCATAATAGCATTGAAATTTGCGCCATCATAATACAATAAAGATCCGTTTGCGTGCATAATTTCAGAAATTTCAGAAATTTGTTCTTCAAAAATTCCTAAAGTATTAGGATTTGTCATCATTATTGCAGCGACATCATCAGATAAAACTTCTTTTAATGCATCAATATCAACTTGTCCTTTCTCGTTAGACTTAATTTGAACGACATCAAAACCGCTCATTTTGGCACTTGCAGGATTTGTACCATGTGCAGAATCAGGAATGATAACTTTTGTTCTTTTTTCACCAATAGTGTCAAAATATTTTTTGATAATCATCATACCGGTCATCTCACCGTGTGCACCTGCAGAAGGTTGAAGGGTGATAGCGTCCATACCTGTAACTTTCAACAATGCTTGTTGAAGTTTATACATCAATTCAAGTGAACCTTGAGCCAAATCGTCATCAAGTGCAGGGTGAACATTAAATCCGTCCAAAGTTGCCAACAATTCATTTACTTTCGGATTATATTTCATTGTGCAAGAACCCAACGGGTAAAAACCTTTTTCAATACAAAAATTTGCATCTGAAAGTTCTTTATAGTGACGCATCACATCTAATTCGCTCAACTGTGGCAAACCTATATTACCATCACGTTTCAATTCAGCGGAAATAAAACTCAAATCAGGCATATTATCTGTTAAATTTATACCATCATTTCCGTTTGATTTTTCAAATATTGTTTTCATTATTTACATCATCCCCTGTTTTGCCAAGTCTTTTTTTATTCTGTCCAAGCCTGTTTGAATAATTCTCGAAATTCTCGATTGAGATATATTATATTCATTTGCAATTTCTCTCAATTTTTTTTCTTGGAAAAATTTACACTCAATGAACTCTCGCTCTCGTGGAGGTAATTTTTTTATAGCATCTAATATTCCGTCTTTCAATTCCAGAAATTCTATACTTTCCTCAGGGGTTTTGTCTTTTGATTTAATTTGAGTAGGAACTTCTGCATCTTGCAACTCATCAATTGACAATATATTTTTGTATACATCTGCTCTCAACTCTACTTCATTTGTAAGTTCATCTTCTTCTGATATAGAGGCTCTATTTTTGAGCGTATACCACTTGTAACGACGTCTGACTTCATTTCGGATTGCCCATTTGATTGCGGTTGATAAATAAGAACTATTGTAAGATTCAGGATCGTGATTTTTGAACAAAATATAAAGAGCGTGAGTACCAATATTAACAAGTTCCGGCAATTCAATCAAATGCGATCTCGAAAATTTCTGATACTCAACCTTTGCAATAATATCTATTAAATCCCTATATTTTTTTAATTTAATACTATCTTCAACCGACATTATATAACAATCCTAATAAAAATAACTTTCTTACAGTATTAATCATATCAGAAAAAAATGTATATGGGAAGGTAATGTAATTTTCCTTAACATATTGTATCGTTAGCAAAAAGGAGAGATTTTTATGAAAATTTTATTTTGTACAGACGGCTCAAATATAAGTTTTAATGCTATAAAAAATTTTTCGCACTGGATAAAAGAAGGAACAGTTGATATAGTTTGTGTCATTGATTGGAGTTTTTTGCCTGATTCTGCGGCAATAGAAGACTCAAATTTTGTTATGCAATGTACAAATACCGCTGATGAAATATTGAATAATGCGGAAAACCTTTTAATTAAACACGGAATAACCACCGGTGAAAAAATAAAACTTTGCGGAACTGTTATTGACGGAATTTTAGAAATTTGCGACAAGAAAGATTATGATTACATAGTTTTAGGTTCTCACGGGAAAAAAGGTATTCAAAAATGGCTGGGGTCAGTATCTCAAGAACTTGCTAGTGCAGTTAAAATCCCAGTTTACATTTCAAAACTATCAAACGAACGTAAAAATATTCTATTTGCAATAGATAATTCTGAAAAGAGTAAAACTAATGTTGAAAAAGTTTTAACAACTATAAATTTAGAAGATAAAAATATTCATTTGTTAAATGTTTACGAAATGCCGGATTTCTTATTCTTGAAAGGAAACGTTGATTCAAATTGGATGTTAGATATTCAAAACAAACAAGAAGTTTCATCAATGTTACTACTCAATGATATAGAAGCATTATTCAAAGATAAAAACTTTGATATTGCGAAAAAAACAATTACTCAAGGAATTCCGGCAACAGAAATTTTAAAATATGCAACGGTAAACGATATCGACTTAATAGTTTGCGGAAATAAAAATTACAAAAAAATATCAAAATTTTTGTTAGGCTCAGTTAGTTTGCGAGTTCTTGAAAACACAGATTCAGACGTTTTAATTATCAAATAAAAAGTTTTCTGCAAATAAGCCATCATTTGTCAATTTTGTGTAAGCACCGCACGGAATCGTTGCTTTTACTTTTTCGTGCCCAAAAGAAAAACCTTTAACTACAGGAATGTTATACTTGTTAGAGATTTCTGATAGCAAAATATCCAAAGAGTTTTGACTGTCAATTCCTGAAAAATCACCGCAAACAATTGCACGAACATTTTTGCTAAACTTTTCGATATTAAACAACTGTGTAAAATATCTGTCGAGTTTATAAACTGGTTCACCAATATCTTCAGCAAAAAGTATAAATTTTTCATCAGGGATAAAATCAAAACCGCATAATGATGCCAAAGTTGCCAAATTTCCACCAAATAAAAATCCTTCAACAGGGTCAAATTTTTCATTTGAAAGTTTTGAAGTTAAGTGGAATTTACCGATTTGCAAGGTTTCAAAAAAATGTTTTTCTGTAAAACTATCAATTTCAGCAGAAAAATCACCTTGTGCCATCGGACCTGAACAAGTAACCAATCCGCATTTTTTGTAAAAAACAGAGTTTAAAACAGTTACATCGGAATATCCGCAAAAGATTTTAGAATGATTTTTAATAATTGAATAATCAATTTTATCAATCAATCGTAGAGCGCCATACCCGCCACGAGCGCACAAAATTGCATCAATTTCATCATCTAAAAAAGCATTATGCAAGTCTTCCAATCGTTGTTCATCACGTCCTGCCAAATATTCGTTTGCCTGACATTTTATATGAGAACCTAATTTTACATTAAACCCTTTTTGCTCAAAATATTTAACAGACTGTAAAATTTTGTTAAAATCTACCTCACCTGACGGAGCAATAATACCAATAGTATCACCTATTTTGAGTTTTTTAGGTTTAATTAAGTTCATAAACTCTCCTTTTTATTTTATTTATTTGTTATAATCATCATATCATGGATAATAATTACGTACCTTTATATAGAAAATACAGACCACAGACAATTGAACAAATTGTTGGTCAAGAACACATAAAAAAAGCACTTGCTAACGCAATTAGTATGGACAGAATTTCGCATGCTTACCTTTTTACAGGTCCAAGAGGAACCGGTAAAACTTCTACTGCAAGAATTTTTGCAAAATCTTTAAACTGCGTAAACGGTCCAACCATAACACCGTGTAATGAATGTGAAAATTGTAAAAATATTACAAACTCAATTCCTATCGATGTTATAGAAATCGATGCGGCAAGTAATCGTTCTGTCAATGATGCAGATGAAATTATTCAAAAAGTAGCATTATCACCTGTTCAAAGCCGCTACAAAATCTATATAATCGACGAAGTTCACATGTTGACAAATCAAGCGTTTAACGCTCTTTTGAAAACACTTGAAGAACCTCCTAAAAACGTAATTTTTATACTTGCAACAACAGAAGTTCATAAAGTTTTAGATACAATTAAGAGCCGTTGCCAAAGATTTGATTTTAAACGTATTACAACGGAAGATATCGTAAAACATTTGCGCTATATTGCTGATAGCGAAAAAATAAATATTACCGATGATGCACTTTTATACATTGCTCAAAACTCTGCAGGTGGAATGCGTGACAGTATAGCACTTTTAGACCAGTTGAGCGTTTTAAATTCATCAGATAATGCAATTTCTGTTGACGATATAAACAGTCTACTTGGTAGATTGTCATTTTCAACACTAACAGAATTATTTAATGCAATAATTTCCTCAAATCAAAATGAAGCATTAAAAGTATTAAATGATATTTATAACAAAGGTAATGAACCGGTACAAATATTGTCAAACTTACTTGAATATTTCAGAAATGCACTTATTTTGAAATCTGTAGGTAACAATGTTACAAATTTGGTTGTTCAATTAAACGAAGAACAAACAAAGACTCTATTAGGTTCGTTGTCTGATATCGAAGCACACCAACTTGTTTCGTTGATAGACAAATGCGCAAATTATATCAAAGAATTAAAATTAACAGCAAATCCAAAGCTATGGCTAGATGTTGCAATTTTAGACCTATCAAATCTAGCACAAAATACAAAACTGGAAGATTTGCAAAAAAGAATCTCACTTCTTGAGTCAGGTGAAGGAGCAAAACAGATAAACACATCACCGTACAACACTCCGCCATCACCTGTTAAAAAGCCTGAAGTTATGAAACCTATGCCATCATCTCAGGCTACAAAAACTCAAGAAACCCCTCAAACAGTCAAACCAAAACAAACCGTTTCTGTTGAAGAGGTTCTTACAGACAGTGTACCGATGTCAAAATCAGCCTCACCGAATTCGCTAAAAGCATTGTGGGCTAAATTATTGGAAAATATTTCAAGCTTTCCATCAAGAACTATTCTTAAACAACAGGCTATTCCTGTTAAATTGACTCCTGACGAGGTTATTATTACAATAAAAAACCCAAGTTGGTTAAAACAATTTGGACCGGAAGGGGCAAAACATTCATTCATTATTCAAGCAACAACCGCAATTTTTGGAAAAGCAGTAGGGAAAGTAATAGTCAGAGCACCTGAATCAGGCGACGAAGCAATAAAAAAAGAGCAATCTGCCTCTGATGATGATAAACCTGCCCCTGCACAAAGCGCTGCTCGTCCGACAACTCCACAAACAGTTGCTCAAACCGAAATAAAAAAAGAAGAACAAGAGTTCAAAGAGATATTATCAACAATGCCTAAGACACCGAGTCCTAACCTTAACCAAACACCTCAACAACCAGTAAGAAGAAGAGCATTGGACGGTTCTGATTCGTTCCACTCTGATGGTGTAAATATGGTTATGGATTTGTTTGACGGAAAACTTATTGAATAATATTAACAAACGTAACAATATCAAAAATTTTAGTAAATCTAAATAGTTCAGAATCATTAATAGTATTGTAAGTAGTGTGATTTGGAAATTTGTAGTGAAAAAGGGTTTTAAAATATTAATAGTATTAGTCTTATTGTTCAGTGCGACCTCATACAAAACTCAAGCTGCAATTGAAACAATTAAAGATGAGCCATATTTCAAAGTCAGATACGAAAGACCACATTTACCGGCAAATGTCGGCACAAGTTATGCTACATCACAGCATTTGAACACTTATCATAATCATTTACAAGCAAATAAACAAAGAATTGCACAAGAAGAAAAAGCACAACAAGCAAAACTTGCTGCTATTGAAAAACGAAAACAAATTGCTCAAAACATACTAAAAGAAGATCGCCGAGAAAGTATCAGATTTCGAATTGCAGACTGCAAAACTCCTGTTAAAATTGCAATAAATAATTTGAATATGAATAATGTCATTGATATTTCTAACAGTGGAATTGGACTACGAAGTAAAGTATTAAAAGTTAATGACGAAATTCCTGTAAAAATTTCATATAAAGGTACAGAAGCGCAAACGACATTGAAAATTGTAAACAACAATAATGGCAGAGTCGGTGGAAAGTTTGTTAAAACAAACAGTTTAAACGAAGGAAAACTTTTACATATTGCAACTCTGCTTGAACAAGACAATAAAATGCTTATTACAAGGTTTTAGTTACACTCTTACTCGTCTTGCTCTAGAAAAACCAGCCGCTCTTGTACCGGTTTGTGCTACAACTTGACCTTGTTGTTGATTATTTGCACCAAGTTGAGCACCTGCTTGTTGTAAGAAACTACCAAATTGCATTGCTGATTGCATTTTTTCTCCAAAAGTTGCTTTTCCTGCACTTGCTACATTTGCTTGAGTTTGTTCAACTGTGCTGCCTGCTTTTGCACTGTATTTTGCAACGTTAGAATCTGCTTTAGCCATTGCATTTTCATATTTAGTTGTATCTTTTCCTGCTGCCTTTGCAGTTTCGATTTTGTTATTCAATTTATTTGAAACTTTTTGGTTAGCATTAGCAACTTGTTGGTTAACACCTTTGAAACCATTTGCCATTTCTTTTGTACCTTTAGCAGCAGAAACACCTGACATAACAGCAGCACCTGCTGATGTCAATGCTCCTGAAATATTACCTTGTGCAGCGTAAACTGCAGTTTTAGTAACATTAGCAGCACATTTTCCGTATTGACCAACAGTTTCAACACCGATACCAACTTTTTCAACCGTTCCGCCTGCCGCAATCAAGGCTTGACCACCTGTAATCATTGCGGAGCCAACAGCAATCATGCCTTTTCCGACATATTGAGTGGTTTGACCCGTCATAACCGCATAGCCTGAAATTTCATCAGCCTTATTTGCAATTTTTAAAACTGAATTTGATTCTGCTTGTTGAGTAGTTACTGCATTTTGATTTGCAACTGCTGTTTTTTGATAAGTTTTAGCAGTTCTTGTTAATGTTCTAACTTTTTTATTTGTTGCAACTTGAACTTTTTTCAAACTTGTTTGAGAAGTTTGCATATTTGATTGAGTTGATTCAAGTCTTGAAGATACAGAAGATAATTTGTTTTGTGCTTCTGTTCTTTCTTCTTCTGATGCATTTTCATTAGCCAAAATTGTATTTTGTTGTTGTGCTTCGTTTTGAACCTCATCAACTTCAGCTGATAATTTTTCAAGTTTAACGGCTGCTTTTTGCATTTCTTTTTCAGATTTGTTGATAGCTTTTTCTTCAGCCTTCATTTGCTTTTGAAATTTCTTGTCATCTGTTTTCATTTTCTTGTCAAGAGATTTCATATCAGAAGCGGCTTTGTTCATTTGACTTGTGCCTGCTTCAGTTTGAGCAGTTGCAGATTTTGCATCATTTCCGCTTTGTGATGCATCTGTTTTAGCATCTTCACCAGAAGCCATATCAGTTTTTTGGTCTTTTTTCTTTGTTCCATCAGTACCTTGAGTTTCATTGTCATCATTTGAAACATTAGAAGCTCTTTTACTGATTTCAGATTTTACTCTGCTTAATTTTTTATCAGCAGAATTTTGCAAATATCTTGGAACATCAGAATCTTTCATTTCTGTTAATTGTTGTTTCAAATCGTCCAACTCACTAGCAGAACAAGATGTCAAATTGTCAAAATCAATATTACTGATATCAATTCTTTTTGCTTCGTCATCAGTTTTTTGTTCAGTTTTGTCTGTTTTTTTAGATGAATCTGTTTTTGATGCTTGTTCAATTGATTTTGCAGTATTAGCTTTCAACAAAGATTCTGATTGTCTTGTTGAAGCAGTTTTGTTAGTTGAAGAAGTTTCATAATTACCACTAACTTGAGTTGTATTTGCTTTAAAAATTGACCCGTTCATTGTCATGTGAGCAGGCACTTTTGAAGATAAGCCAGCTTTTTGAGCTTGACCATTTTTCATGGTCTTTAAAAGCTTTTGAATATCGATGTTTGAATTTACTCCGTTTATGCTCACTTTTTAAAGCTCTCCAAATTTTAAACTCTCTTACATATATAAAAAATTTTGGAATTGCCGAATTTCAGAAGTGTTTAAATTGTTTACATTTAGTTACAATTAGAAAAAATAAGGTTAAAATATTGATATAATTTTATATTTTTGATAAAATCAAGGAGTAAAAGAGATTAGGGAGAACTTTACTATGGATTTAATGAAAGGTAAAAAAGGGGTAATTTTTGGAGTTTCTAACACTCACGGGATTGCTTACGGAATAGCAAAACAATTACATGATGCAGGTGCTGAAATCGCTTTCACTTATGCAGGTGAACCGATGGAAAAAAGAGTTCGTCCAATTGCTGAAAGTATGGGCGCTAAAGTTATCATGAGTTGTGATGTTACAAAAGAAGACGAAGTAAAAGCAGTATTTGAAGAATGCGAAAAAGTTTACGGAAAATTAGATTTCGTAGTTCACGCAGTTGCTTTTGCGAAAAAAGAAGATTTGATGGGCAGATTTATTGAAACATCACCTGACGGTTGGAATACAGCACTTGGTGTTAGTGCATATTCACTAGTTACTATTTGCCGTCACGCAGAACCTGTTATGAACGAAGGCGGTTCAATTTTCGCTTTAACATACCTTGGTTCTATTCTATCTGTTCCAAGTTACAACGTAATGGGTGTTGCTAAAGCAGCATTAGAATCTGCAATGAGATTTTTGGCAGTGGATTTGGGTACAAAAGGTATCCGTGTAAACTGCATTTCAGCAGGTCCTGTAAAAACTCTTGCTTCAATGGGTATTAGCGGATTTTCTAAAATGCTTAAAGCCGCAGCTGCTCGTTCACCATTAAAAAGAAATGTTGCATTAGAAGAAGTTGGTAATGCCGGCTTGTACTTAGCATCTGAGTTGTCAAAAGGAACAACAGGCGAAGTTATCTACGTAGATTGCGGTTGTCACTCTGCTTATGCTTCATCTGAAGAAATGGATATTTTGGCAAACAATATTGAATAGTTTTAAAAATTAATAGAACCATATAAAACGGAGAGTTTTCACTCTCCGTTTTTTCAGTATTGTTTCTAACGTGAATAAATACGATTATATATTTCTTTTAAGTATGCAAAACATACATTTTACTGGATTGCCACGAAAATCTTACGATTGTCTTTGATTTTGGCAGGTCGGACGGCTCAACGCAGTCCTCCCAAGGACGTGTTTGCTACGCAGCACACTAGCCAAAATCCGCGTCTCGCAATGACGCAAGATTTGCTAAACACAAGCCGAAATCGTCATTGCGAGCGGTTAGCGAAGCAACCCAGTCAGAATCAGACAAAACCCATATCCTTCTGAAATAAAGCATTTCAGCATGCAAAAAGTGAGTTTTCACCTCTTTGAAGCAGGCTAAATCAACCCTTCAATATCAAGTTGAATTTGTTTTTTTAAATCATCAATATTATTAAACTTTATCTCTTCACGAATTTTTTTATTGAATTCTACTCTGATTTTTTCCCCATACAAATCTGCATCAAAATCAAGAATATGAGTTTCGAAAGTTGTAACTTCACCATTTGTAATAGTCGGGCATGTACCAAAATTGGAAATTCCACGATATTTTTTAGAATTTATCAAAACTGCAACATCATAAACACCATGAGGTGGTTGAATAATACCATTCGGATAAAAAATATTAGCGGTAGGAAAGCCTATAGTTCGCCCTTTTTGTTTCCCTTGTCGAACGACACCGGAAATTGAGAATTTTCGACCTAACATTTTTTCGGCTTGTTCAATTTCAGCATTACCAATAAAATTTCTAATAGATGTCGAACTTATTTTTACACCATCTAATACCAGTTCTGGAACAGGAACATATTTATAGCCAAAACGAGATTGCATATTGGTCAATAAATCGGAATTTCCGGAACGGCATGAGCCAAAATGATGATGTAAACCTGAAGTTATAAACTTTGGAGAAAAATATTTCACCAAAATATTTTCTAAATATTCTATTGCAGAAAGCGTTTTAATTTCCTCAAAATCCAACTCAACAACATAATCAACACCAAGAGTTTCAAGCATTTTATATTTATCAGAATTCGTTAAAATATACTTTGGCGCTTTAACTTCCTGTAAATAACAAAACGGGTGGTTTGAAAACGTTACAACCGCAGATTTTGTACCATTTTGACGTGCAAAATTTACAGCATTACCTATAACTTTTTGATGACCTAAATGCAAACCGTCAAAGAACCCCAATGCCAACGACAAATTAGGAATAACTTTTAAATTTCTGACAATTTCCATTTTACAAAATCCTATTTGGTAATTAGTTAAACAAAATACCAACAATACATGCTGACATGTAACAAGTTAAAGTTCCGCAAATCAATGCTCGAACACCGAGTCTTGCCAAGTTTTTACGTTGATTTGGAGCAAGTTCGCCAATACCACCGAGAAGGATTGCGATAGAACCAAAATTACCAAAACTACATAGCGCAAAACTTGCAATCAAAAATGCTTTTTGAGAAAGATGTAAAGTTGGGTCAGTCAAATTCATATATGCAACCATTTCATTAAGAACAAGTTTAGTCCCCATCAATCCGCCAACAGTAGTAGCCTCATGAAGCGGTACACCCATTGCCAAAGCAAATATCGCAAAAATCTTACCCAGAATCATTTTCAAAGACAATTGTGATAAGTCAAAACCGATTGAAGTAAGGTTAAAGTGCAAGTATTTTACGATAAATCCGCCTAAACCGCCCAAGAACCAGTCAACCATTGCAACAAGCGCTACCAAAGCCAAAATCATTGCAACAACGTTGATTGCAACTTTCATACCCTCAGATGCACCTGATGATATTGCATCAAATACATTAACATGTTGTCTGTTTCGTTTACTAAATGATAATTTAAAATCTTTGCTTGTTTCAGGGTGCCCTGTTTCAGGATAGATAATTTTTGAAATTACCAAGGCTCCCGGAGCCGCCATAACAGATGAGGCTAGCAAATATTCTGCAGGAATACCCATTTTAATGTAAATAGGCATAATAGAACCGGAAATACAAGCCAAAGAACCTGACATTGATGCTAACAATTCAGAACGTGTCAAATTTGCAAGGTACGGTTTAATCATAATTTGAGCAACGATTTGACCTACAAAAGCACTTGCAACGTTAGACAACGCTTCTGCACCACTGACATCAAGCAATTTATTCATACCTTTTCCTAAAAAGGCTACAACTCTTTGCATAATTCCGTAATGGTACAAAATATTTACCAAAATCATCATAAATACGGTTGAAGAAATCAATTGCAATGCGAAAATCGAGCCGCCATGACCTACAAAAATTTCTCCAAATTTACTATTAATCAATCCTCCGAAAACAAATTCTCCACCTTGAGTTGCAAAAACTAAAAGCTTTTGAATAAATTTGCCGATAAGCTTGAACATGTCTTGTCCAAATTTAACTTTAAAAATAAAAACTGCAAGAAATACTTGTAACAAAAAACCCATTCCAACAGTTTTCAAGTTTATATTCTTTTTGTTATTCGACATTAAATAAGATAATCCGAAAATTAAAATAATACCGATGATTCCAATAAATCTGCTCATACTACCCCTTTTGATATAAAGTTATATAACAATTATACAAAAAAAGAAGCCATAACGACCTCTTTTTTATAAAAATGTGATAAAAGTTAATGATACTATTTTTTAGCAAAAAATGACATTATTTTATCAATCAAACCTGCAGATTCATCAGAATCCCCTGCCAAATTTTGCAATTTATTTAACTTATCTTGTGCTTTTTTAATTTCAACATCATCTGTACACATTTCCAAATATTTTGTATAAGCATCAATTGCATTTTGTTTTGACTTAATCTTTTCGTAAGCAGCCGCCAAATCTTTTAACACCGCTAAATCTCTTTTATCAGCAACATAAAGCATTTCAAGATAATCTGTCTGAGAAGCATAATCTCCAATGCTTTCTTTGTATTGAGCAAGTTTCCTTAATGCTTCTTTATTTTTAGAATCGATTTTGATAATCTTTTCATAATATTCTGCGGCATGGTTAATTTCTTTTATCTCTGTCAACATATCAGCAAGAGTAAACAAGACATTAACATCATTATCTTTAATTTTCACAGCATTCATAAAGTCATTGATTGCAACATCTTTGTTACCACGCAACATGTTATATTTACCCCAATTCAAATGAGAATTGTATTCATCTCCGGTTTCATCATAAACTAAGGCTCTCATTTGGTAAGTTAATGGAGAATTCTGCTCAACTTTATTATACTCTTCAATATATTCTAATGCCTTATCAAAATCTTTTGAAGTATAGGCAAATTGAGCCATCAACGTGAAATAACGTGGAAGTTTTTTGTATTCATCAGGTAGATTTTCCAATTTTTCACGTGCTTCATCTGATTTTCCTTCTTCAAGTAAGCATTGAATTTTTACCAATTCATTTTTTGTACAATCAATTGCCTTGTCTGCTTCTCCACTTTTTAAGTATACAGCAGCAAGTGCTTCATTGATATGGTCGTTATCATAACCTTTTTCCTTTGCTTTTTTCAAAGTATAAATTGCACTCGAATAAGCTTCATCTTGAAGATATACATCAGCCAATTGTAAAAATACTTCTTCCGGCACACCGTCATGCTCTAGGATTAAGTTAAATTCATCAATAGCCTTATCTCTTTTTCCTGTTTTAAGATAAAGATTAGCCAAGGTTAAATGAGTCATAATAAGTTGTCGTTCTTCATTTTCATCAATATGAGCCAAAGCCTTTTTAAAATCATTTATCGCAAATTCAAACTTGCCTTCAATAGAATTTTTATTTCCACGATAAACATAGTATTTGTAGCGGTCTTTGTTTTCATAAATAGACATTAACTGTTCAAAAGCCAACGAATTGCTAACATCGAGTTGCAAAATTGCATAATAGTATTCTGCTGCATCATCAGGTCTGTCAAGAATTAAAGAAAGATGACCTAAACGCTCCAACAATGCAATATCTTGCGGATTTTGCGCAAATTCTTTTTTATATTCTTCAAGAGCCTGCTCGTATTGTTCATTTGCTTCGAACTGTTCTGCTAACTGTAAACTCATATTATTTACTCCTTAATACCCTAATCTGGTGCTATTATACATCAAATAAAGATTTTCACAAACCCTAATTGTACATGTTTTGAGCCTTAGCAATTCCATTATTAAAATAATACTCAATCGCTTCAACTGAATTTTTTATTACGGGCTTCAAATTCTCTAACTGCTCTGCAGTAAAATTTTGTAAAACAAACGCTTCAGAAGGAATTGGCGGTTGAGGACCTATTCCGATTTTGAGTCTTGCAATATCTTTTGTTCCCAGACATTTTATAACAGATTTAATACCGTTATGTCCGCCATCAGAACCATTTGCCCTAAATCTCATTTTTCCTACATCAAGTGACAAATCATCATAAACAATAATTACATCACTGACTGAAATTTTGTAATAATTCATGACAAGTTGAACCGATTCGCCAGATAAATTCATAAATGTTGTCGGTTTAATCAGAATATAATCTTCATCACCGAGTTTAAACTTTGTCAAAAAGCACTTCAATTTCTTTCCTTCTTTAAATGATGCACCAACTTCAAGTGCAAACTTATCTGCTACCATAAAACCTGCATTGTGACGGGTAAAACAATATTTCTCGCCGACATTTCCCAATCCGACAACTAATTTCATAAAATTTCCTTTAATCATTAACTATACATTATATTTAACATTTTAACGTAAATAAAAATTACCAAAATGGAATATCAACTGTATGCTTAACAAAAATATAAAAAATTATTACATTATAGAAAAATGAGGGAGAAACAATGAAACACGAAACAAAAACCTTGAAAAGTTCTGAAAAAGTTGCAAAATTCCTTGAAGATAACGGATTACACAAAAAAGATTTCGCAGAAATGATTGGAGTAACTCTATCTTATGTTTACAATTTGATTGATGAAACCATACCTTTCTCAACAAGAAGTACAACAATTGAAAGAATTGCAACAGTAATGAACGTAAAACCTGAAGAATTTGAAGAATATAAAATTCCTCAAGAACCAATTTTGCAAGACGATACCTTAGAATTGCTAAAAGGTGTAATCGCAGAGAAAAAAATCAGTATTGTAAATTTACTAAAATCATTTCCACGCAAAAAACGTGTCGAAATCGTGGACATGCTAAGAGGTGCAGCACCAATTCCAATTGATTATAAGGAACTTTCAACAATAGGACAAGTCTTAGAACTCGATGGAGCAGACATTTACACACTTTGGGAAGATAGAGTAAAACAAGTCCTTGAAAACAACGGAATGAACCTAAACAGCAATGCAGCACTGGTAAATTCAATGTTTGAATGCGCCAAGAAATATACAAATTTAGATTAAAAGCCCGCCATAACGGGCTTTTTTATATTTTAGAAAATAATTTATAAAAAATCAGAAAAAATGGTTGACATAAAAAAATGTTCCTGTTATTATGAGTACACACGGTGAGTTCACCGGTTAGCCAAAGGAAATATGAATAGTTAATAAGCGCTTGTAGCTCAGCAGGTAGAGCACTCCCCTTTTAAGGGATAGGTCGCGCGTTCGAATCGCGCCAAGCGCAAATTTTTAAAAAGGACTATAAGTCCTTTTTTTATTAGAAAAATTTAGATAAAAAAGATGCGAGTTAATATCGCATCTTTTTATTTGATTAGTTTTAAAAATATATCTATTACTTAATCGACGCTACAGTATTTAACTTACTTGCGGCATCAAGAAGTTCCAGATATTCGATTTCACCGTCTGCAAGTTTTTCAACAAGTCTGAGTTTTTGACAATCTTTCATTTCAAAAGGCTGTTCGGCTGACTTCAAAATTTCAGGTTTCAAAAAGCTATCGATAAAGCTTGAATGTTGCATGCAATCTTTTTGTGTCATGCAGGTTCTCAACTTTGCAATATATGGTGTCAAATTATTCAAGTTTTCAGCCGTAATTTGTCCTAGTTCCTCTTTATTCATGAACCCCCACAAATATTCAATTGTCGAAACTGTACCTGATTTAGTTTCTTTTGAACCTTCTGCCAAAAATTTAATTATTTCTGCTTTTGATTTTTCACTTCTTGTATCATTTTTAATAAAACTGCAAATTAAGTTCAATTCTGAACCATCAATTCTTGCATAACCACCTTTTCTTTCTATTAAAACGGTATCAACAATTGCTTTCATTGCAGAAGAATCATAATTTGTGGCATTTTCTAAAGTTTCACACATTCTAGTAATGTCAGATGACGGAACAACGTTTTTCTGTGCAAAATATTGAAGACAATCAACATTAAATTGAAATTTCTTGCTATCTAACTCATCACCTGTAACACCCTTTTTAAAACTATTTGTTAAAAAGTCATGTATATATTCTCTATCCTTAGCAAATCTGTAATTGCAATTCTGTTCAAAAACAGTGTCTATTTTAGCAATTTTTTTGTATTGTTCGGCTACACCATTATCTAACTGTTGTATAACCTTTTCTACAGGCATATCCAAATTCTTCAACATAATTTTTGCAACATTATATTTATTCTCATCAACAATACCGCCATCTTTTAGTTTAGACAACAATTCAGAATCGCATTCTCTCCAAGGGGTATTTTTCGGACAATACGATGAAGAAATAGGACCTTGAATATCAATAAAATTAGGGTTTTGAGTTTCTATACCGTGAGCAGACTTTCTACGAGTAAGTGAAGCGATTTCACACAATTGAGAATCTGCAGTTTTAATCGGATATCCAGTTTTGGTTTTGCATTCATTCAAAATTTGTTGAACCACTTTTTCATCTTTGAAATGTCTTGTCACAAAACTATCATAAAAGCGCAAAGCAACATCATCTAAATGTTCAATACCGTTTTTAGAAGCAAAAATAACTTGTCCTCTTGCATCAGGATACTTTGCTAAGAATTTGAACAATTTTACTGATGGTTTTGAAATCGCTTGACCATTGCCATCTACAATAGACCTACCAATTTGTTTAATAATAGCGTTGGTTGGTACACCATTTTCCCAAGCATGAGTCGCTTCGGTTGCGTATTTCGAAATTGTATCGGTACCAACGTGCATTTTAGGGTCAAAGCAAGACGGAACTATATTTTCCACAAAATCAATATGTTTTAACCTTGATTGAGCATCAAAATTCAAATCAGTATCAGGATAGTAAGCATTATCCAATTTCTTTCCGGATTGCATATCTTTTAAAATAGTTGACGACAAGGAAACATCATCTTTTCCGTATTTTATAGATGGGACAGGACGGTAATCCGTTGAATAATTGTACAATTCTTTTGTTCTCATAATGTCATTTATGTCATCAGAACTTTTTTCAAAGGACATTCTTTCAAATGTATCATCGACTAATGCCGAATCGATACGAGAACCTGTAGGTTTGCGCCCTACAGTATAAGAAACAATCTCATCATCAATATCTGTTACGGGTTTTATCGTTCTCAACACTCTTTGATTAACTTTTTGAGGCTTACATTCAGCCAAAAAATTTTTACTTTCTATACTTTTAATAATATTGTAAATTGATGATGAATAAATTTTCATTACTAAATCCTTATAAACTACCACACATATACTGTTAAACAAACGTAAATATAAAAATTGACCCTAAAACGCAATAATATTAAGAAGAATTTACAAACTAATCAGCAGAACTCACAAAATATTCTTTTCCGTCCTCAATAACAAGAGCGGTTAAAGGTGCATTCGGAAACTTTCCGCACCCTGTATCAATACAAATTTTATCGTCCAAAACTTGAGGCTCAGGGAATTCTGTATGACCAAAAATAATTTTATAACCAAAGTCATGTTTATGTTCAAAAAATGCATGACGAATATAAACCATATCAACTTCGTTTTGCTCTTCTAACGGAACTCCGATACGAAAACCGGCATGAACAAACAAATATTTACCTATAATATGGTAATACTTGAGATTTCTAAAAAAATCACCGTGAATTTTCATAATATTATCAAACGAACCATAACTTTCGACAGTACTATCTCCACCGTAATTCCAAAACAAATAATTGTAATAATCATCAGAATTTGCGTGCATCATTGCATATTCGTGCGAACCTATAAGATAAACGCAATTACAAAAATCACCCAAAGAAATTGCAGTATCAACAACCTCTTTTGATTTTTTACCTCTATCAATGTAATCCCCGCAAAAAACTACGGTATCATCTTTTGTCAATGCTAAATTATCCAACAAACGTGCAAGTTTGTCGTATTCACCGTGTATATCTGAAATTGCTACAATCTTACTCATACTACAAATTTATTATAAAATCTGCAAAAATACAATAAAAAACAGCCAACGAAAACGCTGACTGTTTTTATTTATTAGTTATAAATTATGCAACTTTGTCCATTTTTTGAGTCGCTTTTTTGTGAGTATTTCTATACAACATATATGCTCCGGATAATACCGCAACACCACCAATAACAGCAAATATCATCTTCATTGGACGAGATTTAGCAGTTGCACCGATAATTTCTTCTGCGCATTCACGATATTCACCCAAAGCGCCGGCAACTCTGCGCATAGGACCTTGATATCTGTTTGTAATAGGTTTATCTGCTTCAAATATAGTTTCCATGTAAACCTTATTTGCAGATTTTCCATTGTTATATTCAGCGTTATTGTGCCAATCTACTTTTTCTTCAATGTTTTTCTTACATTTTGCGACATAAGCATCATAATCATTTTTGTATTCATAGTACATTTCTTTAATCATGTCGCTTGTTTGCTTAGATTGGCGATTTACACGAGCATTATCAATAGTTTCTGCTGAGTCAGCCCAAGATAAACCATATCTTTCCGGAGTCAATTCAACAGGTTCTTTTGTCATAAAGCCGTTTGATGAATTTGTATAGTCAACAGGTCCGCCTGTTTTTGTAATTCCATAAGGTGTACCGGCGATTTTAGACTCAACCGGAGTAATACCGCACATTTCACGACGAGAAGTGAACAAACCGTAATGAGCACAAGCGACAAGTCTATTTGGAGTAAATCCGTCAACATACATAATATTGTGTTTGTAAATTCCACCATCAAGTTTGGAGATTTCTTGAATATCACGAACGATAGCCTTGTAATCTCTGTCATTTTCGTTCCATTTGCCTGCACCTAATAACACTTTCACTTTCAATTTATCTTCTTTCGGAATATCAGTTCTTTTTAAGAAATCTAAAAATCCGCCTGTTGAAATAGGGAAACCTTTTTGTTCATCAGGACGACCGAAACCAAACAATAGAATTTCGCCATCTTTAATCGGTGACAAATAATTTATAACTGTGTTGTGTTTTGCAATTTGATCTTCGTTGAAGAAGAGTTTTTTCAATGCATCTTCACCTTTTTCTCCGGCTTCATAAATCAAATTAGTAAGCCATCTTGCATTCTTTTCTTTTGCAGCAACAACTTCTTTGATATTTGTTCCATCGTATTTAAACGGCGTAAAGCCTTTTGCTTCTGACAAACCGTTAGCACCACGACCAAATTGAACATTGGCATCATCTAAATGCATATTTTTTGGTGTAACACCGTTTACCGCTGATTTTGTTTGAATTGCAGCATAATCAGATGTCAAATATTTTGCGGCTTCCGGAGTTTCCAAACTCTTCATTTCTTTATCAAACTGCAAAGAAACAGTACCGGTAGATACATTTTCAGGGTTAACCCTTACTGTAGAAATACCTGTTTTCAAAACATTATAGCAGCCTGAACCATCACGGAAATTTCTCAAATGCGGTTCTAAAATACTCCACGCAATTTGCTGCTCTCTAGGCGATAAGGCTTCTCCATTATCAATTCCGAATTTTTTAGCCTTTTGCAAAATATCAAAATACGGATTATTTTTAAGTTCTTCTGCAACCTTTGGGTCATCAACAATAGTCATCATTTTGAACGGGTCATTAGTAACACCTTGGTAATTTCTACCAGTATTGTGAGCAATAATATGAACTTTCAACCCGTTAACTTCCGTATCTCCTGATGCTGACATATTGGCGATATGATTACCGTAAGTACTTGAAACACGGTCATGACAAAGTACGTTTGCGGGATTGAAGAACTCGAATTCTTCTGTATTCATTTGTTTATGAATAATGTTTGTCAGTGCACGCATTTCATCTGATGAAACGATTTCAGAATCAAAACTTCCATTACCGAAACTATCATAAGAATAAGGTTTTGATGTTTTTGCCAAATCCCTTGTATAAACAAAATAATTAGGTGCATTTTTTAATTCATTATACTTAGGATTGTTTGCCGAAATTTTGAATAATTGATACGGAACATTTTTTGTTTCTCCTAAAACCTCGTCAGATAATCTTGTAACTTCACCCTTAACACTTGTTGGCTCAATAATACAATATCTTGTTTTAGCTTCTGGTCCAATACCTTGCGGACAACTTTCGACTACATAACTCAATTCTGATTCTTTAAGTTTTAATTTTTTAGCAACGGCTGCCAAATCTTCGCCATATTCTGCACTATAAAAGTTTTTTGCAGGCATTTCATCAGGCAACGGTTTACCCACAGGATATTCACTTTCTCTGTGAATTAAAAACTTGTGACCACCTTTTGGATTGTTATGGTTCCAAATTGGCATGAAACTTCTTGCATCAACATTTTCATGCACTCTCAAACTATCAGGAAGTTCTTGACCTACAACCGCTTCACCGCCTTGAAACGCTTCCGGAAGTCCTAACCCTTTTTGTTCAGGTGTGATTGATGCCACCTGATTCAAATGTTTTACTCCGCCCTGAAAAGCAATATTAACGGGCGCTTGTGCTTTTACTACTCTATTTTTTTGATTTTGTACGCTATTTAATCCGTAATTACCCCTTACAATGTCAACTCGCATAGACCACCTAACTCTTTCACTTTATCTCACTAATGTTATAAAACACCTAAAAAAAATTTTTAATACCTAAATAAGAAAACGTTAAGAAAATGTTACATAGTCACGAGGACTATGTAACATTTTGATTATTTATACAGAAGGTGTTGTTTCTTCTGAAACTTCAGCTTCTTTATCTTTCTTGGCTCTTTTCTTAGCCTTATCAAAAGTAATTTTGCCATCTTGCATAGTTACTTTGATAGTGTCACCAGGACCGTATTTGCCTGATAAGATTTCTTCTGCCAAACTATCTTCCATTTTACGTTGAATTAATCTACGTAATGGTCTTGCACCATAGGCTTCTGAATATCCGCTTTCTGCCAAATGATCTTTAACTTCATCTGAAACTTCGATATTCAATTCTTTTTCAGCCAAACGTTTGAACAAGTCTTTCAACATTAAATCAACAATTTGTCTGATTTCTTCTTTTGACAAGTGAGCAAATACAATAGTTTCATCAATTCTGTTAAGGAATTCAGGTCTGAATGCCTTCTTCATTTCTTCTGAAACAGTTTCTTTAAGTTTTTCATACTTGCTCTTAGACTCGTCTTCGGCAGTTGTAAAGCCTAGTTTAGAAGTATTTGTAATCATACTTGCACCAACGTTAGAAGTCATGATGATAACAGTATTTTTGAAACTGATATGACGACCTTTAGAGTCTGTCAATCTACCATCATCAAGGATTTGAAGCATGATATTGAATACATCTGGGTGTGCTTTTTCGATTTCATCAAACAATACAACAGAATAAGGTTTCTTTCTAACCAATTCTGACAAATGTCCGCCATCATCATACCCAACATATCCTGGAGGAGAACCGATAAGTTTTGCGGTAGAATGTTTTTCCATAAATTCTGACATATCTACTCTTATCATGTTATCTTCCGAACCAAACATAGCTTCTGCTAACGCTTTTGCCAATTCGGTTTTACCAACACCGGTAGGACCACAGAAGATAAAACTACCAATTGGTCTGTTTGGTGATTTCAAACCGACTCTTGCTCGTCTGATTGCTTTTGAAATAGCAACGATAGCATCATGCTGACCGATTACACGTTTGTGAAGAGTATCTTCAAGTTTCAACAATCTTTCACTTTCGCCTTCTGTCAATTTAGTAACAGGAACACCTGTCATCATTGCAATTACTTCCGCAACATTTTCAGCAGTTACAGTTGCCTTGTTTGCTTCGTTTTCGTCACGCCATTTTTCAGAGACTTCACGAATTCTGTCTTTTAACTCGGCTTCATCATCACGAAGTTGAGAAGCGGTGTCAAATTCTTTGTTTCTAATAGCATCTTCTTTTTCTTTAATCAAAGATTTTAATTGTTTTTCAAGTTCTTTGCCTTCCGGGCACATGTTAGAAACTTTCAATCTAACCTTAGAACTTGCTTCATCAATTACGTCAATCGCTTTATCCGGTAAAAATCTGTCATTGATGTATTTGCTAGACAATTTTACCGCTGCAACAATTGCTTCATCAGAAATTATCAATCTGTGGTGTTCTTCATATTTTGGTTTCAAACCTTTGATAATTTCAATAGATTCTTCAATTGAAGGTTCATCAATTTGAACCGGTTGGAAACGTCTTTCAAGAGCAGAATCTTTTTCGATGTATTTTCTGTATTCATCAGAAGTTGTAGCACCGATAACTTGGATTTCACCTCTTGATAATGCAGGTTTCAAGATGTTTGCGGCATCAATAGCACCTTCTGCAGCACCCGCACCAATCAATGTGTGCATTTCATCAATTACCAAGATAATATTTCCTGCTTGACGAATTTCGTCCATAATCTTTTTAAGACGTTCTTCAAATTCACCACGATATTTTGTACCGGCAACAAGTAGCCCCATGTCTAATTGGATAACTTTTTTACCATCTAAAATATCAGGAACTTCCGCATTAACGATACGGATAGCAAGACCTTCTGCAACTGCAGTTTTACCAACCCCAGGTTCACCTAATAAAACAGGGTTATTTTTGGTTCTTCTTGCCAAAATTTGAATTACACGTTCAATTTCTTTTTCTCTACCGACAACAGGGTCA
Source organism: Bacteroidaceae bacterium (assembly GCA_963635055.1). Classification (GTDB taxonomy): domain Bacteria; phylum Cyanobacteriota; class Vampirovibrionia; order Gastranaerophilales; family Gastranaerophilaceae; genus Zag111. The sequence goes on along the minus strand of CAVHEM010000026.1, from coordinate 37,242 downwards.
AGTCTTAATTCTTGCGCCGCTAATGTCAAATCACGACCGAATTCATCAAGGCTTGGGGTTTTAGTTTTTCCACCGGTAGAAGATGAACTTGAACCAGATGAAGAACTAGAACCGGTTGTTGTAGTTTTAGATTCACCAAGCATTTTAACAACGTTACTTCTAACTTTGTTAAGGTCAACACCTAAGTTTTCCAAAACTCTCGCAGCAACTCCTTCTCCTTCACGGATTAGACCTAACAACAAGTGTTCTGTGCCAATGTAATTATGACCTAATTGTCTTGCTTCGTCCCAAGATAATTCAAGAACTCTTTTAGCACGAGGTGTGAACGGAATTTCTACCGCTACAAACCCTGAGCCACGACCGATAATCTTTTCAACTTCGGTTCTTGCATCTTTGAGGTTTACTCCCATAGATTTAAGGGTTTTTGCAGCAACACCGGTACCTTCTCCGATTAAACCGAGAAGAACTTGTTCTGTGCCAACAAAGTTATGCCCCAATCTACGAGCCTCTTCTTGAGCGAGCATAATAACTTTTATAGCTTTTTCTGTAAAACGTTCGAACATTATTTTACTCCTATCTCTCCTTATGTAAAAATTATACACAAAATATAAAAAAGTTTCAATATGTAAATAGGGCTTAATATACTAAGAAAGTAGCAAAAGGGGAATATTGCAAGAAATTTTTGACTTAATTATTTGTTTTATTTTGATTTTGGAAACGATGCTGAAACAACTTCAGCATGACTATTGGCGGGACTTCTTACCTGCCGAAGCAGTCACCCTGAATTTATTTCAGGGTCTCTTCATGTCAAGGTATAAGAATGATTTTAAGAACTTAATTCATCGTTTTATTTTGGTTATAAAATCAACTAACAAATTATACTAACCTTTACCTACACACAACAAAACGGACTCGTGGTAGCGAGTCCGTTTGATATATTTTTGGGGTTGTTATTAACCTTGACCTGTGTAGTTTGGAGCGAGGTTCTTGGCATCTGCTTGTTCCATCTTCTTGCAAGCCTCGTAATCTGCTTGTGCAATTTGGAGTTGAGATTCCAATGAATCTTTTTCTGTCTGCAAGGAATCTTCTTCCATTTTCAAAGGTTCCAGCATTATATCGTTCATATTTTCGTATTTTTCTTCGATTTGGTTTTTCAATTGAGCCAAAATCATTTCGCTTGAAGTAGACAATTGAGTCTTTTGTTGACTGAATGCTGCCATCCATTGTTGATCTTGACTAGTAAGACCACCTTGTTGCATCATACCATCTAGAGATGCACCACCCATTGCTAAGTTTTGTGCATTCTGCGAAGGTGTTAAACCTGTAGCCTGTGCTACAAAACCGGCAGCCCATTGAGGCATCATCATATTAACCGATTGCTGTTGCATTGCAAGGTTATTCAATTCCATTTTCTTTTGTGATTCGAGCAATTTAGACATTTTTTCGATTTGGCGAGTTGTGCGTCTAGCCTTCGACTGAACGCGCATCATGCGTGCTTGCAGATCTCTGACCCTTCGGCCCGCCATTAATTTTCCAAATGCTCCTAATAAGAAACCCATTGCCTCGTTTAATCCTTATGTTTTGTCCTCGTAATTATATAAAGTATTTTCTTCCGCAATAATTGCCTTTTTTGACTCATCATGTTAAGTTATGTTACAAAACTCGACATGTTATAGTATATACTTTTTATATAATGCATTATTTAATCCAGTATTTACAATACTTTCGGGGATTGCTAAAAAAACATGAATTTTTCATGATATATCTGGATTTCAGCCATGCTGAGTTATATTTTTATATCAATTTGTGATAATATGAGCTCATACAGACTTGGAGAATTAAACATGATTAAAAAAATATTTAATACAAAAACTATAATTTTCTTAATACTAGTTGTTATTTTGTTATTTTTAATTCCTAAACTTACAGAATTAATAATGCTGCTATTTGCCGCTTATGTAATTGCAGCAGCATTAAACCCATTTGTTAACGTTTTGGAAAAAAAGATTAAAAACAGAGCGATTTCAGCATTAGCAATTCTATCAACCACATTGTTTGTGCTTATAGCATTGCTTTTCCCTATAATTGCAGCATGCTACAAAGAAATCGAACTCTTTGTCACTATACTTCCACATAAAATTACAACTATATATAATATAATAACAAGCACTAAACTATACGGCAAAACCATTGCTTCTTATATTCCAATGGACAATTTGGCAAACAGCACACCTGACATTGCTCAAAATTTGTTCAGCCAATCATGGAACGTAACAATGGCTGCCGGTCAAACAATATTCGTTGGTTTGGCATTAGCAATGTTTATATATTACATTTTGGTAGACAAAAAATACCTTATTACAAAATTTATTGAATTCTTCCCGCCAAAATTAAAATCAAAAGCTGAAATTATTTTATATAACATAACAACAAAAGTCGGAAACTATGTAAGAGCGCAAGTTTTATCAATGGTAACAGTTGGTATAATGGTAACTCTGGAAGTTGCACTATTAAAAATTGATTACCCGATATTATTAGGTCTTATCGCAGGTATTTGTGAAATTATCCCAGTGTTAGGACCTTCTATTGCGATTGGTGTAATCGTGGTTGTCGGCTTCCAACTAGGTTTGGGCAAAATCATTCTTGCGGTTATATTGTTCCTAGTTATTCAACAGGTTTCAAACTATATAATAAGACCGTTCTTGTTCGGTAAATTTATGCAACTTCACCCAATAAACATTATGGTTGCCCTTTTTGTAGCTGAAAGATTTTTAGGGGTATGGGGAGTGATTCTATCACCTGCGATTGCTGCAACAATCTGCGTTTTGATTGATGAATTATACCTAAAACAAATCAACGACAATGAGCAAGAAACAAAAACTCCTAAAATAGAAGAAGGAAACAACGTTGCAGAACAATAACGAAATCTATCTATACAAAAAAAGTATAAAAAAAGATTATGACTACAAAATGTGGTTCTTTTTCCCAGGGTGCGAAGCGTTTGCTCTATCTTCACTTGGTTATTTATGGCTATTCAAAACCATTGATGAACGGGAAGACATTGAGATAGAACGAGTTTACTCAGATTCAAAAACAACCAATATAATGCGCAGTGAGATTTCGCTAATCGGCATTTCAAATTCGTTTGACATGGATTTTTTGGAAATTTTCAAATTTTTAGAAAAAAATAACTATGAATTCAAAGCGAAAGACCGAAAAGAAACTGACCCGCTGATTTTTGCAGGCGGACCTGTTATTACTTCAAACCCTGAACCATACAAAGAAATCTACGATTTTATGATAATCGGTGATGGCGAAGATGTTAATACTCAAGTCATTGAAATCTGCAAAGATAATCAAGACAAACCAAAACACGAAATTCTTGAACTGTTAAGCCAAATTGAAGGGGTTTATGTTCCGAGCGTAAACCAACCAATAATAAGAAAAATTACAAAAAAACTATCTCAATGTATCTACACACCAATTTTGAGTGAAAAATCATTTTTCCCAAACACCTTCATATTAGAAGTTGAACGAGGTTGTGCAAACAGATGTGGTTTTTGTCTTGCTTCATACATCAATTTACCGTTAAGATTTGTACCTTATGAAAAAATTATTGAAGCAATTGACTTAGGATTAACCAAAACAAATAAAATCGCATTATTAGGAGCGCAACTCACAGCACACCCTAAATTTGAAGACATTTGCAAATATATAGGTAATAAAATTGACAATGGCGAAAATATCGAAATGAGCGTATCTTCACTCCGAGTTGATTCATTCAAACCGGAAACCGTAAGTACATTGGTCAAAGCCGGTCAAAAGAACTTAACCCTTGCACTTGAAGCGGGAAGCGAACGATTGCGAAGAGTCATAAATAAAAATCTGACAGAACCGCAAATACATCAAGCAATAGATGTAGCCGTAGAATGCGGATTAAAAGGCATGAAATTCTATGGAATTCTCGGACTTCCGACAGAAAATGATGATGACGTTCAAGAAATCATAGAACTTTCAAAGAGAATAAAAAAACGTCATAAACAATTTGATATATCATTTGGGTTTTCAACATTCGTACCTAAAGCGCATACACCATTCCAATGGTGCGGAAGAACTCAAGATAAAATTTTAGAAAAGCGTATTCAATATTTAACTAAAGAATTAAAGAAAATCGGCATTAAAATAAACGTTTCAAGCCTTAAATGGGATTATATACAAGCGGTACTATCTCGTGGTGACGGGAATTTGACAGATTATTTAATTGAAAGTTACAAAAATGGCGGAAAAACAGGAGCCTTCAAAAAAGCAGCAAAACTCCTCGACATTGATACCGACCACTATGCAATCGAAAACTACGAGTCCACAAAAGAGTTACCGTGGGACAAAATAAGCATGCGCCCAGAAAAAGAATTTTTAATAAAAGAACATGCCAGTTTGCTAAGCAGACAATAAAACTAACTCAACGGTAAGTAGCCGGAATAAACAAGACTTTCCCAACCGTCAAAGTAGGTTATTTGAGTAGCACTACCTGTTCTGATGTAGATTTGAGAGAATCTATCAGCCGGAACATTCAACGCTGAACAAATTACTGCCTGAATTACATCAGGGTGAGTAACTACAATTATACGATTGCCAATATTTTCCTCAACAAGTGTATCTATTGACTTTTTAATTCTTGCAATAAAATCTGAAGTACTTTCCAAATCGCCCAATTTATTTTCCGGATTTTCAAGGATATCAGGATATTTTGGATATTTTTTCAAAATTTGCTCTAGAGTCAAACCATTCAACAATCCGTTTTTTTTAGGTTTTAAATCTTCTAAGACTTTGTACTCTGTTTTAAAAGCCTTTGATATTATCATAGCCGATTGAATAGTACGAACTGATGGTGACGTATAAATACCATCATTCTTAACTCCTCTGGCTCTTAAATAATTAGTCATTGCATCAATCTCTGAAACACCAAGTTCAGATAACGGCGGATAGTTATCTGCATCTGAGAATCTCATCTCTTCTGAATATATCGTTGCACCGTGGCATATAAAAGTGATTTTACATTTTTTTCTGAAATACATAACACTACCTTTGTTAACATTATAGCACACATTTTATTTTTGCGATAGTATATAAAATAAAGAAGGAGAGTTACATGGAAGGTAAAGCGTTTAAATTCGGTGATAACATTTCAACAGACCACATTGCACCGGGGAGATTGTACCATTTGAGATCTAATTTGCCTGAGTTTGCAAAACACGTATTGGAAGATGCTGACGAAACATTTGCTCAACGAATGAAAAAAGGTGATTTCGTTGTTGCCGGTTCTAATTTCGGTTTAGGTTCTTCCAGAGAACATGCTCCTCTTATAATGAAAATTGCCGGAGTTGGAGCAGTTTTGGCAAAATCTTTTGCACGAATTTTTTATAGAAACGCAATAAATATCGGATTATTGGCTATTGAATGCGATACCGATGCTATTGACGATGGTGATGAATTAGAATTAGACATAGAAAAAGGTGTAATTACCGATTTGACCAATGGTGCAATCATTCAAATAGAGCCGTTACCTGCTGTTATGATTAAATTATTGGAAGATGGCGGACTCGTTGAACACATCAAAAAGAACGGTGATTTTAAACTTACAGACTAATTGCATTTTACTTGTCAATGATTATATAATTAGCATAATATATTAATCTATATTTCAAATTACAAAATTTTAACAAAGACGAAGGGGAAATTTTAATATGAATATTCAAGAACGTACCGAGAGTATAAACAACGTTATCCGTAACTTAGCGGAATTTATACAAACTAATGAGTTGGTTAAAGACGATTTTAACGAATACCTCAGAACTATCGGAGCAAATTCAAACAACAGAGTTCCATTACAATCTGCATGTTTTAACTATATTTTGGAAAGAAATCTTGGCGAAGAGTTAAAAAGTATTCCTCAACTGTATATGGAAAATACAAAAAAACTTAGCAAAGAAACAAAATCAATTATTGAAGCGATTGATAACTCTATTTCTTCGGTTTTTGAAGTTAAAAGAGTCCTAAAAAACGGTTTTGAACTATTCAATATTGTAAATGAACGCAAATATATGATTACATCACTAATGAAAATGACATCATTAAAATCTATCGGTTCAGGAGATTTTATAATCGCAAGAATCGTTAATTTCGGTGGTGATTATTATTTATTAGAAATTTCAGGAGTTTTACCTATCACAAAAAAAGATGAAGCATACCGTTTTGCAGTAGCAAAAATCATTCAAAATCCTGAACTTGTTTATCTTGATAATCCGAAAAAACAAAAAGAAATTGAAGATGATGTTGCAGAAATTTATAAAAAATTCATTGAATTTTTCGGAACAACCGAAGTTATTACAACTAACAAATATGCTGATGACTTAATCGGAATGTTTAACGATTACGCAGAAGAAGGAAAAAAAGCAGATTTTTCAAGCCTTATCGTTGAACCGGAAGAATATAAATACTTTGAAGTTAATGAATTTAACAACTCTTATGATAACTTCTTAGAAAACTCTTTGGGCGGATTTTCTTCCCACAAGGAAACTTATGACGTTGGGATTATCTATGATGAAGAATTAGGCTTATACGCTATTCCTTTCTATGGAACATTTAACAAAATATTTGAAGTTAAAGATTATACAAAAATTACAAACTACGATTTGTGTATTAAATACTTCCTTAACAAGGATAAATATTCCGCAAATCTAATCAGAAATGTTGCTAACAAACATAGCAACTTCATGGAAATTGTTAATGCCGTTCTTGCTAAGAATTACACATTAGACGAACTGTTAAAAACCTACAAACGCAGATATGTTGATAATAAAATTATATCTTCAACTACTGTTTTATACCGTTCAAATGCATTTTCAAGAACCCTTGGAATTATTGAAGACAACGAAAACAAACCGCAAATTGATACTTCTAAAAAAATCGGAAGAAACGACCCTTGCCCTTGTGGTAGCGGCAAAAAATACAAAAAGTGTTGTGGAGCAAACCTATAATCGGCAAACACTTTTGAAAGCATAAGTTATGATTAAGCAACTAAAACTCAAAGACTATATATTAATAGATGAACTCTGTGCCAATTTTGATAGTCACTTAAATATAATTACAGGCGAAACTGGTGCAGGGAAGAGTATTATGCTTAATGCGATAGACTTGGTGTTTTCTTCTCGTGTTTCTAAAGATGTAATAAAAACCGGTTGCGACAAAGCAGTTATTGAAGTTACTCTTGAAAATCAAAAGCATGACTTAACGCAGTTTTTTGAAGAAAACGGCATAGATAACTTGGGTAACGAAATTGTTATTACAAAAGAAATCACACAGAGTTCTGTACGTTCAAGAATTAACGGAACACTTGTTAATCAAGAACTACTGAAAAGTCTTAGAACTCTGTTTGTCGATATACATTCACAACATCAAACTTATACCTTTTTACAACCTCAATACCATATTAATCTTTTAGATTCGTACGCTAAAGACTTGTATGGTGAAAAGCTTGAGGAATATAAAAAGCAGTATAAATATTGGTGTACTCTAAATGAAGAACTTGAAAAGTTAGAAAACTCTGCTAAAGCGACAGATTCGCAAATTGAATTTCTAAAATTTCAAAAGAATGAAATAGAAGAAGCAGATATTCAAAATACAAATGAAGATGAAGAACTTACAAAAGAAATGGAAGTTCTCGAAAATGCTGAAAAACTAAAAGAATTGACCGGAAGTTCATACTGGGCAATAAATGGTGATGACGGTTCAATATTAGAAGCGTTGGCAAAAATTAAATTTGATATTTCAAAAGCATCAGGACTGGATAATTCATTAGAAGAAGTCTATCAACAATTTATTGATATAACAGAAAATTTGAAAGATGTTGCATCTTCCTTGCGAGATTATTCTCAAAACTTAGATAATGACACCCAAAGATTAAATGATATCCAAGAGCGTTTGTTTTTTCTTGATAAACTGAAACGTAAGTATGGCGGGTCATTAGAAGATGTGTTAAAAAACTATGATGACATCTGTTCTCAACTAGAATCCATCGAATTTTCAACTCAAAATATTGACGATTTAGAAAAAGAAATAGAAAAACAACATGCCGGCATGATAAAAATTGCTCAAGAAATTAGTGAACACAGAAAAAATTATGCCCAAGTATTATCAGTTTTGGTTCAAGATAAACTAACCGCTCTTGAAATGCCTAAGGCTCGTTTTGAAATCTCAGTAACAGAAAAAGAACTCTCACCAAACGGAATAGATAATGTTGAATTTTTGATTTCAACTAACGTTTCAGAAGACTTAAAACCTCTTGCCAAAGTCGCATCGGGCGGTGAAATATCAAGAGTTATGCTTGCAATAAAATCAATCTTTGCACAAACAGATGATATCGACACTGTTATTTTTGACGAAATAGATACAGGAATTTCCGGCAAAGCGACCCAAAGCGTTGCTGATGAAATTGTAGAATTGAGCAAAACACACCAAATTATAGTTATTACCCACCAAGCAATTATTGCATCTAAAGCAAATAAGCATTTTTATGTAAGAAAATCTCAAGAAAACGAAACCAAAGTTGGCGTTTACGTCTTAACCGGAGATAACAGAATTAAGGCTCTGGCTGAACTTGCCGGCGGAACGATAAACGAACAGTCAATAGAATTTGCAAAATCTTTACTTGCATAGAGTTACATTCTAAAAAATGGTTCGCATACAAAAAATAATTCGACACCAAAATGGTATCGAATGAAAGATGATGAATACAACTATGAGATAATTAGTTTTCTATGTAGTCTTTGAAATGTGTGAATTTTTCATTTGCACGAAGTTTTAATATCGCCCCCTCTTCAATTTGTCTTATACGTTCTTTGGAATACCCTAACATTTCACCCAGTTGAGCCAAGGTTTTAGGCTTGTCTGAATTTAGTCCAAACCTATTTGTTAAAACCTGTTTTTCTCTTTCCGGCAAAGCCTCTAACATTTTTGGAATATCTGATTTTATAGAGTCATGCCGAACTTCATCTTCCGGAGATTTCAACGTTTTATCCTCGATGTAATCTCTTAAACATAAATCGTCTGTTATTGTTGTTTCAAGACTAACCGGTTCCACTAGAATTGATTGTTTAATTTTTTGCAATTTTGACATGGAAATATCAAGTTTTTGCATAATTTCAATATCTGTTGGCTCTCTACCAAATGAATTTGCAAGTTCATTATATGTACGTTTATATTTGCGAATTTTGTCTGACATGTGTACCGGAATTCTGATTGACTTGGAATAATTTGCAATTGCACGGATAATTGACTGTTTTATCCACCATGTTGCATAGGTTGAAAACTTGAAATTCTTTGAATAATCAAATTTTTCTGCAGCCCTGATTAGCCCGATAGACCCTTCCTGCACCAAATCCATGAAATTGACACCTTGCCCAATATATTTCTTTGCAATACTAACAACCAAGCGCAAATTAGCCTGAATAAGCTTTCTTTTTGCAATATCAGAATTTTGTTCTTTAATTAATCTTCCCAAATTTCTTTCTTCATCTGATTTTAGCAAATTTATTCTGCCAATTTCTTTCAGATATGTTTGCAAGGTATCGTCTTCCAACACAATATTATTGAACGATTTAATTTCCTCAGAATTATTATCAAGCCTGTCTAATCTGCTTTCTGCCATATTTAACACTGTTTTTCTCCTCTCCTCTATTCCTTCTTTTTCATACAGACGAAATTTGATAAAAAAAGTTTCATCAAAACGCTTGACATAAAAATATGTTCTTGCTAATATAAATCTTGTCGAGAGGCAAAGACCTAACAGACAAGGGTGTTTAGCTCAGTTGGTAGAGCGTCTCCCTTACAAGGAGAGGGTCGGGGGTTCAAGTCCCTCAACACCCACCATTTTTAAAAGAACTGATTTAATCAGTTCTTTTTTTATTGTAAAATATTTATCAAAGAGTAGCGTTTAAGTTGGAGTATTTATATGACAGAACGAGAAAAAATGATAAACGGCGAAACATACATGCCATTTTGTGAAGACTTGGAAAATGATAGAATTAAAGCAAAAACTTTATGCCAAAAATATAATACCTTACTCCCTAATCAAAAAGAGGAAAAACAAGAGATATTAAAAGAATTGCTAGGAAACTATGGTAATAACAGTGTAATTGAACCGAATTTTTTCTGCGATTACGGATACAATATAGAATTTGATGGATTTGTATATATTAACCATAACAGTGTATTTTTAGATTGTACCAAAATAAAAATCGGAAATAACACATTTATAGGTCCGAATTGCGGATTTTATACGGCAATCCACCCGACAGTTGCAAAAGACAGAGTAAAAGGATTGGAAAGTGCTAAACCTATCACAATAGGCGAAGAAGTATGGCTTGGCGGAAACGTGACAATACTACCTGGGGTAACGATTGGAGATAGAACGGTGATTGGCGCAGGTTCAGTTGTAACAAAAGACATTCCGTCAGATGTCATAGCAGTAGGCAACCCATGCAAAGTCATAAAAAACATCGACCAATAAATTGCTAAAACATATTAAGTTAATTTACAAAAATGGCTTTATAAGCTATAATTATAGTCATGAAAGATTTAAGTTTAAATGAGAAGATTAACGAATTAGTCGTTAAAATGGCGAAAGAGCCTAACAATATTGAAAATTATCACACTCTTTCTGAGTTATACATTCAGCAAAGAGATTATGACAAAGTAATGTCAGTTTTAGACAGTTTACTTGCAATTAAACCAGATGATGTCAAAGCGTTGGTCGGTATGGGTACAATGTGGTTCTATGAAAGAGATTTCAGAAAATCTTTATCCTACTATAATAAAGCGCTTGAGTTAAATCCTAAAAATTACCTGATTTATTACAATATTGGTAATGTATTTGCTGAATGGAAAAACTTTTCAAAAGCGTTATTTTATTACAACAGAGCAATAGATTTTAACTCAACAAATCCTGAAATTTACAATGCAATTGCAATGTTATATCAAGATATTGAAGATTATGTTGAAGCAAAAGCGTACTACGAAAAAGCACTATCCTTAGACCCAGAAAATTCAAGTGCATTGATTGATTTGGGTAATGTTTGTTTCAAATTGTTAGATTATCAAACAGCATTAAAATTATTCAAAAAGGTATTTGTTTTACACCCAGACAACGAACTTGTTGCTGTTTGTCTAGGAAATGCAGCAACATTGATTAAAGATGAAAAACAAGCCTACGCTTACTTTGATAAAGCATTGTCAATGACAGACGACAAATACAGAATTTATATTTGTTATGCAATTTCATTAACTGAATTTAAACGTTATGAAGATGCAATAAATATGTTCAAACAAGCAATCGCATTTGATGAAAAATCACCGAATGCTTATGTATTACTTGCAAACTTGTATTCAACACTAAACAGAATACCGGAAGCAATTGAGTTGTATAAACAAGCATTAAGAGTAACTCCAAACGATGCTGAAATTTACATGCTACTTGGAAATGCTCATTATTTGGACAACGATTTAGAAAAAGCAATTTCATCTTACAAATCGTCAATCACTATTGCGCCTGACAATGATGAATACAGATTGATTTATAGTCAAGTTGTTGAAGATTACGCTGTTGGGGCTATATAATGAGCAAAAATTCAAACGGTATAATCGATAATATCTTATCTTGCATTTCTTATTTAACTGCAGGGTGGGGCGGGCTTATTGCGTTAATATTGTTTTCTATAAGAAAGAAAACTGTATCACCATTTTTGAGATTTAACGCAATGCAATCGATTTTTATTGCTTTGTTGTTTTTTTGTATTTCATTTGGTTGTGAATTGATTGCAAAATTTTTGAGTTTTATACCATTTATAAATTATTTGGTTGCACAAATCACATTTTTGTTAAATCGACCAATATTCTTTAGTTGGTCGTTAGTTCAAGCATTCACACTTGGTATTACTGCATATTGCGCAATATTTGCACTTATCGGTAAATATCCAAGAATTTATGCAATCTCAAAACTTATTGACCACAATTCATAATGGGTAAAATATCTTAAAAATCAGTTGACAAACGGCTTTGGTTGATGTTTTATTAAGATAAGCTAGTCGAGATTTCGTGCTGAATTTTTGACATGCAAACGTGATAAGTCGGGATACGAAGCCCAAGTTCCCAGTAAGACTTAGGCAGGGCAAATTGGTAAAATTAAAAGGAGAAATTATGCCAACTATTAACCAACTTGTACGCTCAGAACGTAAAAAGCTACAAGACAAAACTAAATCTCCAGCTTTGATGAATTGTCCTCAAAGACGTGGAGTTTGTACAAGGGTTTACACAACAACCCCTAAAAAACCGAACTCAGCACTTAGAAAAGTTGCCAGAGTAAGATTGACAAACGGATTTGAAGTAACTTCATATATCCCAGGTATCGGTCACAACCTACAAGAACACAGTGTTGTTCTAATCCGTGGTGGTCGTGTTAAGGATTTACCTGGTGTTCGTTATCACATCGTTCGTGGTACATTAGATACCGCAGGTGTTGCTAACCGTACACAAAGCAGATCTAAATATGGTGCTAAGAAAAATGCAAAGGGAGGTAAGAAGTAATGTCAAGACGTTCTAAACCTGCAAGAAGAATACCTTTAGCAGATCCGGTATATAACAGCGTTGATATTTCAAAATTCATCAACAGAATTATGCGTCGTGGTAAAAAATCTTTAGCTGAAAAGATTTTCTACGGTACAATGGAAAGAATTAAAGAAAGAACTAATGAAGATCCTATCGAAACTTTCCAAAAAGCAATGACTAATGCTACTCCTTTGTTAGAAGTTAAAGCTCGTCGTATTGGTGGTTCAACTTACCAAGTGCCTATCGAAGTTAAAGCTGACAGAGGTTTCGCTCTTGCTTCTTCTTGGTTGATTGAATCTGCTAAGAAAAGAGGCGGAAAGTCATTCATCGATAAATTAACTAACGAATTATTAGATGCTTCAAACGGACAAGGTTCTGCTTGCAAAAAACGTGAAGATACTCACAAAATGGCTGAAGCTAACAAAGCTTTCGCTCACTACAGATACTAATTCGTTATTTATAAATGAATTTAAAAATAAGGTATCCTTTTTAGGACGCCTTATTTTTTTGTCTGTTTTTTTCCAAATCTTTTTTAGGAGTGGAAGTAATATTTACATTATATTCACTAATAAAAGTATTAAATATCGCAGGATTAACAATAGTTGGAACACATTGTGACATATAAATATTTTTTGCACCTTTTGATGCTAATAAAATAATCGACGATAATGTCATAACATCGCAAGTTGTAAAAAAGAAAGAAATTTTATCACTTGAAATATCCGCATGCCTAAAAAATTGACTTAACAACCTACTCATAAGCGGAATAAAATTTCCAACATTTATTGCTAAAACATTTTCTCTTTGCACTTCATAAGAAAAAGTTATTGCAAATTCATCGTCTTTCAGACATTTCAAAAACTTCTCATAATAAGCAGTTTCACGTTCCAAAAGCGCATCAATGCCGACAATATACAATCTGGAAATTTGACCAACACTCAATTTTTGAGCAATTTGCGCAAATTTTGTGACAATTTCAGGTTCATCATAACCTAGAAGGGTATCATCTTTGGTTTTGCCCTTAGAAAAGCCTTTTGCAGAAAGCGAACTTTCGATTATTGGCGAAAAATCATTGTTTTCTACCTTTGTAACCCCTTTTGGTACAATATAATCATTTGAAAAAATTCTGCCACGATACAAATACTCGGTGTTATTTCTGAAATTTTTTGTCATCAAAATTGCCCCAGGGAAAGTCGCAAAATCGAGAATACAATTTTCTGTTTTACTACCAAAATGCCCTTGCAAGTTTTCAAACTTGTTAAATAGACCTAATGCATGCGCAATCAAGAGATTAGAATGCGTATAAACATCTATATTATTTTCTTTGGCAAGTTTCAATACTTCATAAAGACTGGTAAAGTTGTTACCGGATACAAGAATAGCCTTACCTTTACGGGTAGAATGAGAAACTAAGACTTTGGATATATCTCCAAAATGCAGTAAAAAATCATTTGCCAAATTAATTTGAAGTTCAAAATCAGAATTTACTATTTTTATAATTTCATTTTTAATTGTTTTTGTAGAAATATCCTCGGCATTGAATTTATTTATTGCTGTAATAATTTGATAAAACAACTTTGTATCAAAATCTTTTAATTTGACATAATTACCAAAATTTATGCTGATACTTTGCAATGTAATCAACAAAATTGCTAACAAATTTTTCTTTACCGAAACTTTTTCTTCCGTAAGCATTATTTTTTCGCCCATAGAAATTGCCTGCGCTAATGTAGTTTTTTCAGTAAATTCTACCGGTAAAATAAGTGATTTTGTTTCTATTTCACGTTCATTGGACAATTTAGTATAAGTATTTTTAACCTCATCAAGAATAAAATACTCATTTACCACAATATTATATAATTCATTTTCACTGTATTCATTAACGGCAACAAGACTAGCCAAAACATCAATTATTTCTTGTTGGATTTGTACGTTAATCGCTCCTAACTTTTTCAATTCAAGCAAATAAAAGCTCAAATGTTTAAGAAACATCACCGCAAGACTTTCTAATGCCGCAATAGTCGGTGAAAGAGTACATGTTGCACGAGATGTGCATTCATTTGTATTTGTATCTGTATTTTTATTATTAAGCATAATATTACCCGTTATTTTTTCTACATACTTTATAATATCGTCAGATTCATAGATTTTATCATCAGTTTCATCATTATATAAAAACGGAACCTGATCCTTTCCGCCAATTGTCAATAACCGCAATACGTTATCTTTATTTGATATATCAAACTTGTGATACTTAATATTTTTAGAGTTTAGAAAGCCCATAACCTTTTGACAGTAAGGACAAGAATTCAAAATATACAAATCGTACATATAGCCCCCTTTTTGCACTATATTAAATAGCAAAGAACAAAATTCATATTGCATAAATGACTATTAATTTTATTTATTTGTTTAATTGTAAAAATATGATTTTTATAATAAACTACAGATATGAATAAGAAGAATATACTATTTGTTTTCGGGACAAGACCAGAAGTTATAAAATTGGCGCCCGTAATATTGGAACTAAAAAAATATCCTGAAAATTACAGGGTAATTATTTGTAATACAGAACAACAGAAAGAATTGTCAAATCAAACACTTGCATATTTTGGATTGCAAGCAGACATAAACTTGAATTGTATGAGAGAAAATCAAACTCTTGTAGAAATTCAATCAAGAATTTTAACATCATTAGACAAAGTTTTTACAGATAATAGAATAGATGCAACTATTGTACAAGGTGATACAATGACTGTATTATGCGGTGCATTAACAAGTTTTTACCGCAAAATTCCAGTGTTCCACGTAGAAGCAGGATTGCGCTCTTATGACATCTATGAACCGTTTCCTGAAGAGGTTATGCGTCAAATGACTTCAAGAGTTGCAGCAATGCACTTTGCTCCAACTGAAAAGAACAAAAATGCATTGTTAAAAGAAGATATTCAAGAAAGCATTATCCATGTCACCGGAAATACAGTTATTGATGCACTTTTCTGCCTGTCTGACGAGACAATGAATAAGGCTGCTGATTTTTATAAATCACAAGATATTGAAGTTAATGACAAATTAGTTTTGATAACCGTTCACAGACGTGAAAATCATGGCGAAAGAATTGACAGAATACTTGATGCTATTGAACATTTGGTAAAAAAATATTCTGACCACACATTTATTATTCCGGTTCACCCAAATCCGAATGTTAAATGTAAGGTTTATTCAAGACTCGGCGAATATTCAAACGTATATTTGCTAAAACCGCTTGATTACCCGTATTTGGTATATTTGATGAAGAATGCAAAATTAATCTTGACCGATTCCGGCGGAATACAAGAAGAAGCGCCATCTTTTGGTTGCCCAACTCTTGTAATGCGTTATGAAACAGAACGTCAAGAAGGTATTGATGCTGGAGTTTCAGTACTAGTTGGGGCTGAATATGACAAAATTGTTTCATTCAGTTCTTCAATCTTGGATAAAGACAGAAATTCAACAAGATTAAAAGCGCAAAACCCTTATGGAACAGGAAATTCTGCAAAGGCAATTGAGTATTATATCAATGAATACTTTACATCAATACAAAAATAGAGTTTTGTGAGTTTTTTAAATGTTTTTAAGAGTCGGCATTGCGTTGCAATGCCGACTCTTAAAATTTGGTATACACTGGTATTGCAATCGTCATTCTGAAAAGATTAAAAATCAAGCAATTTTAATTGCGTTGATTTTATCTTATTCAGAATCTGTTTTTACGTCCAGTCACAGGAGTTTCAATACACCCACTATTTATTTTTCGGATAATAAAAAGCAAGTTTTTTCAAACTTGCATGACATAAAATGTTTTAGGGATATATTTAACTTTTGAGGTTTAAATAATTCTTTATTTGATATTTGATAGCAACCTTTCGTCTATCTTTCTATCTATTTTTTTCACCATTGTTTTCAATCTGGCATCGCCATTATGAGCGTATATCGGAGAAATTGAAACATCTTTTCTATACTTCTTATACATTTGAATTTCTCTGTTCTTAATATCGTTTCTAATGTTTAATCCTTCTTCTTCTTCAGTAATACTTTTTGACAACTTAACAATTACACCTACAAGTGCCAACACAAACACGCTCCATAAAATTTTATCCATTGGCAACTTTTCACCTACAATAGATGGAGAACCGTTAATCGGATCAATAATAACAGTAGAATTACCAATATCATTTGCTGTAATTGAAATTTTTAATTTGTTTGGTGCCGTATTTTCAATAATAAGTCCATCAATATTGCTTGTACCTTTATACAAAGCGTTCACTGATTCAGATGATTCAATTCCGCTCATTTCCAGCACAAGTTCATTACTCTTCGGCGATTTTTTTGTAACCTTCGTAACTTTGTCAGAACCAAGTATTACATTATAGTCATTATCGTTTCTTTCTAATGTTATTGTATGTAAATAATTACCGTCAGCAAGTGCTGAAACTGATGTAAATATAAACGTAATTAAGAATGTGAATATTAATAAAACTTTCTTCAATTCCCTTACCTCCCTAATCTACACACCTATAATACAATCATTTTTCAGGTTGAACATCAACCCATGGATTTAAATGAGTAAATCCATGTGAGTATAAATTATATTAACTTTTGTAACGAATAAAGTCCATGCTGAAATTTGAGAAAATTATAATACTTTATATTAGTGTAAATAATAAACACGAAACATTGGAGATTAAAAAAAATGATTTTACTATTCGGAGAGACAAATAAAACATCTAATACAACATCAGCAAAGAAAACCGGAAGTTCTAAAAACAACCCAGTTGAAAATGCAGGTGTTTTAGCAATGGGATTTGGTAAAAGCTATTTGTCAGCAGGTGAATATGATTCATATTCATTCTCAACTCCGACAGAAGTTAATTATTCAGATTATTCTGATGGTGAAACTTTCGGTGATTATGGCTTTATGAGCGATTTTTCATCTGCAGTTGCAACGATTGGAGATTGCGGAAGTTTCAGTGATGGTGGATTTGCAAGTTGCTCAAGCTCAGGTTCATCTTCTTGCAGTTCCTTCTCATCATTCGGTTAATAAGTTTTATTTATGATGGATAGATTATAAAATGAACGGATAAATTTCAAATTCGTTCATTTTTCTTTTGCAAAAAATTACGCTAAATTGATAAAAATATTGTAACAAAATCGTAACAATATAGGTCAAAATACTAAAGTTATTGAAGATTAAGCCGATATATAGAATACGATAACTTTAAGGAAAAGCGAAAGGATATAGCAAAAATGGGATTGGCAGCATCACAAGCAAGATTATTAACAATAACTGCAAGATTGGCTGATAATGAGCTTAGATCTCAAACAATTAACAATGCTAAAATGCGATTATCAACAGAAAGTTCACAAGCAAGTGAAAATTATATCAATGCATTAAATAATGCTACTTTAAAATTCACAAACTACGGCTTGGACGGAACTGAAAAAGCTCAAAACTTGAGCTTCAACGCTTTGACTGCTTATAGTTCTTACAACACACAATACGGACTTGTTAACGCTGCCGGTCAATTGTTGGTAAGCGAAGATGAAGCTGCATTGTTTATGAAATCCGGTGAAAATTTAAACACTTACCTTCAATACCACGGTTTGACTTACGAAACAAGTTATTTTAAAGAAGTTGGCAACATCACAAATGATGGCTATGTTGAACCATTCAACTACATTACTGTTAGCGAAATGGAGACTATGTACAAAAACTACAACAGCCTTGAAAATTCGCAAGAAGTTGAAAACTTCAACAAAGCATACAGCAAATATGTTTCTTCAACTTCTGCATTAGAAAATGCTTCAGGAAAAGTAATGGAATCATATTTTACTTCTTCTTCTAACAGAAATTCTATCAGCTATAAAAGCGGTGCTTATGAAATGAATTTCACAAGTTCAACATTGTCTGGCATGTTGGCTGAATTGCAAGATGCATTCAATAACCCTGACAACACTTTTGCACTTTCAAATAAAATCATCGGACAATTTGACCTTGATACTCCAGATACAGATGGCGTTACTGATAGACAAAGATATAATGATTTATTATACAATTCTGTAAATGCAGTTGGCAGTGGTTACACTCAAACAAGTGACATCACACTTAGCGAAGTTCTAAGTACTGATGAGAACCCTATTGCTGCAGGAACTAAAGTTTACAAAACAGAAGACGGTATTCAATTCACAATTGATGAAGCAACTAATCAAGTTACAAAAGTTGAATACACTGGCAGCAGCACAGATACAAAATTAGATGATACAGCATTGAAAACAAATTGTTCATTTGAAGAATGTATCAATTCTATTAAACTTAATACTTATGATGAGTCAAATAATATCACAGAATCTACATCTTACACTGCAGACGGAACTGATGCTAACGGATTACCTAAAATCAAATCAAAAACTAATGTAACATCAGTTGATGCAGATGGTGCAAAAGAAATTGTAAATAACATTTTGACTGAAATTTTAAGAGATATGGAAAGCTCTTATAGCAAAAACTTTGCTGCAGCATTGTATGATGAAGAAAATCCTAATGCTCAAACAAACAGAGATTATGTAACTTCTATGGGAATTGATTTAAACAAAGCAATTACCGGTTCTACCAAAAACTTGAGTGAATATTATTACGATTTTGCAAATGCAAGTGATGTTTACTTGAAAACAATTTTTGCAGGAACGACAGAAGAAGATCTTGCTAATTTGGAAAAAATTAAAGCACAATTTGAAGCAGGCAAAACAGAAAAATACGTTGATAAAAATGGAAATCCTTATACACTTGACAAAATTTCATTAACTGATATTGATTTCTTGTTAAGATATATGGCTGCTGAAGGCTTTTCACCTTCTTCAAACTTTGAAACTGTAATCAAAGAATTTATGGTTGACAAAGTTATTGAGGAATACGGTACTCCAAAATACGCTTGGCAAGATTCAACCGACACAAACAACACAGGTAACGCTGATGCCAAAGCACAATGGTATACAAACATGTTCAACAGAATGATGCAAGGCTACAAAGTTTTGGAAAACGGTTTAGCATCATCATCTGAATGGATTGAATACGCTTTAGAAAGCGGTATTGTTACAATGGAACAAGTTGATTCTTCTTACCAATGGCAAGGTCTTGATTACAAAGCATGTGCAAGAATTACAGAAGAAACAGATGATGCTGCAGTAACAAAAGCAGAAGCTGAATACAATAGAGCAATGAACGATATCGAATCTAAAGACAATATATACGATCTTGAACTTAAAAATATCGATACCGAACACTCTTCATTGCAAACTGAATATGAGTCAATCAAAGGCGTTATTTCTAAAAACGTTGAAAGAACCTTCAATTTCTACAAAAATGCATAAGATAAAACCTATCTGTAATTTGTGAATTGCAAAGGCACATCAAAATCATCTGCATTTTTGCGCAATGTTTGAATAACCGCTTGCAAGTCATCTTTGTCTTTGCCGGTTACTCGCACTTGTTCGCCTTGAATTGATGCTTGAACTTTAAGTTTAGTATTTTTGATTTCTGCAACAATCTTTTTTGCCAAATCTTGAGT
>CAVHEM010000026.1:10389-16974 GCA_963635055.1 Bacteroidaceae bacterium | reverse complement strand
CTTTTTTAAGTTCAAAAACTTGTCTTACATTACCGCCAAGAGCATTTTCTACAGGTTTTGGGTCTAAAATTTTTATACTCAAATTACGTTTAACAAGTTTTGATTGCAAAATATCTAAAATATTTTTCAACTTCATTTCATCATTAGTTGTAATTACAATCTGTTTATCTTGTTCCAATTCCACCTTTGAATTAGAATTTTTCAAATCAAATCTTGTTGTCAATTCTCTTTTAACTTGATCAACCGCATTCACCAATTCTTGTTTATCATATTCTGATACAATATCAAAACTACAATCTTTTGCCATTATTAAACTCCTTCTCTAATCATCAAACTACAAGTTATAATATAACATATAAAAAAGCAGGTCAATATAGACCTGCTAAATAAAACACATCACACATCAATTATTTTTTGAATTTAGAAATTACTTTTGAGGAAACATTTTTCAAGCCGTTCCACAATTTTGACCCGCCGGCTTTACCGAGTTTCAAAGCAAGAACACCAACGCCTAATGCTGCACCGCCTTTAAATAGAGTTGACCAAAATCGACTATCTTTTTCTTTTTGAGAAGTAAGTTCAACTTTGTCATTGCCTAAATTACCTGATTGCATTGTAATTCCGTTCATTGACGCTGCAACAGGATTAAATGGGGTCATATTTGGTGGGGTAATCATTTTGTCCATATTTAGAATTCCGATATCAGTATCGAATGTGCTTCTAAAATTATATGAACTCATATCATAAATATCTGCCATACTACAACCTTTAAATTTTACCTACATATATATAAAGGTATTTTTTGTTAAATAATTTACTTTTTTGCATAATTTTGCTTTAATATACTTAACAAATGAGGAATTAATTATGAACATGTTTAAAAGATGGTATGATGCAGATGCTGCTGTAAGTAGGGCAATCAATGAACTTGAGCATTCATCAGAAGATATTCAAGTCAGATGTGCTGATTATATTATTAACTTGCTTAAAGATGTCGAACTTGAAAAATTATCATTGGAAGACCAATATAACTACATAATGAGAAGATGGTACGATAAAAACATCAAAGTTTCGCATGCCATTGAATATTTAAGACTTTCACCAAAAGATATTCGCAGAGAAACTGCATTGAAAGTTTTAGATTACTTGAAAGATTTAAAAGCGGAATAGTCTTAATATTTAGACATTTTAATAAAAATATAGTTTAATAAAGTTAGGGAGAGTAGTGCTTATGACAAAGAAAAAAGATAATAATGTTATAAATTTATTTTCTGCAACCCAAAGCATGGATAATTTTCCCAAAGAAATAAAAGAACAGGTTAAATTTTATGCGGGTTTTAACTATATCAAGCATAAAAAAGACTTAAACGGCAACAATTTCAGCAAAGAAAATTTATTGAATTATGCCTCAAAATGCCACTATACGGTAACAGTAATGAGAGAAATAAATTCGGAAATATTTTTGTACAGTTACCACGTACCAAACAGTGATTTATTCAAATTTATGAAATCATTTGAAGAGAACAAACTCGACGGTACAATTATAAAAATAGACAGATATTTTCCGGAAGACTTAGCATAAGAGAGAAAAATGTGTTTTAAATACGAAGAAAGTTTATATCATTGTTCAAAGCCATATCAATACGTTGGCGGAGAATACTTGTCATACAATAAAGATTTTGACTCTGCAAAAATAAGATTTGCACTTGCATTCCCGGATAAATATGAAATCGGAATTTCAAATCTTGGAGTTCGAATATTATACGATTTGATAAATCAGCAAGAAAATTTTATGTGCGATAGAGTTTACGCACCTGAACCAGATTTCAAACCTGAAACATTATATGGAGTAGAATCAAAAAGAGATTTAAAAGATTTTGATGTTATCGGATTTTCATTGCAGTACGAAATGGCTTATCCTACTGTATTAAAAATGATGGAAATGTCCGGTGTACCTTATAAAAACACTGACAGAACCGATAATGACCCAATAATTGTTGCCGGAGGACCTTGCACATTCAACCCGTTACCAATGAGTGATTTTATTGACGTATTTATGGTAGGGGACGGCGAAGACACAATTATTGAAGTTTGCAAAATTTTAGAAGAAACAAAAGGTTTGCCAAGAAATGAAAGAATCAAGGCACTTTGCAAAGACCCTAAAAATGGAAGATGGTCAAAACTTGTCGGTGGAAAAGTTGTAAAAAGAGTTGCACAACTAAATGATAAAAATGCACTAACAAGTTATCCAATACCGTTTTCTTCCTCTATTCAAGATAGAGCAGTTGTAGAAATCAGACGTGGCTGCGGAAGAATGTGCAGATTTTGCCAACCCGGACATGTTACTCTTCCGATTAGAGAAAGAAGCGCAGAAGATATCATAGATAAGGCGAAAAAACTTGTAAATAAAACAGGTTATGATGAATATTCATTGTTATCACTATCATCAAACGATTATGCAAATATCAACGAAGTAATAAAAGAATTAGCAGTAGATTTTAACGACAGAAAAATCTCAGTATCACTACCGAGTCAAAGAATTGACGGCTTTAATTTAGAACTGGCTAATTTAGTACAAAGTGTTCGAAAATCGACAATGACTCTAGCGCCAGAAGCGGGAAGTCAAAGACTACGTGATGTAATTAAAAAGAACATTACTGAAGAACAAATAATGAACGCAGTTTTGACACTTTACGAAAACGGTTGGTCAAGAGTAAAATTCTATTTTATTTGCGGATTACCGACAGAAACTCTTGAAGATATGGACGAAATGGCTGAATTATTTAGAAGAATCAGATACCGTTCAAAACTGCTAAAAAAAGAAAAAGAATTGAAACATTCACTTGATTTGACATGTACCCTGTCAATTTTTGTACCAAAACCGTTCACACCATTCCAGTGGTGCGGTCAGATGAATTTAGACGATGTTACAGAACATATTCATCATCTTATGGAACAAGTTAAACACATTAAAGGGGTAAAAGTGAATTATCACGAAAAATTTGTTTCACTACTTGAAGCAGCGTTAACTCGTGGAGATGAAACCTTATCTAAATATGTAGAAGCACTGTATAAAAAAGGCTGCTACCTTGATGCGTGGGGAGAATATTTTGACAAAAACATTTGGTTTGAAACGGCAGAAGAACTTGGGATAAACCTATCTCAAAGAGCAGAACGACAATTCAGCCTAGATGAAGAATTGCCGTGGGATTTTATTGATACGGGAATAAATAAAGATTGGTTCAAGGCTGAATACACAAAAGCAATGATGATTGATGCTAATTCTCCACATATCGTACCAACTTGCCAACAACGTTGCGTAGGCTGCGGAGTTTGTCCGAATTTGGGTATCAAAAAAATTATGGCACCTGAATTTAAAGCAAGTGAAAAAGCCCAACAAAAAGCCAAAGAAATTGCCGTAGTTGTTGACCCTTCAACGCACCATCAAAATAGAGAATTATTCAGATACAGAATAAAACTAACAAAAACCGGTGTTTTGAAATATTTTTCACATCTGGATTGGCAAAACACATTTTTCAAAGCAGTATCCAGAACTAACCTAAATGTTGCATTCTCATGCGGCTACAACCCTACAATGAAAATCTCAATGGGTATTGCATTGCCACTATATTGCGAAAGCACAACAGAATTAGTCGATATTGAATTGTTAGAAGAAACTTCACCTGAAATAATTAAAGAAGAACTTCAAAATGCGCTGCATAATACATCTAAAATTTTGAGCGTTGAAAAAATTAACAATACAGACAAAGCAATTGACCAGACTGTATCATGGGCTGAATACAAAATCAAAATCTTAAATCCCGCTCTTTACGATTTTGAAAAATTAATATATAATACAGAAAAAGTTCTATCTTCCGACGAGATTTTAGTCGAAAGAAAAACTAAAAAAAGTTTAGTAAAAAAAATAGACATCAAAAAATCAATCGGCTCACACCGATTTGAAGGTGACAGTCTATTTATAGTATTAAAGACCGGTCAGGGAAATGAAATTCCGCCAGTCAGAGCTGACGTTTTGATGGACGTAATTGCAAAAGATGTAACATTTAGCATTACTAGAATAAAATTCCTAACCGAGTCATTACATGAGTTATAGTAAAGGAAAATTTATGCACGACAGAAATCGAAACACAAATCAACCGGTAGAGAAAAAGATTGTTATTGCAGAAAGAGATAATATCGCTGCAGTATTAGAAAACAAAGTCGTTACTGACTTTTTTATCCATAGAGGAGAAGTTTTATTAGGTGATGTTTATTTGGCAACAGTAGACAATATATTGCCAAGTATTGATGCCGCATTTGTAAATGTTGGCACAGATAAAATGGGCTTTTTACATGCTCAAGATGTTATGGGCAAAGGTACTCTTAAAGAAAAACTTTCACCAAAACAAAAACTTATTGTTCAGGTTGTAAAAGAACCAACAGGACACAAAGGACCTAGAGTTACTACAGAAATCAGCCTTCCTGGAAGATTTTTAGTATTGATGCCAAACGAACCTGGAGTAAGTATCAGCAAAAAAATTGAAAACTCTAAAGAAAGAGCAAGATTAAAATCAATTATCAATCTAATTAAACCTGTTGGTGTTGGTATTATTATCAGAACAGAAGCCGAAGGTCAAACAGAATCAGATATTCAAGAAGATTTGGAAATTTTGCTCGAAAAATGGAACAATATCATTACTTCTGCAGAAACTTTAACTCCGCCAAACTTGATTTATCGTGACCAAGATTTGTTATATAGAGTAATAAGAGAAGCATGTACAGAAGACGTTAAAGAAATCATTGTTGATACTCCGTTTGCAATGAACAGAGTTCAAACTATTTTGCAAAACTGGCACATGGCAAAAGGAACTCAAGTAACTTTATATAAAGGTACTGACCCGCTTTTAGTTGCTATGGATATACATAAAGAAATCAAAGCGGCATTAAAAGTAAAAGTAAACATGCCATCAGGCGGATACTTATACATTCAACAAACAGAAGCTTTGACAGTAATTGATGTAAACAGCGGTAAATTTATAAGTTCCGCAACTCAAGACGAAACAATTTTAAAAACAAACATAGAAGCAGTTCATGAAATTGCACGTCAATTGAGATTGAGAAACATTGGCGGTATGGTTATCGTTGACTTTATTGATATGATTTCAAGAGCCGACAAACTTGCAATGATGGAAGAATTAGAAATTGCTCTTGAACCTGATAAAGCAAAACCTCAAGTTGGTCAACTTTCTGATTTGGGACTTGTTGAACTTACAAGACACCGTCAAGGTCAATCTTTATCAGAAATTTTCACAAAAAAATGCCCACACTGCCAAGGTAGCGGGTATTCAATGATTGAATTCAACTTTGCTACACCAACCGCAGAAGGCGAATATAGAGCCAAAGCCGCTAAAGTTAAATTACCTATCGCAAACTTCAAGAAAAGTAAATTTAACAAAAATAACCAACAACAAGAGGCTCCGACACCTGTTGAAGAAATTCAAGAACAACCACAAAAAATAGCAATAGAAACAGAGCCATCTGCCGCAGTAGCAGAAGAAATTGTAAAAAAAGAAAACAACAAACGCAAAAACAGAAAAAATAAGTATGACAAAAAAGATAAACAAAACAAAGTTGAACAAGAAGCAGAAACCACTCAACCTGTTGTAGCGCAAGTTGAAGAAGAAACAAAAGTTCAACAACCTGAAAAAGAAGTTCAACCTAAAATTGATGAAAATGCAGAAGCACCTGTTACTGAACAAACTATTCAAGAACAACAATCTGAACCTACAGAACCAATTGTTGAACCGAAAATTAAGGGAAAAACAAGACGTAGAAAAGCTACTGCAAAAAAAGCCGCTGCAACAAAAACAGCAGAAGCAGAAGCAGTAGTAACAGAGCAACCAAAAGTTGAAGAACCGTCAGCACCTGCTCAAGAACCAACCGAAGCACTAGAAAACTCTGAACAAGTTGCAACGGTAGAAGAAAAACCTAAGAAAAGAACAAGAAGACCTAACAGAGGTTCTTCAAAAACAACAAAAAAGACTAAAAAAACAGAGGAAACTAGTGAAGAATAAAATAATTCAAAAATTATTTGTCGCAGGATTAGTAGTGCTTTCTAGCACTGCTAATGTTGCACATGCAAGAAATTTACTGCACCCACATTCAGAGATGGGTAAATTGTTACTATCAATGATTGTTACAGTCATTGTTTTCTTTGTACTTTTTGTGGTATTGACGATTTACAACAAATTTTTCGTTCCACCGGAAGTCAAAAACTTTAAACTAAACAAAAATTCATTAAGAACACCTCAAGACAAAGAAGAAGCAATACTTATGTTTCTTACAAAGAATAAATTAAAATAATCGGAGATTTTTATGAAAAAAGCAGTAGGGATAATCGAATTGTTAATAGTAATTGTTGTCATTTTGGCAATATATTTTACATGTTTTAACAACAATTCAACAACCAAAAATCCATTTGATGAACAAAAAGAAGTTAAAACAAAACAAGAACTAGTTGAATCAAAAATAAAAGACATAGAAAACACAAAAGCAATCAAAGAACGAATTGAACAAAATTTAAAC
>CAVHEM010000026.1:0-10379 GCA_963635055.1 Bacteroidaceae bacterium | reverse complement strand
GAAAATTACTAATGAAAAAAACTACATTATTTGATATTATTTCACCAATCATGATTGGTCCGTCGAGTTCACATACCGCAGGAGCCGTGAGATTAGGACTTTTGGCAAGAAACATTTACAAAAACGACTTCAAAAAAGTAACCTTCAAATTGTACAATTCTTATGCTCACACAGGCAAAGGTCACGGTACTGAAAAAGGTTTATTGGCGGGAGTTTTAGGGCTTGAAGTTGATGATAGACGTATAAAAGATATTTTTGACTCTGACTTAGCAAAAAATATCGAATACGAATTTTTATATAGCGATAATTTCAAACAACACCCAAATGCCGTAGAGATAACGTTTATTGGCAAAACAAAAATGTTCATTGCCGGAGAATCTGTTGGTGCCGGAGAAATAGCAATCCGAAGAATTAACGATTTTAACGTTAAATTAACGGGGAAATACAATACTCTTTTGTTGGTGTACAAAGACATGCCGGGCATGATTTCACAAGTTTCGACAATATTACAAATGAATGATAAAAATATTGCATCTTTAAACTGCGATAGAGATGAAAAAGGAAAAGAAGCTTCAATGATAATCAGCATTGACGGAAATATCACAGATGAAATTGTCGAAAAAATTCAAGCTATTCCGGAAGTTTACTTTGTAAGTTACATTGAAAAATTGGAAAATTAAAATTATGAATAAAATAAACACATTTGAACAATTACATGATGAATGTATTTCAAAAGATAAAAAAATTTATGAAATTGCACAAGAAAATATGACTAAAGACGGCGAAATAACAGTAGAACAAGTTCGAAATTTTGCCGAAAAAAGTCTATATGCAATGAAAGAGGCAATTCAAACCGGCATGGCTAGTAAAGAATTGTCAATGAGTGAAATGTGCGGGCAAGATTGTGACAGATTGCAAAAAAGATACAGAAAAGAACGTGCCATTTTCGGTTCAACTTTCCAAAAGATATTAGAATATGCACTTGCAACAAGCGAAGAAAACATCAGAATGGGAAAAATTGTCGCTTGTCCTACAGCAGGTTCTTGCGGGATTGTGCCATCAGCCTTAGTTGCGGTCAGTGAAGATTTTGACCACTCTGAGCGTGAACAGATAAATGCACTGATAACAGCAGGTGAAATAGGCAGAATTATTGCAGCAAAAATATCTTTAGCCGGTGCGGTAGGCGGTTGCCAAGCGGAATGTGGCGCAGCAGCAGCAATGAGTGCCGCTGCAATTTGTCAATTGCAAGGCGGAACGGTAAGTCAAATTCTTAATGCAGCAGCGCTTGCGCTAAAAAACATTTTAGGATTAACTTGTGATCCTGTTGCAGGACTCGTTGAAGTTCCTTGTGTAAAAAGAAATCCATTTATGGCAGTTCATTCGATTACGGCAGCAGAACTTGCTCTTGCTGGTATAAAATCACAAGTTCCAATTGATGAAGTTGTTGATGCTATGGAACAAACAGGCGCTTTAATGTCCCCAACACTAAAAGAAAGTTCACAAGCAGGACTTGCAACCACCAAAACCGCTCTTGAAATTCAGAAAAGAGTTTTTGGATAAATTTTAATTATTATTTTACCGGTTGTTTAAATAGGACTCTTGCACCACCAAATTTTTTGCGCAAAGTTTCTTTAAACGCAAGAATAATATCATTAACATTACAAACAGTCATTTTTAACACATCAACAAGAGTATTTGTATTATTAACCAACAAATTGACATTATCGCCCGATTTACCTAAAGATCCTGAAAACAAATAAATTTTATCAGAACTTTTGGCAAAATTACCCGTCAACTGTTCTATATTCTTACTGTTTGTGCGAATAGTACCTCTTGTAATTTCGTCGTCAAGTTTGCCGGAAAGACTTTGCATTCGATATGTTGTTTTGTTCAAATTTTCCATACTATTGCGAAAATTTAATGTAATTGAATAGATATTTGACCTATTTTCTTCAAGAATATCCGTAACTATATCAAACATTGCAGTTAAAGATTCTGTTGTACCTTTGGCAGATGACAACAAATCAACACCTCTATCGGCTAGACTATCAATGTGAGCCTGATTTAAGTCGGAAATTCCACTTAATGTTAATGTCGATTTTCCTTTGATAATATCTCCAGTTTTGATAAATCTCAAACTCGGTGCACTTGGATAAATCAATGCAACATATTTTGTGTCCTTGTCATACTGTTTAACTTCTGCAGATATGTTCTTTGGTAAATGTAGACCTCTTTGATTTAAAGTTATATATAGGTAAGTAGTTTTAAAATCATCAGAAATTCTGATTTTGCGAGTAGTTCCGAGTTTATAGCCTTTGTAAAAAACGTCCATTCGAGATGGCATTGGATCAGCATTTTTAAACTCTGCCTTGATATAGGTATGGTTTAACAATTGAAAAATTCCGCTAAGCAAACTAATCACAAAACAAAATATCAATATGGAAATTATAGTATTACGCATAATACTAATATTTTTCAAACTACAACCTGAGTAAATTCTCAAACTCGGTTAGTTATACATATCAATAAACTTTTTGTGCATTTTCAAGTTATGAACACGAAGATAATCAATTTTTTGACTTATCAAAATACTATCTAGCGCCAATGTATAGATATCTTTCTCGTCATTTGTTTCGTCGGGCATTCCTAACAGACTTTTTCTGGACAATCCAATCATTACAGGACAACCGAGAGCATTCAATTCTTGCCAACGATTAATAATTTCAAAATTATCTTTTCTAGACTTTCCAAATCCTATTCCTGGGTCAACAATTATATTTTCGAATTTAACACCTTTTTCTAATGCTAATTGAATCTTTTTGGCTAAAGAAATACAAATTTCGTCCATCAAATTTGAATACGTCGGATTATTTTGCATAGTTTCAGGAGTGCCTAAACTATGCTGAATAATGACTTTTGCAGATGGATTTTGTGCAATTACATCAACCATTTGCTCATCATAATCAAAACCTGAAACATCATTAATAATTTTTGCACCATACTGAATGCAAATTCTTGCGACCTTTGAACTTCTTGTATCAATACTAATTGGCGTTTCAATGCAGTTATCGTCGACATATTTTAATATCGGCAATAACTTTTCAATTTGCTCTTCAACTCCAACAGGTTCAGAATACGGTTTTGTAGATTCAGCGCCAATATCAATAACATCAGCACCCTCTTCTAACAATTCGTTAAGATGTCTAATCGCATCTTCATAATTATTATACAAACCGCCATCAGAGAAAGAATTTTCAGTAAGATTTAACACTCCCATAAGTTTAGTAGGTTCTTTCGCTTTCTTTCTGACAACAAGTTTTGACAACTTTTCTGCTAACTCTTTCAATCCAAAAGGTTGAACCTTTAACTTAGTTGCTATTTTTTGAATTTGAGAATAGCTTCCACCTAAGATACATGATGAAAGTTCAGCAGTTCCTGTAACTACGTCTTTGTTCGTTGCACAATCAGCACCGACAGACAATGCCGTTTGTTTCAAAATGTTTGCTTGTGCAACTGTCAAATCAAAAATTTTAAAATTGGCATATTTATACTTTTGTACCGCATAATGTGCATAGCTTCTATCAAATCCAATATCAAAAAGCTCTTGTTTAATATCTGTATTATTTATCCCTTTAATAAAAAAATCGTGCATAGCGTTATGCTAACACGATTTTTAAAATTTAACAACTTTATTAATATTCTATGCGGCTTCTTTATATTGATGATATTTATCTTTCAAATCTTCAACCGCCAAAGAACCTGATCTTGCAGCCTTATTTATTCCTGTAACAAGGACAAAGAAAGCCAAAGCACCACCAGCCAATGCTGAGAATTTTGCGGTAACAGGACTTTTAATAATTGGTCCGATAAACTTAGATTCTTTAAATTTTAGTAACAATGTTTCTACACTTTTTGTATATTTTGTCATGTTTGCTTTAAAAGCATGCCACAACCCGCTTGAAACTTGAGAACCTTCGTTTACGCTATTCATTGTACGACTAACTTGAGCATACATATCTGCAAGCATTTCCGATTTTGCTTCGTGTTTCAATGCACGTTTACCGGCAAATTTTGTTGCTGCCCCAACACCTGCTGCTCCACCAACACCAGATGCAACTTGTTCTTGTCTTTTTTGACGTTGTTCAGGAGTTCTAACAGCTTCTCTATTGATTGATACGGTCATCTGAGCCATTATTCGTCCTCCCCATCAAGTTCATCTAAATGCTGTTGAACTTCATCATCAAATTCTTTTTTATCATTATTGATATTTTCATTATCAACTTCGTCATGCATTTTTTGAGTTTCAGGGTGAACCGCTTCATCATAAGCTGATGCTGCACCTGCACCAACACCTAATGTAGTAGAAGTTGCTTTTGCAGCCTTGTCATAGGCTGTATCAAAACTAGTACCCTTTATTTTTTCTGCAAGTTTTTCAAATGGTTTAGCTACAAAACCAAATGCGGCTTTGATACCTTTTCCAACCAATCTCAAACCTGACATTACATATTGACCATATTTGTGGTTATCCATTTTTTCAGCAAAATTAGTTAATTTTTCTGCAAGATTTGTATAGGTTTTTGACGCTTTAATATGTTCACCAACAGTAGCAAAACCACCTGCGATTGCACCTGCAGCCTTGCGAAAACCATTGGCAATAGGTTTAGCAAACGTTTTTGCTTCTTGTGCAACTTTACCGTTCATTCCGCTTGCAAGTGAAGATTTAACAAATTTTGCACCTTTTGATGCCCCCCATGCTACCAACCAACCGTTAAATAACGCTTCGGAAATAACTTTAAATGCTTTTCCCATTTTTTTCAAGAACTCAGGAGTTCTTTCATCATTAACAATATTTTCAAATTCTTGTTTTTGTTTTTCAAAGAATTTGGTCTTTTCACTATATGCCTCATCTTCAGGAGTTTCTACAGTGAATGCAGAACGATTACCGAACTGAACATTTCTCATCTTTGGAGAAGTTACATTTACAGGTTGAATAGATAACATTTGAACGCCTCACTACTTTCTAATATTTTCCTACGGTTAAAACCTTGAGAAAATATTTTTTTGCTAATATAAAAGATACCATTAACAAAATGTTACAATTACACTGACATTATTTCACATAGACAGTGATATGTAAAGTGTTTACACAAAATTTAACCTATAATTTGAACAAATTGCAACATTTAGTTTTTTATGTTTGGGGTATAATAAAATCATAAATGGAAGTGTATAACTTAAAGGCGTTAGTTAGAACGCAGAAAGAAAAGGTAGTTTATGAAACCTGAAACAAAAAGTTTCCAATTGGAAATCGGCGGAAAAACCGTCACTGTTGAAACAGGGAAATACGCTCAATCCGCAAACGGTTCAGTTACAGTAAGATGTGGCGATACTATGTTATTTGTTCACTGCTGTGTATCAAAAGAACCTAGAGTTGGTATTGATTTCTTCCCATTACTTATTGATTATGAAGAAAGAATGTCATCAATCGGTAGAATTCCGGGTGGCTACAACCGTTCAGAAGGTAAAGCCGGCGACAAAGCAATTCTTATTTCAAGATTGATTGACAGACCTATAAGACCACTATTTCCAAAAGGTTATAGAAATGATATTCAAATCGTTGCCCAATTATTCAGTTACGACCAAGAAAATCAACCTGATACATTGGCAATGTTAGGTGCTTCTTGTGCATTGATGTTATCAGGCGCTCCGTTTGAAGGACCTATCGGTGCTGTTAGAGTTTCAAGAGATGCTGAAGGCAATCTAATTGCTAACCCGACTCACCAACAAGCAAAAGCTTCAGACTTAGACATCGTTGTTGCCGGTACTCATGATTCTGTAATCATGGTTGAAGCAGGTTGTAAATTCGTAACAGAAGACGATATTATGGTTGCTGTTGAATTTGCACAAGGCGAAATCAAAAAACAATGTGAAGCGCAAGTTGCATTTGCTAAAGAATGCGGAGTTACAAAACAAGAATTTGTTAACCCTTACGATACAACAGAATTGAAAAATATTATCAATGAAACTGCTCACGATATGATTTTTGATGCTTACCACCATTTTGATAGAACATATCGTCAAGAAAAATTAGAAGAAGCAAAAAAACTTGTTAAAGAAAAAGTTGATGCTTTACCTGATGATCACTACATCAAACAAATCATTGAAGAAACAGGAATTGACTTTGTAGCAGAAGAATTCAAAGCTGCTGAAAAGAAAATCATGAGAGCAATGATTTTAGATGAAGGTGTTAGAGCAGACGGAAGAAAACCTAACGAAGTTCGTCCAATTTGGTGCGAAGTTGGTGTTCTACCTAGAGCGCACGGTTCTGCAGTATTCACAAGAGGTCAAACTCAAGTATTGTCTGTTGCAACACTTGCAGGTCCTTCAATGAAACAAGAACTTGACGGCGTTGACCCTGAAACAGAAAAAACTTACATGCACAAATATATCTTCCCAGGATTTTCTGTTGGTGAAGTAAAACCTCTTAGAGGTCCTGGCAGACGTGAAGTTGGTCACGGAAACTTAGCAGAAAGAGCAAATATTCCTGCACTACCATCTCAAGAAGAATTCGGTTACACAATCCGTGTTACATCTGACGTTTTAGAATCAAACGGTTCAACCTCAATGGCTTCAACTTGCGGTTCTTCTATGGCTTTGATGAATGCCGGTGTACCTGTAAAATGCATGATTGGTGGTGTTGCAATGGGTATGATTACAGAAGAAGGTAAAGAACCTGTTGTATTAACAGATATTCAAGGTATTGAAGACTTCCTTGGCGACATGGACTTCAAAGTTACAGGTAATGATACCGGTATCACCGCTCTTCAAATGGATATGAAGGCTAAAGGTATTGCTAACGAAACATTAAGACGTGCTTTAGGTCAAGCAAAAGAAGGAAGATTACACATTCTTTCAAAAATGAGAGAAGCAATCTCTGAACCTGGACAAATGTCACCTTACGCACCTAGCATTACAACAATGACTATTCCTGTAGATGATATCGGAACAGTTATCGGACCTGGCGGAAAACAAATCCGTGCAATCATTGATGCTTCCGGTGCTGAAATTGATATCCAAGACACAGGTGTAGTAACTATTACTTCTAATGACCAAGAAGGTGCTAAAATCGCTATCAAAATGATTAAAGACCTTACTTTCAAACCTGAAGTAGGTATGGTTATCAAAGGTAAAGTAGTTAGAATTATTCCTATCGGTGCTTTCGTTGAATTGGGCGGCGGTAAAGATGGTATGGTTCACATTTCTCAAGTTTGCAACGAAAGAATTGAAACTATTGAACCTCATTTGACAATCGGTCAAGAAGTAATCGTTAAGGTTATCAAAATTGACGACAAAGGCAGAGTAAATCTTACTATTAAAAATGTAACCGAAGAAGACAAAGCAAAAGTTATTCAATAATAGTAAAGATTACAAGCAAATTATAAAAACCTCTTGATATATTATTATCAAGGGGTTTTTAGTTAAAAAAAAATAATTTTACTTATTTAACTTACCCTAAAACTCTTTTTTATGGTAGCATGAAAACAAATGGCAAGATAGTATGGAGGAGAGAAAATGCCTGATATTATAACTATTGGTAGTGCTACAATGGACGTTTTTGTAGAATGTGACGAAGCCAGTGTAGTTTCAGTAAGACAAAAAGAACGTAAGACCGAGTTTATGAGTTATAAATACGGTGCAAAAGTTGAAATCAATGACTTTGCTTCAAAAGTTGGCGGCGGTGGAGTTAATACTGCTACTAATTTCGCAAATCTTGGATTTAACACAAGCGTAATTTTCAAAATTGGAGATGACATTTATTCTCAAGGTATATTTAACTTTTTCAAGAGCAGAAATGTTAATATGAGTTCTATAATTCAAGATAAAGAAGATTCAACAGGATTTTCAATAATTTTGACAAGTTTTGAAGGTGATAGAACTGTATTGGCTCACCGTGGAGCAAATGCTCACATAAAAAAATCTGAAATAGATTTTGATGCAATCAAAAATTCAAAATTATTGTATATCGCACCACTAAACGGTGATAGCAACAAGGTTCTTGATGATATTGTAAAATTCGCAAAAGAAAATAAGGTTTTTGTATGCTTTAATGCAGGCTCAACCGGAATTAAAAAAGGATTTGATTATCTGAAAAGAACATTAGAATATGCGCATATAGTGGTTATGAATAAAGAAGAAGCATCGCTAGCCACTGGTATTCAATTAAGACAAGATACTAAAGATGAAAAGTTTTCAAACCAACTTATACACCCTGATTTGAAGAAAATGTTTGAAACTTTAAAATGTAATGATTACCAAATCATTGTAATCACTGATGGTGGTTCAGGCGCATACGCTTTTGATGGCAAAAAATATTACTTCTGCCCAACATTTGAAGGTCCTGTAGCCTCTACTCTAGGCGCTGGTGATGCATTTGCTTCAACTTTTTGCGCAGCATTAAAAAATTTCGACAAAAATATTGAAAAAGCATTAATTGCTGCTTCAATCAACTCTACAGGAGTTGTTTCAAAATTTGGCGCAACTGAAGGTTTGTTGACATTTGATGAAATAATTTCAAAAATGAAAGAAAATCCGGATTTTATTTGCCAAATCGAAAATGCATAATAAAATAAAAATACAACATATACTAAAAAACGACAACTTATAAAAGTTGTCGTTTTTCTTATAAATTCTCAGTATAATCAACTCCACCGGTTGCTTTATAAATATTTATGACAGCAATTTCACGGTTTATGTTGTTCATAATTACATCGGCTTCTTCCAGCAATAATTTTTGATTGTATTTCAAATTATCTAATTTTGATTGAGCGCCGGTTGAATATTTTTGATTAGCCAAATCCAATTTTGATTGCTCTAATTCGTATCGTTCCAGACTTTTCTTATGGTTAAGTTCAGAAGTTCGATAACTCATCAAAGAATCATTCAGTTCTTGAATTGAAGTCAAAATACTCTTTTCATAAATTTGCAAGGCTTTTTCATATTCAAGCTTACTGTATTTTAATTTTGCCTTTTTCATACCACCTGTGAATAAGTCAAGTGATGGTGCAACTCCGACATTTGATAAAAATGTATGCGGAGCAAACATTCTACACCAATCAAAAGCATTAAAACCTACTTGTCCATAAACTTGAAATTTCGGCAAAAAATCACGACGAGCAACTTTCACATCAATTCCGGTTTTCTCAATATACGCTTCAGCTTTTTTAATATCAGGACGATTTTCGATAATTTCAGTTGAAATTTCACTCGGAATACTTGGTAAAGTAATCGAATTGTAATCACTTCTCAAAATTTTTGAATCATATCTATCTCCCAACATTGAGAATAAATCATTAGAAACGACATCTTGACGTTCTTTTAATGAATTCAAACGTTCTGTCATCTGAGCAAGGGTTTGTTTTTCTGACAAAACTTCAGCCAATGGACATAAACCGCTCTCGTACTTTTGCGCTTCTAAATCAACAATTTTTTCTTCTAAATCGGTCAACTTTTGTTGATTTTCAATAAGTTTATCAAGTCCAATCAATGTGTAGTATTCAGAAGCGAAATTTGAAGAAATTGAAATATAAGATGAGCGTTCATCTTGCTTTGTCATCTCAATTTGTTTTTTAAAACTCTTTGTTTTTAAGTAATTTTCACCCCAAATATCAACTTCATAAGACATTGTGAGCGGCAAATTATAATGAGCCTGATTGTAATCAGGAATAACCAAACTACCAAACTTTTCGTCACTTGCCGTAAAAACTCGTTGCAAATTTCCGTTAAAATAAACTTGTGGCAATTGATTTGCAAATGCTTGTTTCATTATTTGTTGTGACTGTTGAGATTTTATTGAAGCAATTTTCAAATCCTGATTATTTGAAAATAATTTTGTTAAATTATTGTTTAAATTCTCATCATTAAATTTTTCCCA
The DNA here is from genome assembly GCA_963635055.1 of Bacteroidaceae bacterium. Taxonomy (GTDB): domain Bacteria; phylum Cyanobacteriota; class Vampirovibrionia; order Gastranaerophilales; family Gastranaerophilaceae; genus Zag111. The sequence continues at coordinate 448 of CAVHEM010000026.1, read as the reverse complement.
CCATGTCAATTTCATATAAGAAGCGTGTCTTTGCGCTGTATCATCTTGAGTTCGGGCTTCTGTAACTGTGGTAAATGAGAGTAAACAAATAAAAATAATTAATATTTTTAAACTTTTCATACTTTTTTTATTTCCTTATGTTATCATAATAACACAAAGAGAAAAACATGCACAATAAAGATTTATTTAATCAAAAAATAGGTCCGAAACTCTCAGGAGTCGGAAATTTGTCAAAAATGCTGGCAGTTCAAACATTTACCGCACACAAATTTCAAATAACACCGGAACAATTTACTGTACTTGAAGTTTTGTACGAAAATGAGGAATTATACCAACGCCAATTGTCTGCTTTGACATTGAAAGACAGACCTAATATTTCTCGAATAATCACTATTTTAGAAGGGCATGGATACGTTACAAAAACTCCTGACGTAAATGGTAGAAAAAT
>CAVHEM010000025.1:0-4750 GCA_963635055.1 Bacteroidaceae bacterium | reverse complement strand
TTGCCACGCCAACGATGTAATTTTACGTGTCAGGCGGTGCCTGACCTACGTTTCATAATGACGAAACCCTTGCTAGGCGCACCAATTAGTCATTCCGGACTCCGATCCGGAATCTGTTTGTAAATATTGTACAAACTTGTTATTTATTTGAACAGATTCTGAATAAGATAAAATCTACGCAATTAGGAATTGCTTGATTTTTAATCTTTTCAGAATGACGAAAGCTCTGCTAAGCCTACCAACCGGTCATTCCGGACTCCGATCCGGAATCTGTTTTAATATTAATTTGCCAGAATTTGAAAGGTAAGTTGGCGTTGCCACGCCGACAACGTAATTTCTACTTTTGTGTTATCTCTAAATATCAACATTTTTCATCATATCAATAAGTTGATTAATCGTGCCTTCCATTGTTACGCTATCGTCTGTTCGTTGTTGCAAAAATGCGTTAATTTTTGGCATCATTTCAATTGCCGTATCAAGTCGTGGGTTTGACCCAGGTTGATACATACCAACGTCAATCAAGTCTTTGTTTTCTCTATAAAGTGACATAATTGTACGCAATTTACCTGCCGCTTTTTTATGTTCAGGAGAAGCAATGGCACTCATCAAACGGGAAATACTTCCCAAAACGTCAATCGCAGGGTAGTGGTTAGATTCTGCAACTTTTCTTGACAAGAAAATGTGACCATCTACAATACCACGGACAATATCGACAATCGGGTCTGAAATGTCATCACCTTCCATAAGTACTGTGTATAGCGCTGTAATAGAACCTTTTGGACTGTTTCCCGCTCTTTCCAAAACCTTCTGTAACCAAGAGAAAATTGATGGCGGATAACCTTTCATTGTCGGAGGTTCACCTAGCGACAAACCAACCTCACGACCTGCCATAGCGCAACGAGTTACGGTGTCTGTCATCAAGAAAACTTTTTTGCCCTGATCTCTAAAATATTCGCATACGGCTGTTGCCGTCAAAAGTGCTTTTTGTCTGATTAGTGGTGGTTGGTCACCTGTTGAACATACCAAAACAGATTTTGACATACCATATTCACCCAGCGCATCTTCAACAAATTCTTTAACCTCACGACCACGTTCACCGATTAGTGCAACAACGTTAACGTCAGCATCAGAATTTCTTGCAATCATACCAAGCAGTGTACTTTTACCAACTCCGGAACCAGCAAACAACCCCAAACGTTGTCCGCAACCCATTGTCATACACCCATCAATTGCACGAACACCTGTTGAAAATTGTTCTGTAATAATAGGTCTTTCAAATGGTCCAGGGGGAGGACCTTCGATTTCTTTCCAAAGTGCATTTGTTGTGTCTAAAGGTTTTCCATCAATCGGATTTCCCAATGGGTCAATCAGTCTGCCGAGCAAAAAATCCCCAACAGGAATTGTGATTGGTCTTCTTGTTGTTGTAACAAGACTACCTTGTCCGATTCCGTTACCGTCAAGAAGTAGCGACAATTGGGCAATTTCACCTTTGAAGGCTTGAACTTCTGCCGGTTTTTGTTCACCTGCAAAGTTTTCAATATAGCATAAATCACCGATTTTTAGCCCCGGAAGTTTAACTTCTACGGTCAAACCCAAAAGTTTTGATACAGTACCTTTGAAGGTGTAAAGGTCTGTTGTATTCAATTTGTCTTTAACTCTTTTTTTTATGTCCGTGAGTGCACTTTTGTCAAAATCTTCCATACTTCAATTATAACAAATTTTAAACACTTAACAATTTTATTAAGAAAATAATAACATTTGAGAAAAATACGTTAAGTTGATGGCGCCAAACACTTTGTCAATTCTCATGTTTGTGATAAAATACGAACGGAGTTTATCAATTTAAGCTTAACATATAAAGGAGAAAAAAATTATGACAGAAAAACGAGTTTGGCTTTTTAAAGAAGGTAATGCAGATATGCGTAATCTTCTTGGTGGTAAAGGTGCCAACCTTGCAGAAATGACAAATCTTGGTTTGCCGGTACCTCCAGGGCTGACAATTACTACAGAAACTTGTATGGAATACATTAACAATGGCAATTCAATGCCTGCAGGTTTGATGGAAGAAGTTAAAACTGCATTGCATGTTGTTGAAGAACAAGCAGGTAAAAAATTTGGCGATAAAACTAACCCATTGTTAGTTTCAGTTCGTTCAGGTGCTAGAGTTTCAATGCCTGGTATGATGGAAACAATTCTTAACCTTGGTTTGAATGATGAAACAGTTGAAGCAATGGTTAAATTAACTAATAACCCAAGATTCTGCTACGATTCATATAGAAGATTTTTGACAATGTTCGGTTCTGTAGCGTGGGAAATGGATAGACAAAAATACTTCGAATCAGAAGTTGAAAAAGTTAAACAAAGAGAAGGTGTAAAATCTGATACTGAAATTTCAGCTGAAGGTTGGAAATCACTTATTCCTATTTATAAAAACGTTATTAAAGAAGTTACAGGAAAAGAATTCCCTCAAGATCCGTTTGTTCAATTGCAAGAAGCTATTGAAGCAGTATTCCGTTCTTGGAATATTCCTCGTGCTGTTGCATACAGAAATATGAACAAAATTGACCACAATTTCGGTACTGCGGTTAACGTTCAAACAATGGTATTCGGTAATATGGGTGATGATTGTGCTACAGGTGTTTCATTCACTCGTAACCCTGCAACTGGTGAAAATAAATTCTACGGCGAATATTTGACAAATGCTCAAGGTGAAGACGTTGTAGCAGGTATCAGAACTCCAAAACCAATCGCTGAATTGGAAACTGAAATGCCTGAATTGTACAAACAATACGTTGATATCGCTAAAAAACTTGAACTTGGTTACAAAGATGTTCAAGATATGGAATTTACAATCGAACGTGGTAAATTGTGGATTCTTCAAACTCGTAACGGTAAAAGAACTGCTGCAGCAGCGGTTAAAATTGCCGTTGATATGTGCGAAGAAGGTATTATTTCTAAAGAAAGAGCAATTCAATTGGTTGACCCTTATTCAGTAAACCAAATTTTATTGCCTTGTTTTGATACAAAAGCAATGGCTGAAGCTCATAAAATTGCACAAGGTGTAAACGCATCTCCTGGTGCTGCAGTTGGTAAAATCGTATTCGATACTGAAGAAGCAGCAAAAAGAGGCGAAGCCGGTGAAAAAGTTATCTTGGTTCGTGTAGAAACTTGTCCTGATGATATTCACGGTATGGCTGTTTCTCAAGGTGTTTTGACACTAAGAGGCGGCGCAACTTCTCACGCAGCAGTTGTTGCTAAAGGTATGGGTAAACCTTGCGTTTCTGGTTGCGAAGATATGAAAATTGATTTGGCAAACGAAACTTTGACAGGTTGTGATGGTGCTGTTTACCACAAAGATGATGTAATTTCTCTTGATGGTGGTAAAGGTATCGTTATGGACGGCGCAGTTAAACTTGTTGATGCAAAAATTGATGATAACTGGAACAAATTCTTCTCTTGGGTTGATGAAATCAGAGAGTTAGAAGTTGAAGCAAACGCTGATACTCCAAAAGATATCGAAAATGCATTGAAGTTTGGTGCTGAAGGTGTTGGTCTTTGCAGAACTGAACACATGTTCATGGATCCGGACAGATTACCTTGGGTTCAAAAAATGATTATTGCAGGTACTCGTGAAGCAAGAAAAGAAGCTTTAGACAAACTTCTTCCTATGCAATATGCAGATTTCTATGCAATGTTCAAGGCTCTAGGCAGCGACCACCACATGACAATCAGATTGTTAGATCCACCTTTGCACGAATTCTTGCCTGACAAAGAAATGTTGATTGCAGAAGTTTCAACATTGAAGGCTCAAGGTAAAGATGCTTCTCACAAAGAAGAATTGTTGCACATCGTTGAAACTTTATCAGAATCTAACCCTATGATGGGCTTGAGAGGTTGCCGTTTAGGTTTGACTTATCCGGAAATCAACGAAATGCAAGTTAGAGCAATCTTTGAAGCTTGTTGCGATTTGAAAAAAGAAGGTTTAGATGTTAAACCTTGGGTTATGATTCCGTTAATTGGACACGTAAACGAATTGAAAGTTGCAAAAGAAATCTTAGTAAGAGTTGCTAAAGACGTTATGGCTGAAAAAGGAATTGAAGTTGATTACAAATTCGGTACAATGATTGAAATTCCTCGTGCAGCATTGACAGCAGATGAAATTGCAGAATATGCAGAATTCTTCTCATTTGGTACAAATGACCTTACTCAGATGACTTTCGGTTACTCAAGAGATGATGCAGAAGGTAAATTCTTGAACAGATATGTTGAACAAAAAATCTTACCTTCTAACCCATTCGAAACACTTGATACAAAAGGTGTTGGTCAATTGGTTGAAATGTCAATGGAAAAAGGTAAAAAAGTTAACCCATCATTAGTTGGTGGTGTTTGTGGTGAACACGGTGGCGACCCTGATTCAGTTAAATTCTGCCATAAAATTGGTTTGAATTATGTATCTTGCTCTCCATTCAGAGTTCCGCAAGCAAAACTTGCTGCAGCACAAGCAGTTGTTGAAATGAAAAAATAGTTTCAACAGTAAATAACTAGTAATCGGCAAAGACTATTTTGTTTTTGCCGATTATTTTTTGCGGTAAAATTTTGGTGAAAATTTCTCTTTGAAATGATATTTTTACGTGATAAAATCATTTTATGCAACTTTTTGTATTAGATTATTAAATTTTAGGAAGGGAAATATTTAATGAAAAACGGAATTGAAAATGGTTATTATCACGAAATCACACCAGATGGTTAC
>CAVHEM010000024.1:0-2468 GCA_963635055.1 Bacteroidaceae bacterium | reverse complement strand
AATCAATCCAATCAGGAACGACGGCAATTTTATCAGTAACATGAGTTACGTCCCAGCTTTCCTTCCATTTTTTTGACCAATCTTCGTTTTCTTTTTCTTCGAGAGTAAACTCCCAAGAGCCTAATTCTTCTTCGGTTAATCCTCTTGATAAAAATTCTTCTCTTGTTAAGTCCAAAACATTTTCAATATCGTAGCGTAAATCCTCAATATCGTCATAATCGTTTCGCAAAAATACTCGCAAAGTACCTTCTGTCGTTGATACCATTTCCAAGTCTTTGTAAGTTTCTTCCGCTAAAACAATACCTTCACAATCAAAGTTGTCAAAAAATATCTCAGATAACAAATCTTCCATATCAGGATTGATTTGTAATCTTAGTTCATAATAATTATTTTCCATTGCTTAATTCCCGAAAATTTCCAAAACAGTGAATTACTCTAAGTAAGCACCCATTTTTCTGAATTTGTTATATCTTTGATTACGCAAATCTTCTCTTGACATGCCTGCCAATTCGTCCAGTGCCTGTTTGATTGTATTTTTTAATTCTGAAGCCATTTCATCATAATTTGTGTGAGCACCACGAACAGGTTCTTTTATTGCGCCATCAATAATGCCAAATTTTAACAAATGTGGAGCAGTGATTTTCAATGCTGTAGCCGCTTCCAAATTCTTAGAAGCATCACGCCATAAAATTGAAGCGCAACCTTCCGGAGAAATTACTGTATAATAAGCATGTTCCATCATGTAAACTCGGTTTGCAACGGCAAGTCCTAATGCTCCACCTGAGCAACCTTCGCCAGAAATTACAGCAATTACAGGAACGCCCAATTTTTGCATTTCTTTTAAGTTTGTTGCAATTGCAGCACCTTGAGCGTGTTCTTCTGCACTAATTCCAGGATACGCTCCAGGAGTATCAATGATTGTAACAACAGGAATATTGAATTTGTCAGCGTGCTTGAATAATCTCAACGCTTTTCTGTAACCTTCAGGTTGAGGCATACCAAAATTGTATTCCAAATTTTCTTTTGTTGATTTACCTTTCATTGTACCGATTATCATTACAGGTTTTCCGTCAATTTTTGCCAAACCGCCGACAATCGCTCTGTCATCTGTTCCGACTCTATCCCCGTGAAGTTCAACAAAATCAGTACAAATTCTGCTCACGTAATCCATAAAATTAGGTCTTTCAGGGTGACGTGCAATTTGCATTTTTTGCGTTGGATTTAAGTTTGAAAACAATTCTTTTTTAAAATCTTCCGCTTCTTGTTCTAATACTTCAATATCTTTATTTACGTCCATGCCGGATTCTTGACTCATTTTCTTTAATTCCTCAATCTTTTCCTGAATTTCCAATATAGGTTTTTCAAAATCTAAAACAGTAGTCATAAATACTCCTTATTCGTGCATAGCCAAGATGTTGGATAATGTGCTTCTTAACTCTTTACGAGGCGAAACGATATCAACTTGTCCATACTTCATTAAATATTCCGCAGTTTGGAAATCTGACGGAAGTTTTTGTCTGATTGTCTGTTCAATAACTCTGCGACCTGCAAACCCAACACGAGCACCTTGCTCTGCAATAATAATATCACCAAGGGTTCCGAAACTTGCCGTTACACCACCAAAAGTAGGGTCTGTTATAAGGTTGATATATAACAATCCGGCTTCGTCAAGTCTTGCACAAGCACAAGATGTTTTTGCCATTTGCATCAAACTCAATGCACTTTCTTGCATTCTCGCACCGCCTGATGATGATACAACCAAAACCGGCAACTTCAATTCAATAGCTTTCTCAATTATTCGTGTAACTTTTTCACCAACTACACTACCCATTGAACCGCCCATAAAATCAAAATCCATAACGGCTGTAGCAATTTTGTGCCCTTCAATTGCGCCAATACCGGTAATAACTGCATCGTTCAAGTTTGTTTTCTTTTGCGCTGCTTCAATTCTGTTTTTGTAAGACTCGGTATCAACAAAATCTAACGGGTCAGTCGGTCTGATTTCTGTAAACAATTCTTCAAACGAACCTTCATCAAACAATTGCTTAATACGAGTTCTTGCATTTACTCTGAAATGGTAGTCACAAACAGGGCATACCATTGAATTATCTTCTATATCTTTTTTCAAAAGTTGAGCATCACAGTGAACGCATTTTGTCCATAAATCGGGGTTTGCCTCAATTTCAACACGCGCTTCAAGTGCTCTTCTTTGAATTTGTGCCTCTTTACGCTTTTCAAACCAATCTTGAACTGTCATATAATTATCCTTTTATATATCCCTACTTACTCAAAATACAAGAAAATATTTCATTCCAATATGAATATTATACACAAAAAATAAAACTGGGCAATTTTGATTAAGTATGTAAATTTTCTTTACGATTTTATTACATTTTGAAAATTTACATAGTTCGACAAGTTCAATAAAAAAGTGGAACACCTAAAAAGAGAAATAATGTAAACTAAAA
>CAVHEM010000023.1:0-24319 GCA_963635055.1 Bacteroidaceae bacterium | reverse complement strand
CAAATACACCGCTTTTGGTCAAGCAATGATTAGAAACGGCGGACGTAACGGTATTGCAATGACTTTCGGTCTACGTTGGAACTTGGGCAAAGAAGGCAAACCTATTGAAAAAGTACAAAATAATAACAATACGGAAAAAGTATCAAACAACAAAACTCCAAGACTCCAACGAGTAAAAGGTTTTGGCATACTTTGTAAATTACAAGGAGCACCGAAAGCAACTACCCAATCAGGAGAACGTAAAGTTATTAAACAAATGACAACTCAACAAAAAATTTCAAAAGGTTTACTCAAAAACAACAAGACATCAAGAACATCAAATATCGGGATTATTAAAGAAATTTAACAAATAAGATAAAGAGCAGATTTCAAAACCTGCTCTTTATCTTTAAATAATATTTTAATCCTAACTGTTTTTCATTTTTTCTATAGTATTTGTTGTAGATTTGCCATCAACAAACGTTATGAATTCAACTCGGGTATTATTTTTACGCATAATATCTGCTTCCGGCAATGTTTCCATTGTATAATCCGCACCTTTTGTATAAACGTCAGGTTTAATTTCATCTAACAAATTTCTCGGACTATCTTCATCAAACATCACAACATAATCAACGCAAGACAATGCGCACAAAATCTCTGCTCTGTCGTTTTCGTTATTTATCGGACGAGAAGGTCCTTTGATAGATTTTACAGATTTATCTGAATTCAACAATACTATCGAATAATCTGCAAAAGTTTTCGTTTTCTGCAAATATCTGACATGCCCGACATGCAAAATGTCAAAACACCCGTTTGTCGCAACTACAGTTTTGCCGGATTGATGAAGTTTTTGAACAAAACTTGCTACATTTTCTCTACGTAAAACTTGTCCCATTATTTACCTTTCTCAAATATTATTATCCAATAAAAGATTTTGTCGCAGTTTTGGCTATAGCACATGATTTGTTAGTTTTTACCATATATTCAGGTACTACTTTGTCTGCAAATATACCTTCTGTTGACTGCATTCTTTCTTTAATCAAAGTTGCTACCCTTTTTGCTTCAGGGCATTTTGTTTTAACCAAATCAGGATACCCTGAAAAGATTGAGGTAATTGTTAATTTTGAAATTTTTAGCATTATTCTTTACCGTAAAGTCCCATTTCTATTACTTTTTTACAAATTCTGACAGTATTTAATGCCGCACCAATTCGCAAGTTATCAGCAACGCACCACAAAGAAATACCGTTTTCAAATGCCAAATTGCGTCTGATTCTACCAACAAATACCGGATTTACACCTGATGCATCACGAGTTGTCGGATATTCATAATTTTCAGGATTGTCGATAACTTCAATGCCGAAAGACTCTTTCAAAATTGCTCTAACTTCATCTGGAGTAACGTGTTTTTCAAACTCAATATCAACCGCTTCAGAATGTCCGTTATAAACAGGAACTCTCGCTGCAGTACAAGATATTGGTAAATCTTGCGGTAAGTGAAGAATTTTTTTCGTTTCGTTTACAACTTTCATTTCTTCTTTTGTATAACCGTTTTCACAGAATACATCAATTTGCGGAATTACATTGAAGGATATCGGTTTTTTGAACGCTTCATTTGTAAATTCTTTATTATCTAGTGTAGCCTTTGTATTTTCTGTCAATTCGTTAATCGCTTTCAATCCTGCGCCTGAAACTGCTTGATAAGTTGAAACAATAAGTCTTTTTATCCCGAATTTTTCGTGTAAAGGTTTCAACACCAACATCAACTGAGAAGTTGAACAATTTGGGTTTGCAATAATTCCTTTATGTTTTTTCAAATCTTCATCGTTTACATAAGCAATAACAAGCGGAACATCTTTATCCATACGGAATGCTGATGAATTATCAATCAAAACACCGCCACGTTTAACGATTTCCGGTGCAAATTTTTGCGAAGTTGAACCACCGGCAGAAGCCAAAACAATATCAACACCATCAAAGCTTTCAGGTTTTGCCTCTTCTACTGTGTATTCTTTGCCTTGAAATTCAATCTTCGTACCTGCACTTTTTGCACTTGATAAGAATTTAATCGTCTTATATTCGATTTTTAATTCGTCAACGATTTTTGTAATTTCACGACCTACAACACCTGTAGCACCTAATATTGCGATATTTGCTTTCTCTTTTGCCATAACTGTCCTCATTCATAAAATCTATGTACAAATCTATGATACTACAAGCATAGAATTTAGTAGCCTTCGATTAATAATAATTTACTTTAAATAGCAAAAAATTTTATGTTTAGCTTTAATTATGTGTATGGAAATCTCAAATACACAACATAATATAAATTTTGGACAAAAAGTTCCAACCAAAGCGCTACTAAAATCCGCTTTGCAAATGCAAAATTTTGAAGAAGCAAAAGAATTAAATCTTAGTCTTGGTATAAAATATTCAGGTCATATAGGATTTCACAAAAGAGCCTTAACCATAGCCGAAAACGCTTGTAAAAAGAACCCTAAATTACAAAAAATTGTTAATCAGTTAAAAGAAAATCCTTTTACGCAAAAAGAAGAAATTGAAAAGATAACAAAACAAACTAAAGGCTTTTTAGACATTGATATTTAGTTAGCATTATCAACTGAACTTCTCCAACCATCCAATGCAAAATACCTCAATTGAGGTTAAGTTTTGTACGGACAAAAGGAGAAAATTATGTTTTACAATGTACAAAAAGCAAAAGATTTAATTGAACTTGATGACAAAAAATTTGAAAGAAAAACGCTACTAGAAGATGGTGACAGTTCAATTTGCGTAGTTGCGCTAAAAAAAGATGAAGTTATTGATAACCATACATCAGTAAAAGATGCTGCCGTTTGTGTTATTGATGGTGAAATCGAAATTCATTTTGCAGCAGAAAAATTTGAAATAAAAAAAGGCGAATTTATTATGTTTGAAAAAGAAAAAGAACATAAAGTACTCGCTAAAAAAGACAGTAAATTTTTACTTATTAAAATTTAAAAAGTGTAAAGACCTCTTAACTTGAGGTCTTTATTTTTAAAATTTGTGCTACTATATTCTCAAAAAAGGAGAGAATATGTGTAGATTAAAATTATTTTTATCCATACTGTTTTTAATTTGCATTTCAACGCTTGCAGTTTCAGCAGAAGAGATTTCAATTCCACAAACAACAGACACTGCAACATCTGAAAATATTGAACCTGAAACTATCACAGTAAACAACAGAATTAATAAAGAAATCAAAAATGCAATAATTAATATTTACGGAAAAGAACAAGCGGACGAAATTTATGAAAAAGTGATGGAACAAGCCGCACAAGCAATAAAAAACAGACCCGCAGAACTTGTTAAACAAGACCAAACCAGACCTTCTGATTGGTACAAAAACGAAATAATTTACATGTTCTACGTTGACCAATTCGGAAACGTTAAGCCAAATAAGGAAAACACTTTTAAAGATACCACCCTAATGTTTGATTACCTTGAAGATTTAGGTGTAACAACACTTTACCTGCTCCCATTTGCAGACAGTCCAATGGAAGATGCAGGATTTGATGTGCGAAATCCGCAAAGTGTACGAGCAGACCTTGGCGGAAACAAAGAGTTCAAAACCTTCATTACAGAGGCAAAAAAACGAGGATTTAAAATAAAAGCAGACTTAGTATTGAATCATTTTTCATCAGAACACGAATGGTTCAAAAGACTTGAAGCCGGTGATGAATCAGCACTTGATTACTTTGTTTACACTGACAAAAAGCCTGAATATACAAAATATCAAGATGAAAAACTTGGAACCGTCATTGAATACAAAGAACCAAACGGAAAAATCTCAAAAAGACGTTTAATTTTCCCTGAAGCAATGGAAGATAACTACAGGCACGTAGTCATAAACGGAAAAGATTATTATCTTTACCACACTTTTTATCCGTTCCAACTGGATATCAACTGGGAAAATCCGGAAGTTTTATATTATGTACTTCAAACAATTACCTATTGGACAAACACAGGAATCGACATTTTCCGAATGGACGCAATTCCATATTTGTCAAAAGATGCCGGAACCGATGCTGAAAACGAGCCTAAAACCCACTCTATAATCAAATTATTGAGCGATTATATCCAACTGACAGCCCCATCTACAGTAATTCAAGTAGAAGCATGCCAGACACCAAAAGATATTTTACCATATTTTGGTAAAGATAGAGAAGTCAAAGTTCAGGCTGGAGATGAAGATTTAACCTTAAAACGTACTAACGAAGCGCAAATAGCTTACCATTTTCCGTACATGCCTGCAATTTGGGCAAGTTTGATTACCGAAGATAAGAAATATTTTATAGATGCTTACAAAAAGACTCCACAAATTCCAAAATCAGCAGCATGGGGAATATTTTTGAGAGTGCATGATGAATTAACGCTTGAAATGGTTACTCCCGAAGTTCGAGAACTTATTTTTGACAACTTAGTAACCAAAGGCGCAAGTTTCAGAAACGGATTTGGAGTGAGCGGAAGAATGGCAAACTTCTTAAATAAAAATCCAAACCGAATTGAAGAAGCATTTTCAATTTTATTAACCCTACCTGGAATTCCGATAATATATTATGGAGATGAAGTTGGCGTAACAAACAACTATGAAAACGCTAAAAAAGCCGCACAAAAACGAGCAAAAAATAACAAAGATTTGCTATCGACATTCGATTCTCGAGATATTCACAGAGGAGATGTTCCGCAAAAATTGTTCTACGGCTCAACATTAGGCTACTATCAATTCAACTCAAAGGTTTACAAAAAAGTAAGAAACCTTATACATTTGAGAAAATCATTACCTGTTATGGCAAATGGAGATTTTGAAATCCTAAAAACCGCTTCAAAAAGTAACTTTGCATATATCAGAAAAAATGCAGAACAACAAATTTTAGTAATTAATAATTTATCATCAGACAAACTGGTTGCTGAAATAACTTTACCGAAAAATATTATCCTCAAAAATGAAGGTCATATAACAAGTCTGAAAAACCTTGTAAACGGAGATAATATAAAAGTAAATATTTCAATACAAAATAAAACAATGCATTTAAAACTTGCTCCATATCAAGTTTTATGGCTGGAATTATAATTTAAAAAAACTAAATTTTGGACAAAAAAGCACCTTCATCATTTTAGATGAAGGTGTTTTTAATATTGAAAATCTTACTAACGAAGATATCTTAAATACAAATAAATCGAACTCAAAACTAATGAAATAAAAGTAACCATTGCACCGTATTTCATAAATCTAAAGAACGAAATTTTATAACCTTTTGAAGCCGCTGTTTCACTAACCAAAACGTTAGCAGCAGCACCAATAATAGTAAGATTACCACCAAGACAAGCACCAAGTGATAATGCCCACCACAATGCGTGAACATGACCTGTGATAGCATTAGGGTTGGCAGGGTTAATTAATTCAGAAATCAACGGAGCCATTGTCGCAGTATAAGGAATGTTATCAATTATACCTGACAAAAGACCTGATGCCCACAAAATAATCATTGTAGCCATATTCAAACTACCGTGAGTCAAAACAATCAACTGGTCAGCCAAGAACTTAATACCGCCGTTTGCTTCAAAACCACCGATAATAATGAACAAGCCTACAAAGAAGAAAATAGTCAACCATTCAACATCTTTGTAAATTTCTTTAGGATTTTCAAATAACAACAAGAACGCTGCACCTGCTACTGCGAATACATAAGCAGGAATGTGAGTAACGTCATGTGTTACAAAACCTAAAATTACCAATGCCAAAGTGATTACTGAACGTAACATCAAATTTTTATTAGTAATTGTTTGGGAATTGTCGATATTTGCAACATGTGCCATTTTTTCAGGAGTAGCTTTCAAACCTTTTCTGAACATGAACACCAATGTTGAAATTGAAACTAAGAAAATCAAAGTTACAATAGGTGTTAATTCATTTACAAAGTTCATAAAGCTCAAACCTGCTCTGGTACCAATAATAATGTTTGGCGGATCACCAATCAAGGTTGCAGTACCACCGATATTTGAAGCCAAAACTTCAGTAATCAAAAATGGTACAGGATCTGTGTCAAATTCTTTTGCTATAACAAAAGTTATCGGCATCATAAGGACAACTGTTGTTACGTTGTCCAAAAATGCAGATGCCGCAGCAGTGAACGCTGCCAATGCAAAAAGAACTGTTTTTGGGTGACCTTTAGTAATTTTTAACAAATTCAACGCCATCCATTTGAAAACACCGCTTCGACTTGCGATATTCACAATAATCATCATACCGATTAACAGGAAGATCACCTGAAAATCTACATACTCGAAAACACCTTTCAAAACTTTACCGTCACCGGCTTCCCCTCCGAAAGGAATTAATCCGAGCAACATAACCAATGCTGCACCGGCAAGTGCAACTACTGATTTTTGAATTTTTTCACTGGCAATGAATACATAAGCGATAAATAAAATCGCACCAGTAATAATCATTCCGTGAGATTGAATAAATTCCATCTTCTGTTCTCCTTCTACACAGAAGAATTATAACATGAACAAATCGATAATTATTCTTTTTCAATTCAATCTTAACATTAGCGCTAAACTTAAAATTTGTGCTTAATTAAGGCATAAATATCATTTCCGACAATATATACCATAAACAGAATTAATAGCATGAAAAATACAGAACTGATTTTGTTAATTGTATCTTCATCTAACGGTTTGCCACGCAATTTTTCAATTACCAAGAACATGAAATGCCCACCATCAAGCGCCGGTATCGGTAAGAAGTTTACTAACGCTAAATCTAGTGAAATCATCGCAGTAAGCAACAATCCTGAGAAAAATCCGTTATTATGAATTACATCTCCACCGATTTTGGTAATAGCAACAATTCCATGCATATCTTTCATCGGAATTTTACCCGTAAATAATTGCCACAAACCATAAACAAGCATGTATGTTTGTTCCCACAAATAACTGAAAGAACCTGAAATTGCAGTTTTAATATTTTTTGTAGGTCTTAGAACCTCACGAGATTCTATCATTATACCGATTAAACCTTTTTCATCAGCATAAAGAGGTTTTAAATCAACAGTTTTGCCATCTCTCAACACTTGAATATTCAACGGTCTTTGAGTATCAGACAAAGCATAAGCTAAATCTTTCATCGTTACAGTACCGTCAGAAGTGTAAGTTGATTTATCTTTTATTGTTTTTCTCAACTTAACTTGAACATCGTTCAACGAAACTTGTTTGTCATGGTATAGCGCATAACCTTTCAACACTTCATCGTCAATAACAATCGGCGCTTCGTCAGTTCTTGTTGGAAGATTTACAACAATATCTTTTTTAATAATTTCATTATCGATAACTTTAGGATTTAGTTTTTCTAATTTTTCAAGATTTTCATCGACAAAACTTTCATCAACTTTGCCATCATATTTTTTACTGCTTTTTGCATACAAAGTCAATGCATAACTGGAATTTATATCAGAACCATTAATCTTAACAACTCTGTCACCCTTCTGCATTCCGCTTTTCCAAACAGAAGCTTCTTTAGGTGCGCTAATATTACCAATAAACACCTGACTTTGTCCTGACGGAAGTTTTCCCCAAACAAAAGCCGTCAACAAAACAAATACAAATGCAATAATAATATTGGCAATAACACCTGCTGAAATCACTATCATTCTGTGCCATACAGGGTGATTTACAAATCTATCTTTTGAATCTTCCGGCAAATCAGAATCTTTTTCATCATCTGGAAATGATACATAACCGCCAAGCAAAAAGGCATGCACAACAAGTTCAACATCTCCAACCTGTTTGCTCCACAAAGTAGGACCAATAGGCAAGCCAAAACCGAATTTTGAAACTTTAATACCCAAGGCTTTTGCAGCGAAAAAGTGTCCGGCTTCGTGAATTAACACCAAGAAACTTAGCAATAATATCATTATTATCAAAGACATAAAAAATCCTCTTTACCTTAAATCTGTAATTTATCTTTTAAATTGATCAGAAAATCTTACATCATTATTGAAAAATAATCTGATATCATCAATAGCATATTTTAGCATTGCAAGACGTTCAACACCAACACCAAACGCAAAACCTGAATATACATCTGGGTCAATTCCAACACCACGCAATACATTCGGGTCAACCATGCCGGCACCTAAGATTTCTAACCAACCGGTACCGGAACAAGTTCTGCAACCTTTTCCTTGGCACATAATACATTGAACATCAATTTCTGCAGAAGGCTCTGTGAAAGGGAAGAAACTACTTCTGAATCTTGTTGGTCTTACAGAACCGAAATAAATTCTGATAAATTCGTTCAATACACCTTTCATATCACCGAAAGTAATATTTTTATCTACATACAAACCTTCGATTTGATGGAAGAAGTTATTTTTACGTGAATTGATATTTTCATTTCTGTAAACTCTACCAGGAGCAATAATTCTTATAGGTGGTTTTTGAGTTTCCATAACGTGAACTTGCGCACCTGAGGTTTGACTTCTTAGCACAACATTTTTAGCAATGTTTGTATAGAATGTATCTTGCATATCTCTTGCTGGGTGGTCTTTTGGAACGTTCAACATATCAAAGTTAAAATATTCTGTTTCAACTTCCGGTGAACATTCGCTAGGTGCAACAGAAAAGCCCAAGTTTTGGAAAATTGAAACAATTTCATTAGTTGTTGATGTCAACGGGTGAACGTTACCTCTCGGGATATATTGCCCCGGTAATGTGATATCAAGTCTTTCTTTTTCTAATTTCTTATTCAATTCTTGAGCATAAAAAACGGTAAATTTTTCAGAAATTGCAGACTCTAAACATTTTGTAATTTCATTTGCTCTTGAGCCGACAATACGTTTATCTTCAGGAGATAAATCCTTTAAACCTTTCTTAATTTCGTTAAATTCACCTTTTCTGCTCAAATATTTGAATTTAACGTCTTCCAAGTCTTTTACCGTAGCAGATTTTTCAATATCTGCCATTGCATTTGAATAGATTTTCTCCAGTTGTTCTTTCATTTTTATACCTCTATATATTTAAAATTTCATTATACTTCTTTTCGTAACCTATTGTAGTTTCGCTCCCGTGCCCAGGAAAAACTTTAGTTTCATCAGGCAACACAAACAATTTATCTTTGATACTGTGACTAATTGCTTTCAAATCTCCACCAGGCAAGTCGCAACGACCCACGCAACCATGGAATAAGGTGTCACCGGAAAATAATTTACCGTCAATAAGATAACTCATTCCGCCTTTTGTATGCCCCGGAGTTGAAATACACTTAACTTCGATATCACCAAATTTGAATTCATCACCGTCTTTTACAAAATGATTTATTGTTTTGATTGAAACAGGCAGCATGCCTGCAAACATTTGCATCATCTTACCGCAAAATCCGACTTGCGAAAGGTCTTCTTTGTTCATATAAGTATCAACATCAAAAACTTCTTTGAACTTATCAACACCTAAAATATGATCAAAATGGCCGTGAGTTAAAAAAATGTATTTCAATTTAACATCTGCATTTTTGATATTTGCGATAAAATCCGCATCAGGAGCAGAACAGTCAATCAGCACTGCTTCTCTTGATTTTTCATCTATCAAAAGGTAGTTGTTAGCATCAATTGGACCTTCTACAAAAACTTTTATTTCCATTATTTTCTAACAACCTCAAAAATTTCTTTGCAAATAGAAAATACGTCTTTAACGTCTTTTAATGCAAGCATATTAGCGCCATCACAAAGCGCTTTGTCAGGATTTGGGTGAACCTCAAAGAACAAAACATTAGCACCGGCTGCCATAGCAGATTTTGCCAAAGTTGGAACAAATCTTCTATCTCCGCCTGAACTTGTACCGTTTGCCCCAGGAAGTTGAACACTGTGCGTTGCATCAAACACGACAGGATAACCAAATTCTTGCATAATCGGAATACCACGGAAATCCACTATCAAATTGTTGTACCCAAATGATGAACCTCTATCGGTCAACATAATATTAGTATTTCCTGAATCCTCAACCTTTTTAACCAAACTGCCCATTTGAGCAGGTGCCAAGAATTGACCTTTTTTGATATTTACAATCTTGCCTGTTTTTGCTGCTGCCACAAGCAAATCTGTTTGTCTGCATAAAAATGCAGGGATTTGCAAGATATCGGCAACTTTTGCAACCGGTTCCGCTTGATCAGGAGTGTGAATATCTGTGACAATTGGCAAATCATATTTAGATTTCACCAAATTCAACATTTCTAACCCCTTCTCCATACCAGGACCTCTATATGAGGTGATAGAAGAACGATTAGCCTTGTCAAACGAAGATTTAAACACGTAATTTATTTCTAATTCTTTAGTAACTTGTTTTAAATAATCTGCTGTTTCGTCAAGGATTTCTTGACTTTCAATAGCACACGGACCGGCAAGAATAGTTAATTTATCCCCACCAATCTCAAAATCCCTCAATTTAATTCTCTTAATATTTTTCATCATACCAAAATTATATGAAAAATAAAGCAAAATTACAAGTTACAAAATGAAAAAGACGTCACAAAATTCTACTGCGAAACGACCCTTGCCGGAAAATTATTTCTCAACAAGTTGTTCATCATCTGCTGCGCTTTTTCTTTAGATGAATAAGAACCAACTTGTAATGTATAATATCCGCCAATATTTTTCACAACAGGAGTAATCCCAAGTCCTGCATCTTGCATAATACTTTTAGCGACTTCCGCTTGTTTTTCTGTTGCGTAAGAGCCGACAACAACTCTTGAAATTACAGGTTTTTCAACAGGTGCTGATGGTTGAGGAACAACAGAAACCGATTCTTGTTGTTTATTAGAATGAGCGGCAGAAGTTGTTTGTTCAGTACTTTTAGCCTCAACAGAACTTTCTTTTTGCTGTTCTTTTACCATATTATTTTCTGCTTCAACTTGTCCGACTGTCGGTTTGTTTTGGTGCGGAAGAACTACTTTTTCGTCCAATTCTGGGGAAAACATAGATTCATCAGAAACCTTTTTGCCATCATCTTCAAGTTTCAAACTATTCAACCTATCATCAATAGAAGCAGATGACATTGGGTTTTCATCATCATTTGCCGAAATTTCATTATCAGATGAGATACCTATTTCAACATTAGGAGCAAACAATCTTGCTAACCCCAACAATACTAACAAACCCGCAAAAAAAGCAGTCACAAAGATTTTAACATCTTTATTCCCTTTTTTATTAACTTTTTTCTTATATTCGTTATAAGAAAAATGAGAACTGTTTTCAAACTTACTTGAGTTTTTTAACATTACACACCTCTAACCTTTGTGCTTGCTAAGACTATATCTTCAATTTCTTCACTGTAATTTTTCATTACTTCGATTGCAAATTCTTTTATATCATCTATATTCAAATCTGTTTTTAATGCCGAAACAGGAATTGGCGCACCTTCTGCCAAAATATTCACACCCGTATGAATTAAAACAGAAGTCATTGATTTTGTTGCAATTGAAACAGACAATTTTTTATCATTTATAAATAAATCATCACCATCACGACGAACAACTACTCCACGTTTTTCCAGTGCTTCTTTAATTGTTGACATCAAAAGACGTTGCCTTAAAACACCTTCAACCAAACCTATATTAAATTGTTCTGAAATAAAACTAAGCATGTATTTGCTATAAATCGGTTCATTATTAATTACATCTTCGATATCGACCATCTCGGTCAATTTAACATCACACTCGCCGCAAAACGCAACTATCACATCACCTTGAATTTTAAAATTCTTATAAATCCAATGTGGAGCAAGTTGTGAGCCTATATATTTAATTTCCTTGTCAATAAATAACGTCTTCATAATCTAGTTAAAAAGTATCCCCGTATAATAAGTGTCATTATTTGCCTTTAAGGCATGCTTTAACCTTGTACAAGATTCACATATCCCACAATGCTTCTCTCCACCGTCGTAACAACTCATTGTAAGTTCCAATGGCACACTGTTTTTCAAGGCTAACATGACTATATCATTTTTGTCATAATTTATCAAGGGTGCAACTACTTTTGGTTTATTTTGTGTCGAAAATTCAAATTCAGAATTTACAGCATCAATAAATTCTTGAGTATTATCGGGAAAAGTTTGCCCTTCTTCTTTATTTGCACCGATTAAAATATAATCATACCCGTAAGAATCGGCAAACGAACCTGCAATATTTAAAAACAAACCGTTTCTATTCGGAACCCAAACGGATTTTGCAGAGCATTCAGGATTGTCTAATTCTTCACCTGTCGGGACATTACTATCAGAAACTAAAGAGGTTTGCGTAATATTCTTTAACCAATCCAACTTGATAACTTCATGCCTGATATTATAATAATCACAAATTTTTTTAGAAGCCTTAATTTCTTTTTCAACAGATTTTTGTCCATAATCAA
The DNA here is from genome assembly GCA_963635055.1 of Bacteroidaceae bacterium. Taxonomy (GTDB): domain Bacteria; phylum Cyanobacteriota; class Vampirovibrionia; order Gastranaerophilales; family Gastranaerophilaceae; genus Zag111. The sequence continues at coordinate 11,895 of CAVHEM010000023.1, read as the reverse complement.
AAGTCAAAGCAAGTTCAACATTGAGTTCTTCTTTTTTAGAACCTAAACTTACTAATGAATCCAAACCGCCTGATAGCAAAATTATTGATTTAACCATTGTTTTCGTTTTCCTCGTCATCATTTTCTTCGTATTCACTCAATATTGAAACCGCTTCCATTTTCAAAGCATCTGAATATTTACTCGATGCAATAACTTCATCAAGAATACTTCTATCTGTAAGATTATATAACGCTATCATTGCGTTTTTCTTAACTTCCTCATCAGAATCAGTTTCTAAACATTTTTTGATAGTATCAATTGCACGAGGGTGAGAACTTTCCATCAATGCCTCAATTGCATTTATTCTGACTTGAGCGGACTCATCAGACAAAGAATTTTTCAAAGCCCTGAAAACTCTTTCGTTATCATTAAAACTCATTTTGGTTAAGGCTTCGATTACTCGTTCTTTCAAGAAGCTAAATTTGTCCATAATACCTTGTTTCGTTTCTAAAATACTTACAAGCGGGTCAATTGCTCTTGTATCCCCCAACAATCCGAGCGCAGAAACAGCAGATTCTCGCAAATATACAGACTTTTCATCTTCATCTTTAACAACTTCAATCAACGGTGCAACTGCGAACCTATCACCAATTCTACCTAACGCATCAGCACATGCCAGTCTTACTCTGTAATTTTCATCTTTGTTATTTAAACAATATAATAAAGACGATACAACAGAAGTATTTCGTTGATTTGCGATAGCCTTAGCACACATAACTCGAACATTATTATATTTTTCTCTTGTTGCGGGATCTGAATCTTTCGCATTTTTCAATAATAGAACATCTACTAAATACTCAAGACTTGAAGAATCCCTATACATATCAAGATTTCGAATTATATGCATAATTATGTCAGGATTTTCACAGTTTACTAAAAAATAGTTATATATACGAATTAAATCCGATTGACTGTATTGTTTTGAAAGTGCATCAATATTAGCAATAACATCTACTGTACTTAATTCTTCATTGTTAAGTCCACACGTTAGCGCCAAATTATTCAAATTTAATTCGATATTACTCACTGACATTTAATACCTGAAAGTTTATAACCTTTATATTTCAAGTATATCACCTTATTATTATTAATGTCTTGTTTACAATTAATTGTAACATTTTTGTAATCTTATGACAAAAAAATTTCTTCTTTGTTTTAGAATAGATGTGTAGCAGTTAAACAAATGGTGCGAAATGAATATTGACTCAATAAAAATTTATCCCGCCAATGTCACTCAGGCAAAGGCCAAGCACAAAGAGAACAGAAATGTGCTGGAGTACGGCCGAGAGATTATGGGCGAGAGTGCGAACAAAAACGAAAAATTGAATAGAGGATATCAGAGTGGCAGCTTGACGAGTGTAAAAAACAACGAGGCTGTCACTTTTGGTTCAGCAGCAAAAGCAGCTGCAGCAGTAGCAAATGGAACAGAAAAGGCAGCAAAGGACACCGTCCTTGATAAAATGTTCAAATTATGTGACAAACACACGGTTATTGCTCAAAACCTTGTAGCATTACTACTTGCAGCAGGTCCAAGACCTTTAGCAATTATGTTAATGCCTGGGGTTAAAGATAGAGAAGACAGAGTTTACGCTTCAGGGCATGCGATAGCTTCAGCAGTTATCGGCTTTGGCTTCTCAAGTTTAGTTATGTATCCGTTAGGACAGGCAGCAGCAAAAGCAAAAGACATCTTAAGAGCGGCAGGCAAAGCGGACACTAATAAATTATCAGAAAAAACAATCCAAAACGTTAAGAAGATGTTTAATGTTAAAAACCTTGAAGAACTTGAACACTCTAAAGCGTTCAAAAATATTACAAAAATTGCAGATATGGCACCTGATGTATTCATCTTCGGTATAGCAAAAGCAATTTTGACAGTTAAACTTATCAAACCTATTATGAAATATGTGTTTGGATTAGAGAAAAAAGACCAATCAAAACAACAGGAACAACCTGCTGTGCAAAAAGCTTTTGCCGGCATGGCTTCAGTTATAAAACCTGAAATACAAAAATTCGCAGGAGGGTTAAAATAATGAACGTAACACTAAATACAAACAGATTTAACACTCCATACGGATATCAAACAAAGAAAACTCCAAATAATAACAATTATTATAACAGAACAAACTATAAAAATAATAATAACGTTGCCTTCACCGGTAATAAATTATCAAGTATATTTGAAGCAATCCCAATTAAATCAAAATTCTTAGACCCAATGAAAAGAGGTTTTGACAAATTAACAACAGGAATTGCGGAACACTATACAGTGAAATTATACACTTCAAAACCTGCTCAATGGTTAGCAAAATCAGCAGAAAAACTGGACAGTGTAGTTGACCACATGCAAGTTATGGGTTCAGTAATCATTTCAGGCATGTATATGATTCAAACTTTAAGACAAAAGAATATGGATGAAGACAGAAAGAAAACATTGGCAATTAACCAAGGTCTTACATTTGGTGTTTCTACTTTAGGTTCATATTTAATTGATAGCAGTTTGGACGAAATTTGGGAAGGTCTTACTCAAAAATATGCCGCAAAACAAATCGGGGATAAAAAATTACCTGAAAAAATTGCAAAACTAAATGATGCAATCATAAAAGAAGCTGAAGCAAAAACAGGTTTAGAATGGAAAAAAATCGGTAAAAAACAAAGACCAAAACTTGTAACAGCCTTGAAATACATTGAAGATAACGTTCCTAATACAGGGGTTGAATCTAAAATCAGAGGTATGGGTGTATGTAAGAAATTGTTCGTATTCGGAACAGTTTACAGATTTATCGCTCCGGTTGCAGTAACACCGATTGCTTCTTGGTTAGGAGAAAAGTTAATGGCAAAGAAAAAAGGAACAGATAAAGCACAGAACGATACTCCTGCTAAACAAGAACAAAAACCTGAAGAAAACAAAAAAGTAGCATAAGCAAAATATGAATAAATAAAAACAGACAAGTTCTCAAAAGCTTGTCTGTTTTTTTATTTAATCGGACTATCGAAAACCTTGCTATCCTTTTGTCATGAAAAGACCCTGAAACCAGTTCAGGGTGACCTTTTTGTTTTATTGTTACTTTCAGAAGGACGACATTTTGTTAACATTTATTCACAAACAGGCAATTTTTGAACGAAAAAATCCTTTTTATAAATGTAGGGAAAATAAAGGAAAAAGAATTAATGGATTCAAGTTGGAGTTACGCAATTGATATGAGCGCAGCAAGCGGATTGTTAGACTATGATGCTGCCGCAAGTATTACCGGTCAAAAAGCGAGATTTGTCGGAAATCCTAAAATGTCAGATTTAGATGACAAGCCGTTATATTTACCGAAAAAACTAAATTTTAATACCTCTTCACCGGAAGTCGACGAATTTCAAAAAGAGTCCGATGAAAAAGGTAATTATATTAATAATCCGACTTGGAAAAAAGTTTTAACCGGTGCAGTAATTGTCGGTTCTATAGGAGCAGGGATTGCTGCGATTGTAATGGGCAAAGGTAAAATCAAAATGCCTGATTTTTCAAAATTAAAATCTAAAATCAATTTGCCTAAATTTAGTTTTCCTAAATTCAAAATGCCAAAACTAAAAGTGCCGAAGTTTAGCATGCCTAAACTTAAAATGCCTAAATTTTCAGGCATTGGAAACGCTATAAAAAATGGAGCAACTACAGTTTTGAACATAATCAAAAAACCGTTTGTTATATTAGCAAATTTAGTAAAGAAAAAACCATAAAAATCCCTTTCTCTCCCTTACAAAAAGAGCAGTCGCCAAAAGGTTACTGCTCTTATTTATGCTATATTTTAATCAATCAATTTAGATTTTGTCGATTACGTCTTTAATTGCAGGACTTTCTTTAACAAAACCTGAAAGTTGTTTCAAGGCAGGTCTATATGCATTGATTGTTGCAGAACCGCCCAAGCAACCACCGGTACAAGCCATAACTTCGATTAAGTTACCGAGTTCGCAAGTTCCGTTTTTAGCAAACTTTTTCAAATCTCTGATTGACTGTTTTGTCAAACCGTCAACAATGTAAGGTTTTGCCTTGTGTTCATCATCTAACAAAGCGTTTACAGCACCGGCAACCCCACCGGTTACGGCAAAGTTTCTTGCTTCTGCTGCTGATTCTTTTCTAAATTCTGAACCTTCCAAAACGTCAACTTTAACATCAAGAGCGGTGAACCATGCACCTAATTCTTCATAGTTCAAAATGTAATCAATGTTTGGATTTTGAGCAGCCTCACGACGTTTTGCAACACATGGACTGAAAAATACTGTCAATACATCAGGATTTTCTTTCTTAACAAGTTCTGCAGTATAGTAAGCCGGAGTTTTTGTTTCTGAACGGAATGGTTTAATTTCAGGAATATGTTTTTCTACAAGTTCATTATATCCTGCACAGCAAGACGTTGTCATAAACGCATCGCCTTTTTCCATTCTTTCAACAAATTCTGCAGCTTCATTTTTAGTTGTAATTTCAGCACCTTCTGCGACCTCAATTACATCAGAAAAACCTAGTGACAAAATTGCTTCTCTAAGTTGTTGCGGAGTGCAAGGTAATTGCCCAAAAATTGCCGGAGCAACCATTGCTACAATTTTCTTGCCTTGTTTCATATTTTTCAAAATATCAATTACTTGACTCTTTTCGTGAACTGCACCAAACGGACATGCAGCAACACATTTTCCGCAAGAAATACATTTTTCAAAATCAATATGAGCATGACCTTCTTCATCTTTTGCAATTGCTCCTACCGGACAAGCGTTTTCACAAGGAACAATAATTCTTGCAATCGCTTGGTACGGACAAACTTGAGCACACATACCGCAATTTTTACATTTTGATTGGTCAATTACTGATTTACCATTTTCAACATGAATTGCACCAAAACGACAAGTTTGCTGACATGGTCTTGCAACACAACCTTGGCACAAGTCTGTAACATAAATTCTTGAAGGTACGCAACCTTTACAAGCGGTGTGCAAAACTGTTAACGGGTGATCTTCCGGTTTTGTTCTTTCTTCAGCCTGTTTTGCATAAGTTGATAATAAAGTTGCATCATCTGCATCTTCAATAGACAAACCTAAACCTGCAATCGCTCTATCTCTAAGAATTGCACGTTCTTTATGAATACAACATCTGTAAGGGACTTCACTACCTTTTGGACGCATATCGTAAGGAATTAATCTTGTTTCTTCCTCAAAATTGTCACCTAAATAAGCTTTTATTAATCTGACCAAAATCTCTTTTTTAAGTTGAGAAGTTTGGCGAAGACTATCCACTGCCATAAATTTTAACCTCATTTCATACTGTACACTACATAATTAATTATGACATAAAAATAAACTTAGACAATGAGATTAATTTAATTAATATAAATCAAAATTGATACATGGTGTAAAGATTTGAGTAAAAATATTTTGCAACAGGGTTCTTTCATGCTATAATAATACTAAATTTGGATAGATTAGGGAGAAGAGTATGTCAGAAAAATCACAAGAAGTTATAAATGATAAAGGTCTTGAAGCGCTTAACGAAGTAGAGAACAAGCAACAAGAACAGCAATATGAAGAAATCGAAACTCATACATCAGCTAACTATAGTGCAGACAACATCAGAGTTTTGGAAGGTCTTGAAGCCGTAAGAATAAGACCGGGCATGTACATCGGTTCAACATCTCAAAGAGGTTTGCACCATTGTATTTACGAAATCGTCGATAACTCCATTGACGAATCTTTAGCAGGTTTTTGTACTGACATACACGTTACAATCCACAAAGACAATAGCGTTACAGTAGAAGATAACGGTCGTGGTATTCCTGTTGACATCAAACCCGACAGCGGAAAATCAGCCCTAGAAATCGTACACACAGTACTTCACGCAGGCGGTAAATTCGGCGATGGCGGATACAAAGTATCAGGCGGATTGCACGGTGTTGGTGCTTCAGTTGTAAACGCATTATCAGAAAAATATATCGTAGAAGTTTCACGTCAAGGTTACGTTTGGCGCCAAGAATACATGAGAGGCGAACCTTTAGCACCTGTTGAAAGAGGAGAAGCAACCGACAAAACCGGTACTAAAACAACTTGGTGGCCTGACCCTGAAATTTTCACAGAAACAACTGAAATTGATTGTGACGTTATCGCCAACAGATTGAGAGAAATGGCATTCTTGAACAAAGGTTTAAAAATTATATTCTCTCGTCATGATTCAGAAGATGTTGAAGTATTCCACTACGAAGGCGGTATCGGAAGTTATGTAGAATTTTTGAACAAAAACAAAACAGTTCTACACGAAAAACCTATTTATATCGACAAAGTAGTCGGAGATTTGCAAGTTGAAGTTGCTATGCAATACACAGAATCATATACAGAAAGCGTTTTGTCATTTGCAAACAACATTAACACTCATTCAGGCGGGACTCACTTAACAGGTTTCAGAAACTCAATCACTCGTGTCTTAAACGATTACGCAAGAAAAAACAACATTTTGAAAGATTCTGAACAAAACTTGTCAGGTGAAGATGTTCGTGAAGGTTTAACCGCAATCGTTTCGGTTAAAATTCCAAACCCTGAATTTGAAGGTCAAACAAAAGAAAAATTAGGTTCTCAAGAGGCTATGGGTGCAGTTCAAGATGCAGTTAGAGATAAATTGCAAGAATGGCTTGAATTTAACCCTAAAATTGCAAAAATGATTATTGAAAAGACTTTGCAAGCCCAACGAGCAAGAGAAGCCGCAAGAAAAGCAAGAGAATTGACAAGACGTAAAACAGTTTTGGAAAACTCAACTCTTCCGGGTAAACTTGCAGACTGCTCAAACAGAGAACCTGAAAAATGCGAAATCTTCCTAGTCGAAGGTGATTCAGCCGGTGGCTCTGCAAAACAAGGCAGAAACAGAATGTTCCAAGCAATTTTGCCATTAAGAGGTAAAATTTTGAACGTTGAAAAAGCAAGACTTGACAGAATTTACGGAAACAACGAAATTCAATCAATGGTTCAAGCATTCGGTATAAAAATCAGCAGAAACGAAGAAGAAGTTGAAATTGACAAATTGAGATATCACAAAATCATCATCATGACCGATGCCGATGTCGATGGCGCTCACATCAGAACATTGATGTTAACATTCTTCTTCAGATACGCAAGACCGTTGATTGAACAAGGTTATGTTTATATCGCTCAACCGCCATTATTCAAGGTTACTCAAGGTAAAACATCAGAATACTTATTCAACGAACACGTTTTAGACAAAATGCTTAAAGAACGTGGTATCAAGAATTTAAGCCTATCTGATATGAGTAAGAAAAATGTTAAAACCGGTGAAGAATTACTTGAATTAATCAAAAATATGTCAGAATTTTACCGCTCTTATAATAACCCGATTTTGAACTTGTATCCGGCAGTATTTTTAAGAGGTTTGGTACGTTCTGAGATTAAATTGGAAGACTTTGACAGCCAATCTAAGATGAACGAAATTTGCGATTACTTGAATCACTATTTGACAGACCACGCTCAAAACTACAATATTCAAGAGGCTGAAAATTATAAAGTTGAAGTTAAATATAATCCTGAAAACGCAAAATATTCATTCATTTTACATCTAAATGATGAAGAACACGTAATACTTAATCCAAGTATTATCAAGAGTACTGAATTTAAAAAATTAAGAGCATCTTATCCGTTAATTCGTGACTTTTTGATTGAAGAAACAAACGGATTGCTGCTTGAAACAGATACAGAAAAACACGAAATCAATTCATTTGAAAAATTGCAAAAATTGATTGATGATAGAGGTCAAAAAGGCTTGCAAATCCAACGATTCAAAGGTTTGGGTGAAATGATGCCGCAACAACTTTGGGAAACAACAATGGATCCTGCAACAAGAACATTGTTAAAGGTAAATATTGAAGATGCAATGCTTTGCGACCAGTTGTTTGACATCTTGATGGGTGATAAAGTTGAACCACGTAGAGATTTCATTGAAACCAATGCGGTTTACGCAACTAATATTGATACATAAACAAAATGGATTAAATATAACAATAAAAAACGACTTGAATATATCAAGTCGTTTTTATTTCCTATTGCTCATATTTGAAAATTTAAGAACAAAAATGGAGCCTTTTAGTACAAATTTATTCTTTTAAATTCCTAATGTAATCATAATATTCATTTTTTTTATTTAAACAATTTTGTTTTATTATATCTTTAGTTAAAAAGCCCATTCTATACGCAACTTCTTCTAAACAAGCAATTTTTATGCCTTGATTTTCTTCTATAGTTTGTATATATTGCGAAGCTTTCAATAAAGAATTGTGCGTGCCCGTATCAAGCCAAGCGAAACCTCTACCTAAAAGTTCTGTATATAAATTCTCTTGTTGTAAATAAATCTTATTTATATCAGTGATTTCCAATTCCCCACGGTCTGAAGGTTTAAGTTCTTTTGCATATTTTACAACATTATTTGGATAGAAATATAGTCCTGTTACTGCATAATTTGATTTAGGGCATTTAGGTTTTTCTTCTATAGATATTGCTTTATTATTTTTATCAAATTCAACAACTCCAAATCTTTCAGGGTCCTTAACAAAATATCCAAATATTGTTGCTTGTCCTTCTTTAGTTCTATTGGTAGCTTCTTGTAATAATTTTGAAAAACCTGCGCCATAAAATATATTATCACCTAAAATCATTGCAACAGAATCTTCACCAATAAACTCTTCGCCTAATATAAATGCTTGTGCTAATCCATCAGGAGTTGGTTGCTCTTTATATGAAAAATGTACTCCAAATTGCTCTCCACTACCTAGTAATTTTTTAAAATTTGGCAAATCTTGTGGTGTTGAAATAATAAGAATATCCTGAATTTTAGCCAACATTAAAACTGATATTGGATGATAAATCATTGGTTTATCATATACAGGCAACAATTGTTTAGATACTCCAATTGTACTTGGATATAATCTTGTACCACTTCCACCTGCTAAAACAATTCCCTTCATCATAACACCTCACTATCTTTTAAACGTAAAGCCAAATAATCTTGTAAAGCAATTCGCCAATCTCTGCAAATACCACTATTATCCATTACAGAATATGCTGGACGCTTTGCCAGCCTTGGAAATTCACTTGTTGAACAAGGTTTTAAATTAACTTTCAATCCTGCTAAGTTAAAAATTTCTTTTGCAAATCCATACCAAGTTACCGCTCCGGTACCACATGTGTGATATATTCCATAATTTTGACTTTTTATAATTTGTACAATTGCATTTGCAAGCTCTACAGTCCAAGTAGGGCAACCAATCTGGTCATCAACGACTTTTATTTCCGGTCTGTTTGCCAAAGCAATCATCGTTTCTACAAAATTTTTGCCATGATGACCATATAACCAACTTGTTCTGCAAATATAATATTTTTCCAAATTTTTTCTTACTGCTTCTTCACCTTCAAATTTTGTCAAACCATAGTTATTTAATGGTGCGGTTTTATCTGTTGGTTTATACGGATTTTTGCCCTGACCGTCAAATACATAATCCGTAGAAATATAAACCATTACTGCATTGTTTTTTTTGCAAGCTTTGGCAATATTTTCAGTACCCTTCGCATTAATTGCCCTTGCCGTTTCTAAATCTTCTTCTGCCTTATCTACATTTGTATAAGCAGCACAATGAATTACAATATCAGGTTTTTCATCATTAAATACATTTTCTACCATGTTTGAATTCGTAATATCAAGATTTTGGATATCTGTTTTAACAACTTCATACCCATTTTTCTCTAAGATTGGACACAAATCTTGCCCTAACATTCCATTTGCACCTGTAACAAGAACCTTTGTCATTAAACACCAACTTTCTTTGCTTCAATTGATTTTATCCAGTCTTGGTTATTTAAGTACCAATCAATAGTTAACTTAATACCTTCTTCAAATGTTATTGATGGCTTCCAACCAAGTTCAGAGGTAATTTTGTCATTAGAAATAGCATAACGTCTATCATGCCCTAACCTATCTTTTACATATTGAATAGAATTTTCATCTTTGCCCATAGCATCAAGTATTAGGTGAGTAATTTCAATATTTGTTTTTTCGTTGTGTCCGCCAATATTATAAACTTCGCCGATCTTACCTTTATGAAGAACAACATCAATTGCTTCACAATGGTCATAAACATATAACCAGTCACGAACATTTAATCCATCACCATATACCGGAACTTTTTCACCTTTTAAGAGTTTAGAAATAAAGAACGGAATTAACTTTTCCGGATATTGATATGGACCATAGTTATTTGAACAACGAGTATTCAATGTTGGTAAACCGTAGGTTTCGTTATATGCTCTAACAAACATATCCGAACTTGCTTTACTAGCGGAATACGGACTATTTGGCGCTAAAGGAGTTGTTTCATAAAAATAACCGGTTTTACCTAAAGTTCCATAAACTTCATCAGTTGAAACTTGCAAATATCTTTCTACGCCTAATTCTTTACTTGCTTGAAGTAAATTTAAGGTACCTTGAACATTTGTTTCTGCAAAGATTTCAGGATGCTTAATCGAATTATCAACGTGAGATTCTGCAGCGAAATTTACTACACAATCACTTTCTGCGATAAGCTCTCTTACAAGATTTCTGTCACAAATATTTCCATGTACAAAAGTATAATTTGGATTATTTTTCACATCATCTAAATTTTCAAGATTACCACAATATGTTAAAGCATCTAAATTTATAATTTTATAATCCTGATGTTTTTTTAACTCGTGCCTTATAAAACAGCTTCCAATAAATCCGGCACCACCTGTAACTAATATTGTTGTCATTATACTAACTCCTTTTTATTAATATTGTCTAATGTTGGTTGAACCTTGTCTTTTTCTGATAGAATTGGCTCAAAATCAATTTCCCAATCAATGTTTATTTTTGGGTCACACCATAAAACACCTCTATCAGCTTGTGGAGCGTATTCTCCACTTGCTTTGTATAAAAGTTCGGCTTCTTCAGATAAAACAACAAATCCATGTGCAAAACCATCCGGAATAAATAACATGTGCTTATTTTCTTCTGACAATTCTACTTTTACATATTGACCAAAAGTTTCGGAGTTTGGTCTAATGTCAACAGCCACATCATAAATTCTTCCACGCCCACAACGAACAAGTTTTGCTTGCCCATAAGGTTGGGCTTGATAGTGCAAACCTCTTAAAACATGTGCCGTTGATTTAGAATGATTGTCTTGGTTAAAATCTACATCGATTCCGTTTGCAAAAAATTCAGATTTTTTATAACTTTCCATAAAAAAACCACGATTATCCCCAAAAACTTTTGGCTTAACTAAAATAACATCTTTTATTTTTTGTCTTTCAAATTCAAATGGCATTGCAATCTTCTCCTTTTTCTATAAATATTTATCTGTAAAACTTTACTCAGCATTGTATATTAAAACACTATACCCTTGTTCTTGACAGACGAATGCAGGTAATCGCTCTATTGCATGAGCAATTGTTCCACCAACCCCTATTGGTTCCTTTGGGAAATCATTAAAATTTAGATTTAGATCAAATAACGGCTTTAATGCTTTAGGACGATACCAAAACATAGTCCCCTCTGAGAAGAGAAGATTATTATAACAGAATGTCCTACTTAATCCCATATCCTGAGATAATTGTCTAATTAAATCAATTTCTCCAAATTCACCTTCCTGAATAACATGATTTTTTATACAACCTTCAGCTAGAGGAGCGTATGGCTTTGGGAATACGATCCCAATTTGTTGATTCTCTTCAAGAATATTTATAATATTTTGTATTGAATACCTTTTTATTAAATTATCATATAAATATCTACGCCAAGTCTCGCCCATTACTCCTATATG
>CAVHEM010000022.1:0-7448 GCA_963635055.1 Bacteroidaceae bacterium | reverse complement strand
TTCCAAAAATTAGACGACTTAAAAACCGAATTTATTTCAACTTCTGAAAAACAAAACGGCTCTGTCGTTGAACATTTGGCAGAAATCCAAGAATCTATTGAAAATATTGTCAAAGGCGAAGATTTTGAAGGATTTTCTGATGAAGTAAAACAACTGCTCGAAGTTATTGTTTCAAATACAGATAAAATTAATTCAGATTATATTGCAATCAAAGAATATCAAGTTGCAATCTTAGACAAACTTGATAATATTGACACTGCTGCAATTAGAGAAATCTTTGAAAAACGTTCAACCGTCGTTGAAGATACCTTGACAAATATTTCTGAATATTTGACTTCCGTAAATAAAATTGATACTAACGAAATTAAAAATACAGTTAATCAAATCAAAGAAATATTAGAATCTAAGCAGTCTGAATTTGATGAATTTGAAAGCAATAGCCAAGAAACGATTGATATTCTTGAAAATTATTTGGGCGAAATCAAACGTATTATGGATTTGTCCGATTTTGCAGTTGCTGAAAATGTCAAAAATAAACTTATAAAAATTGAAGAAGATTTAGGTTTATATCACGGACAAAATGAAAATGCCATTACAGATATTATTTCAAGACTTGATGAATATTTAGAATTTACCAAAACTCTTGACCAACCTTATTCTAATCAAGATTTAAAATCCTCAATGCAAGAGATTTCAGAAATCAAAAACATGATTTTGACATTGAGCGAAACATTTAGAACATTGAAATATGAAGAAGATTCAAGAGAAAAATCGGTTGCTGATTTTGTAACCGGCAAAATGGACGACTTATGCCAAGGTCTTGGAGAGTTGTCGAATAGCCTTGAAACCCGTATGCAACAAGGCTTCACTTATAATGCTGCGTTGATTGAAGAAAAAACAAGCATGTTGCTTGATTTTATTCAAGATTTGCGACATGAAAATGCTAAAAGTCCTGAATTATACGAAAATCTGACAGTTGCTGACAGCAAATTGACAGATTACAAACAAGAACTTGAACTTATAAATACAGATGTTGTAAATGCAATAAACTCAAATACTGACAAGATAATGGAAGAATTTGAGCCAATAAAAGAAATGCTTGTAAATATAAGCAACAATGCAAATCTTGCAACATCTTTAGCAACTGATGTTGAAGAATTGCATACCGCAGTAAATCAAGATTTCACAAATAATGAAAATGCGGTATCTCAAGCAACCTTGAGCCGTTTGGATTTTACATACAATCAAATTTGCTCTCAACTTGATGAAATAGAAGCGAACATCAAAGATATAGTAATGTCTGATGTTGATTCTGTTATACGCCAGATGATTGACTTACAAACCTCTGTTGAAAACGAAATTAGCAAAATCACACCGCCTGAAGCCTCTCAGATGGAAGAGATGAAAGCGTTTATTGAATCGTTGCAAAATTTCAAAAACTCTCAAAAAGAAATGCTAACAGAAGTTGCTGACGATATCAAAGCCAAAATGGATACTCAGCATGAAGAGTTGAAATCATTAATTACAGTGTCATTAAATAATGACAAAATTCTTGAGGCTATTGATAAATTAAAATTAAATATTTTAGATAAAGCCTTCACTATCAGAAAATCTCTAGAAGAAAATGAAACTCCTAATGATGAAATTGACAATGATAATGATAGTAATGAGGATATTGAAATTGTTGAAGAAGATGACAATCAAAAATCAGTATCTTTTGACGAATTGAAATACCAACGAGAAGACGAAAGTTTCAAAACAAGACAAATTTTGGCAGAAGTCAGAAGCGATTATAACAAATTTGCAGATGATGTTAAGGTATTATCAGGAGAAAGTGCTCAAATTAAAGAAATCTTGAAGGTTATGCAAGAAAAAATGGATAACCTAGTTGTTCAGCACGTAGATGCAAATGATGATATTACTATCGTTGATGAAAATTCAAAACCTCAAGAACCGACAAAACAAGATAGCAAAAACAAAGATGTCATTGTCGGCAAAGATAATTTTAACTTCATTCAAGCGCTCGACTGTTTCAAAACTGATGTTAAAAATATTTCACAAAACGTAGAAAGCGTGCTTTCTCCAACTGAATGCAAAGAAGTTATTTCAGGCACTACCGCTCAATCCGCACTTGATAAGGAAGCGTACAATGCATTACTACAAAAATTAGACAAAATTCAAAAAAGAATTACCAGTGGAGAATGGCTCGAAGAAATCAAAAATTATATCAATAATGGAAAAATTGGTACAACTTTAGAATTAATTTTGGGCAAATTAGATATCTTAGCATTGACAGACAGCTGCGACTGGGTTCAAGATGTAAAAACACTTGTAAACAATCTTAAAGAGGGTAATTTATCTACTTCTGTCGACCCGCAAATTGGTTCAATGCTAAAATTGCTGAATGATAAAGTCGATATTTTGGCTCAATCAGATGATTATGAATTGTTTGAAGAATTGAGAGAAATTCTTGAAACTACTAATTTTGAACAAAATGCAGAAACCTCAAATTTATTATCTTTGATTAACCAAAAATTAGACGTTTTGGCAAGTTCTGATGAAGATATAAACTTAGACGATTTATCAGAAAGACTTAGCGCTATTGAGGATAAAATCAATTTCTTAGCAACATCAGACGGTTCAGAGGCTCCTGAATTTGTTGACGATATGATGTACACATTGATGAATTTGGAAGAAAAATTTGACAAATTTACAAATCAATCATCTTCCACAGATTCAGAAGGCAATGTAATTATTGACAGTGACATCAAAGCAAAACTAGAAAATTTAGGACAAAAACTGGACACCTTTGCAAAACTATCAGGAGTTGCACTATCAGATGAAGTTAAAGATAAACTCGGACTGATAGAAAACAAAATTGATGTCCTTGCAATGTCTAACAATGAAGAAAATGATTACGAAGTAACTAATGCAGTAGATGAGTTGAACAAAAAAATCGACTTGATTGATGCAAAAGTTGATATTGTAGCATCAACAGATGCTTACAACGATATTGAGGATATCAAAGTAACACTTGAAAATGTTGAAGAAAACCTTGCAAAAGTAAAACGTATCGCTGGCTCAGGTACTGATTCCGAAATTACAGAGATTTTGGAAATTATTAACCATAAAATCGATTCTTTGACAAAAGACGGCAACGAATACAACCAAAAAGAATTTCGTGACGTAAAAGACTTGATTATGGCTCAAATGGACTATATTGATAGTCTTGAAAGCAACCAAAAAACTGATGCGGTAAGAAAATGTTTGAAAGAATTAACTGTCGAAGTTAATAATTTGAACACTGTTCAAAATACAAAACAAATTCAAAAAACCATAAGAGATATGAAAGAATCAATTATGGCTGCCGTAGTTACGGTTTTTGAACAAGTTTCCTTCACCGAAGAATCCGAAGATATCAAAGGATTTGTAGAAGAAAAAACTGACGAGATTAACCAAAATCTTGCACTTGTTACTAATCAATTAAAACAAATTACAAATAGTACAACAGATGAAACTGACTACACGTATTCAATGCAAGATATTGAATCTGATTTGGCAAAATTAAGACTCGCATTAAAAGATTTGCAAGTTCATGAACAAGAAAACCAATCAGTAAGATTATCGTCAATTCTTGAGAATATCAGCCAAATCGGCTCTACGGTAACTGAATTACAAAGTTCAATTCCGAAAGATGAGTTATTAGGCTTACAATTGAAATTTGACCAAATAAATTCTGATATTGAAAGTTTAACAAAATTATCAAATCATTTGCTTGAAACTTCTGATGTTACTTACAATACTTTGAACAGTAATTTTGAAGCATTTGGCAAAACTATAACCGAACAATTAACAACAAGAGTAGATAAGGTTACTAAAATGCTTGAACATTCAAATGCATCAGATGCCGTTATGCGCCAAGCGCTTATTTATGTTGGGGAATGGATAGATTCCGCAAGCGACAGTATGAATAAAATATCAACAAATTCAGAAGAAATAATCGAAGTAAAATCAGCAATTGAAGCTTTGAAAAAATCTTTACCTGAACAAACCGGAATACTTAGTTCACTTGAAGAAAAATTTGATGAGCAACAAGAACGTCTTGCTTTCTTTGAACGTCAAATTACAAAACTCCTTTCGATTGAAGATAAATTTGAAGAACAACAAGAAAGAATTGACCGACTTGAAATGTCTATTGAAAAAATACTTTCAGCGGTAGAAGATATAGATGACACAAAAGTTACTCGAAAAATTGATAAAATTGACAAACAATTATCGAAACTTAGTGTTAATATAGAAAAACTGGCTTCTTATGTTGACTAAAGATATAATAACTGATTTATACAAAAAAATACCCAAGAAAAACGTACTGTCTTCCGTTGAAGAAAGATACGTATATTCTTTTGATGCTTCCGATGTGCAAACAATAGAAAAACTACCGGAAGCAGTAGTTTTTGTGGAAACTATTGAACAAGTTCAAGATATTGTAAAAATTGCAAATAAGCACAAAACTCCGATAATTTGTCGTGGAGCGGGAACAAACACTGTCGGAGCCTGTATTCCTACTCATGGCGGAATCATTTTAAATTTCTCCAAAATGAATAAGATTTTAGATATCAATCCGGTAAATATGACTGCAAGAGTTCAATCCGGTGTTATTGTCGGAGATTTGCAAAAAGAAGTTGAAAAATTTGGACTCTACTATCCGCCGGATCCGTCAAATTTGAAAATTTCCACAATGGGCGGAAGTGTTGCACAAAATTCAGCAGGGGCCAGAAGTTTTAAATACGGAACAACAAAAGATTATATTGTTGAATTGGCAGTTGTTATGGCAAATGGGGAACTTATCCACACTGGTGCTAACACAATCAAAAATGCAACAGGATATAATTTAGGAAGTATTTTTGTAGGGTCAGAAGGAACTCTCGGCATAGTGGTTGAAATCACAGTAAAACTTATAACAAAACCAGAAGCAGAAAGAGTTTTGATGGCTTATTTTGATAGCGTTGACAGTGCAATTTCTGCAGTTAACCAAATTATAAAAAAACAAATTTGTCCAACAACAATTGACTTTATGGACAAAAATTCATTAAAGACTATCGAAGAATTTAAACCTCTAGGATTGTTGACCGATAAGGAAGCGGCATTGATTATTGAAGTTGACGGATTTGAAAAAGTTATTAATGACCAAATAAGCTTAATTAATTCTGTTTTATCACAAAATAATGCAGCTTATATAAAATGTTCATCAACGAAAGAAGAAGCTGACGACATCTGGACAGCAAGACGTTCTTCTATGGCTGCCTGCACAAGATTAAGACCAAATGTAACAACCGATGATGTTGTTGTTCCTCGTGAAAATCTTGCAATTTTAGCAAAAGGAATTCAAAAAATTTGCGCAAAATATAACTTGTTGATATGTTTAATCGGTCACGTCGGAGATGGAAGTTTACACCCACAAATACCGATAGATTTTAACAATAAAAAAGAATATGAAAATTATAAAAAGGCGAAAGCTGAAATTTACGATTTAACATCAAAACTTGGCGGAATAATCTCCGGTGAGCACGGTATAGGATTGACAAAGAAACCTTATTTATCAAAAGTTGTTGATAGTGGTGCAATTTCTTACATGCGACAAATTAAAAAGATTTTTGACCCGAATAATATTTTAAATCCTTATAAAATATTTTAAAAATATCCAAAATCGCAAAACCGAAAAATATGGTTCAAGCCTTGAAAACGTACTCTTCTTGTGGTACTCTTATTTTGCTAAAAAAAAATAAAGAAAGAAGGATATTAATATGTCAGAAGTCAGAGTAAGAATAGCACCGTCACCAAGCGGTAATTTACACATTGGTACAGCAAGAACAGCGTTATTTAACTACTTATTTGCAAAGAAAAATAACGGTAAATTTGTTTTGAGAATTGAGGATACCGATGCTGATAGAACCTCTCAAGAATATATTGACAATATTTTTGACAGTTTGAAAGCACTAGGTTTGAACTGGGACGAAGGTCCTGATGTTGGTGGTCCTTACGGTCCTTACACACAATCAGAAAGATTTGATATTTATCCAAAATATGTTCAAAAACTTCTTGATTCAGGATTTGCGTACGAATGCTTCTGTACTCCTGAAGAATTGGAACAAGAAAAAGAAGCTGCAACTGCTGCTAAAAAACCTTATGTTTACTCTAAAAAATGTGAACATTTGACAGAAGAAGAAAAAGCAAAACTTAGAGCAGAAGGCAGAAAACCTGCAATCAGATTTAATATTGCAAAGGCACAAAAAGCGTTCCACGATACATCAATTTTAAAATTTGATGATATTGTAAAAGGTGAATTACACATGGATACAAACCTTTTGGGTGACTTTGTAATCCAAAAATCAAACGGTGCACCGACTTACAACTTTGCGGTTGTAATTGATGATGCGTTGATGAAAATTTCTCACGTAATCAGAGGGGAAGACCACATTTCAAATACATATAAACAAATCTTGATATTTGAAGCTTTGGGCTTTGAACCTCCTAAATTCGGTCACTTGGGTATGATTTTGGCACCTGATAGAAGTAAATTGTCAAAACGTCACGGTGCAACTGCAGTTTCAGACTTTGTTAAACAAGGTTATTTGACAGAAGCATTGATTAACTTTGTAGCATTGTTAGGTTGGTCACCTTCTGATGGTGAAGAAATCAAGAATGTTGATGAAATTGCAAACGATTTCAGAATTCACGAAATTTCATCTTCTAACTCAATTTTTGAATACGACAAGTTGAAATGGATGAACAGCCATTATATCAAAATGCTTCCTATTGAAAATTTGAAAGAAATGCTAAAACCTTATTTAACACAATACAATTTGAACGAACTGACAGACGAACAATATACAAAAATGGTTGAAATCACAAGAGAACCGTTGACATTGTTGTCTGATATTACAGATGCAGTTCCGTATTTCTTTGGAAAAGATGTTGAAATAGACCCTGAAACTCAAACTGGTACTTTGGATACAGAAACTTCTCAAGAAGTATTGAAAGACTTTGTAGAAAAAGCCGCAGATTGGAAATGGGACGAAGAAACATTACACCACGAATTGGAAGTATTCAGAGGTGTTTGGAAAGAAAAAGGTGTAAAACCGAAAGTTACAATGTGGGCAATCAGAGCAGCGATTACAGGTAGAACTCGTGGTGCTGATATGGTTGGCATTTTGGACATTTTGGGCAAAGAAACATCTTTGTACAGAGCAAAAAAAGCAATCAAGTAGTATTGGTTTAATGTTAATCTTTATTAAAAGGAGTTCAAAATATTTGGACTCCTTTTTTACCCCCTTGAATACAAAATTTTTTATGATATTATAATTTTGTTAAGCCTTGGTAGCTCAGCTGGATAGAGCAACCGCCTTCTAAGCGGTAGGTCATGCGTTCGAATCGCATCCAGGGTAAAT
>CAVHEM010000021.1:0-26933 GCA_963635055.1 Bacteroidaceae bacterium | reverse complement strand
TCTGAAAGGCTTAAAAAATCCTTTGAGCATGCGAAAAGTGATTTTTAGCCTATTCAGAATCTGTTGCCCCTACGCATACAAACTGACACAACTCCTAAACACCAATCCAATTCAAATATCCGATAACAAGTCCTGCGATTGCGGAAATTCCTAAATATACGAGTGGGTCGTTTTTTCTGACAAAACTCATAATAATTAGTGCAACAAGCAGTATTGTTCCAAATAAATGCAAGTTTGATGTGAATATCAAACGTATTCCTACGGCTGATAGCAAAGCACAACCAGCGGGTTTGATACTTTTTATTGCGCCTTTGACGTATCTGTTTGTTTTGAATTTTTCTAACATTTTTGAAACTATTGTTACAATAATGAATGACGGTAGGATTACTGCTGTAGTTGCAAGTAATGAACCGAAAATTCCGGCACTGTTAAATCCTGCAAAGGTTGCTACATTCACTCCGACAGGTCCTGGGGTGATTGAAGAAATTGCGAGCATATTGGTTAAATCTGCAGCAGAATACCAGTGGAATTTGTCTGCAATTTCGTATAAAAACGGTAATGTTGCGTATCCTCCGCCGAATGAAAAAATTCCGATTTGAAAGAATTGCCAAAATAGTTGTATATATATCATTTGCAATCTCCTTTGGCTTTATTACCGAAGAACTTTTCGTTCAGAATTCCAACAAGAACAGAAGTTATAATGATTAACGGTAATGGAATTTTTCCTGACAATGCTGCAAGTAGGCAGATTAAATACACTCCGAGAGTGAATTTATCTGTAACGGATTTTTTCCACATTTCTTTTACGGCAAGGAAAAGTAGTGTAATTACACCAATTCCTACCCCCCAGAATATGTGCTGAATTGTAGGTCTTGAAACAAGTTCGTTAAATAAAAATGCTAGCAATATTATTGCTACGAATGCAGGAGTTATCATTCCTAAAGTTGCGGCAACTGCACCTTTGGTTCCGCACAGTTTTCTACCTGTGAAAATTGCTGTATTTGCTGCAATAATCCCAGGGAGTGATGCACCAAGCGCATAGTATTCGCACAATTCATCTGATGTTAGCCATTTCCTTTTATCAACGAGTTCGCTTGTCAATAACGGTAAGATTACGTATCCGCCACCAAGCAACAATGTGCCGATTTTGAAAAATATTTTGAATATTGTGTAAAAACTCTTTTCCATACATTTATTTTATCTCATAAAAATATTATTGTTTATCGGTTGTTCGTAGTAAAATGTAAAATTTTGTAACTATACTGTTAAATTTTTATATTGACGAGTTTTCATGCGCAAAAAATATATAAAGGGGTCCTATGAGAATACAATCAATTACATCTAGATTTATCAATTTTGAAGGTAAAAGACAAGATAGAAAAAATGTAGAGCAATTAAAGAAAAATAATCCGTACGATTTGAACGTGATAAATCAACGCAATATTTCGACATCTATTGAAAATCTTTCAAAAGAGGGTGGCGAAGATAATGTCAAGTTTTTGCTTGATGTGTCAAGACATTTGAAATATGGCACAAATATTGATTTGGGCAAAACTCCTAATCACGATTGGCGAGCAGAACTTTATCAGGCTGCTGAAAAATCTATAGAAAAATCCCCTAAAAATGTCCGTAAAAAGTTGTATGCTCAAATGGATAAGGCGAAAAATACTCAACACCCGTTGACTGTTTCAGAACGTGAAATTTTAGATTTGAGAGAATCAATTTTGTCAAAAGTTGATAGAGATGTTTTGAAAAATATAAAATATGATAATGTGAGAAATTTTGACCGAAATTTTGATTATTTGATTTCTTCATCTGAAATTTCGACGGCTCAAAAACTGTATGTTATGAAAAAGTTAAATTATCTTATGAGTCCAAAATATAAGATAAATCCGCAATTGGCAGATAAAAAGACTCAAGTTCTTGCTGAAATGGTAAATGATATGGTTATCAACACTCCTGAGTCAAAAATTCCGAATATCAAATCAGTAAATCAAATGTCTGTCGGTTCTTGTGCTGCTATTTCTATTTGCCGTAAGAAAATGGCTTATGAAGATAAGGCAAATTATGTAGATATTATATTGTCAGAATTGGACAATAAAGATTACATGATGATATATGATATTTCAAAATTAGGCAGTAATAAAAAAATTCCTGTAGCAAAACCTTATATTGATTTTGATTATGCAATGAAACAAGGTTTTAGAATTCTTGATGCTTCTGCTTTGAACTGGATGAATGCCGCCGATGCGACAGGTAGAGCAAATGAAGCAACTCAAAATTATGTTGCATTTGACAAAAAATTCTTTGATACATTTACAGATGGTCACATTATTGCAGATATTGATGAATCTCTTGAATCTGAACAAGACTATTACAGAGCGTTATTGAAAGCGAAAAAATTCATCAAAGAATGCAAAAAAGATAAGTTAGGCATGCAATTGGATTCTAACAAGGTTAAAAATGAATTTGACAAAAATATTGACGAAATTCAAAAGTATTCAAATTCATTGAATTCTATTTTGGGAGAAATTGCACCTGTTTCATCAAAAGAAAATCGTCGTCAAGTATTGAGCGATTTACGTGCGTTGTCGGTTAGTACATCAAAAGCCATTTCAAAAACTGATAAGTTAGAATTGAAAAATTTTATGTATATTCCGAATGAACCGGAAAAATTTAAGACTGAAAAAATTAAAAGATATATTGCTTCGCATTTGGATTATGTGAATAAAGATTTACTTGATAAAAAGGCTGATTCTATCACTGATTTGTTGGCTAATATTTCAAAAGCTACAAAAGCAACACAGTCACCTGTTTCAAGTAAAATTTCAGATGCAAAACAGTTGTATCGTGCAGCAGCCGCATTCAGAATACAAACTCAATTCGGTTTAGAAAATATGTATAAAACTTGCGACACGATGAGGGAAATGGGGCTTCCTGACAGAGAAACAATGATTTTTAATAATATAGATGAAATTATTAAAAAATTGAACAAAGACACCTTGAACTCTACAGTAAAGGCGACATTATACGAACGTTTCCAAGTTAATACACCGGAAGATTTAATTGCAACTTTGGAATTTAATAGAGAAAACTTGCAACATGAAATGACTGTAACTTTTGATGAGTTATACAAATCTGTAATGCTAAATGACCGTAAGACAACATTGTTGAAAAATTTAAAAGCCATAAAAACTAATATTGTTGATGACAAGGATAAAAATACACTTGAACAAATGGCATTCAATATGAAAATGACACCTGACAAAAGACAGGTTGTAAAAGAATTAGACAGGTTAATTGATATTATGGAAAATAATCCGTCTGAGGAAGATTACGTTTATTCGTACAACAAAGCCGGCGGTAGAAACCAAATGTTGGATTTCAAAAGCATTATGGAAAATGTCGGAGCGGTTTTGCGTGATAATTCTCCTGAATCTAAATCAGTAATTAGAGATTTTAATGAAGTAAACGGATTGCCAAAAGATGCACCAATAGCGGATACTCTTAATAAATTTGTTGAAATTGGAGAAAAATTTAACCAGTTATCATTTTTGACAAAGGCTTTCCAACAAGCATTGGAAGTTCAAGACGAAGATGGAACAATTTTGAATACTGTTGTTCCTAAAGAAGTTATTATGAAAAAACTTGAGCAAGAACACAAAATTATATCAGAAAAAGATTTGAGCGCTCTTCAAGATAAATTTGCTACAATAACAGCTGCTTCTCATCTTCCTGATGGTACAAGGGCAAGAATGAGGGAATTACCTAAAGAATTGACAAATTTTTCAAAACATGAAAGAGAAATTTTGAAAGACATAAGCAAGAATATTAACCAATGGTATTCAACAACTTCAAGGGATTTGAACGCTCAGTATAAAGTTATTGAAAAACCGTTGAAAGAACAATTCCGTCAGCTTGGTGTTGTAATTGGTCGCCATTGGCTTCCTAACGATGGTCATGGGGGCTTGGGTTCATATCAAGAAGTTAGAATATTGGAAAGTATGACAGATAAGCCGTATTACATAGAAAGAGATGGCAATGTTGCAGTTTTCAAAATTTTAAATTCTCCGTATTCAGGAGTTTCTTCAACTTCTGTTTTATCAAGTGAATATGCAGGACACGCTCAATATATTGCTGATATTAAACAAGTTCCTGTAAAAACAAAAGATGGTATTGAAACAAAATATGCAATCTTCCACGACAATACGTGGGGTGCAATTGAACACGAAAATTCATGGCGTGATGAAAACGGATTGTTGAGAACTGATTATTCTCAAGATGCAGGTGGTGACGGTGGTTATATTACCGGTGACAACTTCCGAAACGGTGTTTTGGCTGACGAATTGATAAATGCAGTTGGCGAAAATAAAGTTGAAGATAAAAACAGTAAACAATATAAAAAATTGTTAGGTGCTGATGGTGAAGAATATAAATTTAACATGTTTAATGATGTTATTATACAAGGTGAACCAGATGGTATCAGAGATTTTGCATCAAGTATTAAACACCATGCTATACAAGATGATGATAGCTATTTTAAAGATTTGAAAAAAGATGTTGCGAATATGACTCGTGATGAGTTGAAACAGAAAATAAATCTTATAAATATTGTCCCGAAAAGTGCAAATTACAATTATGAAAATGTAGAAAAACGAATTTTAGGTCGTGGAAAATTTGATAAAGGTATTGATACAAAAGCAAAATATGATGCTTTGTCTAATAATGATGAAGTTAAATTGTTGTTAGAAACAAATGCTCTACTTGCTTCTTATCCTAACTTACCTGATAAAAAGAGATTTTATGTAGGTAAATTATCAACCAAGAAAATTTCAGATATTAAAAATTCTATTAAGCGTGAGGCTCGTAAGAATTTTGATTATTCTTTTGCTAAAAGTCCTGATATTGCAAAAGGTGGCAGAGATATTTCGACTCAAGAAATTTTCTCATTGTTGAATACTTTTGCAAAAGAGAACAAGTTGGAATTAAAACAAAAACAAATCCCTTCAATGATAAAATCCTTGGGCGAAATAGATAAGGCAAAATTTGACGGAAGTTTGAAAAATACAATCAATTTAATGACAAATAATTTTAAACTTGAGATGACAAACCAGCTTAACGGTACTGTTTCTCCTGACAAAATTGATGAAATTACTCAAAAAGTCCATGATATTTTGATAAAAAATATGTATTTTACCGAACAAGATATGGAAAATATCAATTTCAAACGTGACAATATGCCTGCTGTTGAAAATTGGATTGATGATACGTTTAATCCGGCAACTGACAAGGAGTTTGCTCAAATTTACAGAAAACTTCAAGATATGCCAATTGCAGAATTCAAACAGAAATACAATTCAACAATAACTGACCGTGCTTTGGGTATAAAACCTATTACCGGTTATGACTTGTTGAAAAAATTTAGGGCAAATGATTCAGATGTTCAAGATAATGTATTTTCACTGCTATACAATATTGAATATTATAATACTTATGTTACATCTGAAAGAATACCGGCATACGATTATTCAAAAATGAGTAGAGTTCTTGCAGGTGCAACATATAAAAATAAGAAAAAATCATTTGATGAAACTTTCCTTTCAAATTATTATGCATTGAAAAGTTTAAACATTGGTAAATCTTATGATAGAATTTCAAATGATGCATTTAGGAAATATAATACAATTCCTGCCTATGTAAAAATAGAAACTGAAGATTCTGCGGCAATTGCTGATGCATTGCTTGATTTTAAACTTTCAGTAGAAGATAGTGTTGCAAATAGTACAATGACAAAACGAGTTCTTGGTGTTATCAGTGATGTTAGAAATCTTCAAGGAGCATTAGACAACTTAGATGATAATGCAATATTGCCGGAAAAATATTGGCAAGAATTGGGTCCTTTTGCAGTAAAATTCTATGCAGATTTTTCAGAAGATTCGACGGTTCAAGAATCTGTTCTCGCAGCAAAAGATATTATCAATTCAACACCTGCCAAAACAACAGTCAAAGAATATAAACAGTTGTTGGGCGTAATTGCAGGAGAATTCTTCCCGCTGGAAAACAATCCAAATGGTGAAAGTCGAGAAAATAATGTGAGAATTTTTGCAGATAATATCAAGTCTGAAAGACAGTATTTTGTTACAGAATCTGTTGATCCAAAATATCAAAAGAATGCAAATATTTTACTGAACAAATGGATTAGAGCAAAAGTTCAAGACTCAAAAGATGCTGATTTGTATTTTGCAGAATTTGTTGCGTTCTATAACAAACACAGAATAACTCTATCTCCTGATAAGTTGTACTTAGAGTATTTGATGACACTTGCCAAACCTACACCAACAAACAATCCGTACAAAGACTATACTCCTGAGCAAACTGAAATGCTTGAACGTGTAAAAGATTCTTATGATACGGAAGTTACATCGTTGTTGTATAGTGCAAATCTTGTAAAATTACAAAACCTTCTAATGAATGCGGCAAAAGATGGTAATTTGAACAAGGTTAAACGAGAACTTGAGCATACAAAAGTAAAAATGATGTCAGGTGATGAAATCGACTTGTGTTCAGATAAAGGTTTAATTCTTATGTTGAGACCATTGATTGAACAAGATGACTTGGATACTGCATTGTTGTTTATTGACCAACTGGGTTTGAATGAACTTGCAATGAAAACATTTGCAACAGGTTATCTGTCTTTTGACAGCGCAAGAACTATTATAAAACGTTCTTATAATATTTTTGATGCGCTTGATAAACAGTTTGGATATCTCAATAAAGAAGCGCAAAAGTTAAGTGATATAGATAATGATGCGGATTATAAAGAACGTTTGATTCAGTTCCGTGACAAAGTTGTAAAATACTGCAACCATACTAACTTTAGACGTACCGGAAGAATTTATTCACTTACAATAGATGAAAGTATCAAAGAAATGGAAAAAGAGCCTGAAAAATCTAGATATGCATTACTCATGGCAAATCTTGAAATGGGTAGAGCAGGTGCGCTTGACTATGCACAGAAAAATGTTGATAGTCTAAATGTAGCATTGAATAAATTCCAGATAGTTTCTCGCTTGTTACATTCTATCAAGTTGCCGAGAAATTCAAGCTATGTACGTTATGCGGAAGAATTTGATAATAAAATGAGTGATTTATCAACTTATATTTCAAAATATTCTGTAGACTTCAAAAATGTTCCTGTTTCTTTGGGTGATTGTGCCGATATGAAAATGCTAGAACGTAATGAAGAAGAATAAAGAGAAAGTGAAGGATTTAATAAATCGTTACTAATACTTGATTTTCTTGAATATTCATGATATTTTTACGTTGTCAGACTGTCGGAAAAAGTTGAAATCTAAAAGGAAACTTTTAATCTTCAGCAACATTAATCCGACAAGTGACGAGTATTTAAGGAAACCGCACAGATAATCTGTGCAGGTCTAAGATAGGAGAAAAAGAATGAATACAGATCCAATAGCTGATATGCTTACAAGAATTAGAAATGCTAACACAGTTAAGCACCCTTCAGTTGAAGTTCCGGCTTCAAAATTGAAAATCGAATTGGCAAAGCTTATGAAAGAAGAAGGTTTTATCGCTGATTACGAAGTTCAAGAAAAAGGACAATTCAAAGTTATCGTTATTTCATTGAAATATGATGTAAATGGTAAACCAGTTATCACAAAATTAGAAAGAATTTCTAAACCAGGTTTAAGACACTACTCAAAAGCTAAAAACTTGCAAAAAGTTTTGGGCGGTATGGGTATCGCTGTTGTTTCAACTCCAAAAGGTTTGTTGACTGACAGAAAAGCAAGAAAAGAAAACGTTGGTGGCGAAGTTCTTTGCTACGTTTACTAATTTTGTAAATTATTTAGTTTTCGGGTTTAATTGGTAGAAAAGCCCGTGAAATAGCACATATACCACAAGGAGAAATTAAAAATGTCAAGAATTGGTAAAAAACCGGTTGAAATTCCTCAAGGTGTTGAGGTTAAAATTGACGGACAAACAGTTTCAGCTAAAGGACCTTTGGGTACTGAAGTTGTAGAAGTTCGTCCTGAAATTGCTGTAAAATTAGAAGATAATCACGTTGTATTGTCAAAAGTTGGCACTTCTCGTGAAACAGATGCATTATATGGCTTGTCAAGAACACTTGTTGCTAACGCTATTCAAGGTGTTAAAGAAGGTTTTGTTAAAAAACTTGAAATCAACGGTGTTGGTTACAGAGCTCAAATGCAAGGTACAACATTAAATATGGCACTAGGATATTCACACCCTGTAGATATCGTTCCGCCTGAAGGTATTACAATTTCTGTTGAAGCTAATACAAAAATCACTGTTAAAGGTTCTAACAAACAAAAAGTTGGTGATGTTGCAGCGTTAATCAGATCTAAACGTAAACCTGAAGTGTACAAAGGTAAAGGTATCAAATACGAAGGCGAATACATCAGACGTAAAGCCGGTAAAGCAGGTAAAAAGTAAGGTATTCGTTAGCGAACGAAGTGAGCGTTACGAATACCTTATGCCGAACATTTCAGGTGTTTGGTATCTATATAGAAAATGTGTCGATTTCTTATCGCTACATTTAATAAGGTTCAGGCATGTGCCTGAAAAAATACAAATAATGCCCGTATAAACTCTTGATTAGGTTTTTCAAGCAGGTTTGGGCAATGAAAGGATAATAAAAATGATTAAACAACAAACAAGAAAACCATTAGTTCAAAAAAGACACAGATCAATCAGAGTTAAATTGGCTGGTACTGCTGAATTCCCTAGATTGGCAGTTTACAGAAGTACTAAACACATTTATGCTCAATTGATTGATGATGATAATCATGTAACATTGGCTTCTGCTTCTTCAAACGACAAAGATTTGAAAGAAAAATTGGCTCACGGTGGTAACATCGAAGCCGCTAAAGTTGTTGGTGAAGCAATTGCTCAAAAAGCTAAAAAAGCAGGTATCGAATGTGTAGTATTTGACCGTGGCGGATTCTTATACCATGGTAGAATTGCTGCATTGGCAGAAGCTGCTAGAGAAGCTGGCTTAATGTTCTAATCAAAAATTTTGAACAGACGAAAAATCAGGTCATTTACGTGACCTGATTTTTTTATTTTAAATTTCATTTAATCTGTAGGTATGTTTTGAGCGAAGTTATTGCTCTATCGGACATTAGTTTCCCTTTGAGTTTTTTATTTTTGCGTTCTTTTTTAGGAAGTTCTACAGGTGGAACGATACCCCAGTTTGAATTTATCGGTTGGAAGTTTTCGTGTTCCGGATTTGTTATGTAGTGGGTTAAGGCTCCGAGCATTGTATCTTTCGGTAATTCTAAAAGTTGTTCATTATTTAATAATTTTGCCATATTTATGCCTGCCAAAAGCCCAGATGCGATTGATTCTGTGTAACCTTCTGTGCCTGTGATTTGCCCTGCGAAGAATAAATCTTTCCTTGAGCGTGTTTGAAGTGTCGGATTTAAAAGTGTTGGAGAATTTATGAACGTATTTCTGTGCATAACTCCGTATCTTACAATACTTACATTTTCAAGCCCTGGGATTGATTGAAGAAGTTCTTTTTGACTACCCCATTTTAGGTTTGTTTGAAATCCTACAAGATTAAATAGTGTTTTTGCAGAATTATCTTGTCGAAGTTGAACAACTGCGTAATTCTTTTCATTTGTGCGTTTGTCGATTAAGCCGACAGGTTTCATCGGTCCAAATCTTAGGGTGTCTTCTCCTCTTGATGCTAGAACTTCGATAGGTAAACAACTTTCAAAAAATTTTGCACCTTTTTCAAAATCATGTTTTTCGATTTTTGGAGCATTGATTAAAATATTATAAAACTTTTCGTACTGTTCTTTATTCATCGGGCAGTTGATGTAAGAAGCTTCGCCCTTGTCATAACGGCTAGCCCAAAAAGCAATGTCAAAATTTATACTATCAATTTCTACAATTGGTGCTATAGCATCAAAAAAGTGTAAATATTCACTGTTTGTAAATTTTTTGATTGAATCTGCAAATTTTGAACTCGTTAACGGTCCAGATGCAATGATTGTCGGAGTTTGCGGAATTTCTGTTATTTCTTCTCTGATAAGTGTTATATTCTCGTTTTCAAGAATTTTTTGAGTAACAGTTTGGGAAAATTTGTGTCTGTCGATGGCTAAAGCGTTTCCTGCCGGAACTTGACACTCTTTTGCAATTTCAATCAATTCTCCGCCAAGAACTTCCATTTCATGCTTTAATAAACCGCTTCCATTTGTGCTGTCGTAAGAACCTAAACTGTTTGAGCAAACAAATTCTGCACAGTCTTCTGTTGTGTGAGCTCCAGTTTGTGTAGTTGGGCGCATTTCGTATAATTTGACCTTAATTCCTCTTTTTGCCAGTTGCAATGCGGCTTCTGAACCAGCAAGTCCGGCACCGATAATCGTTACTTCCATGTTTGTAGTCTAGCCGATACATAGTGCTCTGTCAAATTAAAATTATTAATAAATGTTAAATTTTGTTATGTTTGTAGTAATAACTATTGTATTTATTCCAATGATTAAGTATAATAATTACACTTGTTTTGAAATGTCATTGAAAAATATGTAAATATTTTGAAACATTACCTCAAAAACTAACAATTTAGGATTAAGAATTGTTTTTAATAAACATGTAACAGTAGTGGTAGATTTAGTAGGGATCATGTCAGTAAACTCGATAACACAAAATATAGACTCAAATAATAATGCGAATAAACTAAAAAAACGTCAGGTAGTCAGACCTTATTCGCCTGTTGCGAACTCTCAAACTCCAAAAGACAGTGTGTCTTTTACAGGTAATCCTGTAGTCGGACTTATGGACTTTATTGCATCAGGTGGTTTTGCGACTTCATTTATCATTCAAGATGGTTTGGGTTTTATATTCCCTCGTGTTGGCGGCGGTTTACTTCGTGGCGGTTCTGAAAAGCATGACGAAAACGGCAATGTCGTTTTAGACAAAAATGGCAAGCCAAAACACGAATTGAACTGGGCTTTGGCAAGAAAAGAATTGCTAAGAGAAATGATTACAGGTCCTAGTGCGTTCATCATTCCGCTATTTATGATGAAATATATCAAAAAGCATTATGGCGCAGCAAATGATGTAAAATTGGGCTATCTAGATAGTTTCCAAAAACCTTACGAAAAATTCGTTACTGACAATGCAAAACTTGTTCAAGCAGGTAATGCCTCAACTCAAAAAGCAGAATTTTACAAGGGTGTATTTGCTGATGTAATTGAAAACAGTGTGAATAGAGTTTTGCCGGAAGCTGAAAAAATGTCTGCTGATGAAGTAGCTTCAACTGCTGAAGATTTTGCAAAACGTCAAGTTAAAATTGAAGAAATAATGGCTAATAAAGACCTTAAAAATGCAACAAAGGCTCAAAAAATTCAAGAACTTGGCGGAAGTGTTGAAGAAGCTTACATGAACTTGAAGAAGAATAAAATCGGCGGTATTGTCGATGAAACCTCTGTATTTATGACTTCAACAATCAAGGGCGGTAAGAACAATGGTACTATTGGTGAGTTGTTGGGTGCATTAAATAATTATTTTGATGATGCAAGCAAAACTACTCAAAAATTCATTAAAGATAATATCAATGCTGAAAATATTGAAGCTTCAATCAAACAATTTACCAAAAATAAAATGGGTACAAGATTGTTGACAAACTTGGGCTTGTTTGGAACCGTTGCTTTGTTCTACACTCAAATTCCAAAACTTTATAATATGGGCTTGAAAGAAAATCCTGCATTGGCAGGTAAAAAGAACGACAATGGTGCAAATTCTGCCCCATCAAAAGTAAATGCAGATAAAAAGGCAAATGTTGCGTTTACCGGTCTGTCTTCGAAGTTGGGTTCAATCTCTCAAAGTGCATTCAAAAACAAAATTTCAGGTTACTTTACTGATATGTTCGAGTTGAACGGTCCTGTAATTTCCGGTGGAGCAATGGCAACTTTGCTATACGGTTTCTGTATTCCGCCAAGACTTAAAAAGGCTCAAGATAAATATGATTTTGGTGAAATCTTGCTTCGTGATTTGACAGCGTTCACTGCTTTGTTGTTTGGAGCAAAAGCGGTTGCTAGATTGTCAACAGATTTATTCTCCAAAGTTACTGGTTTAGCGTTGAACCGCAAACATCTTGATGGTAAAAATATCTTCAAGAAAATTATTGCTTATGTAAAACCAAGCAATGATGGTCACAAAGTATTGTCATCTAATGAATTGACTTCAAAATATACAAATATCGAAAATTACAAAAATCAGGTAAACGGCTTTATTGAATTTATCGAAAAAAGTGGCGGTAACGTTAAAAAAGCCTTTACTAAAGATAAAAATATTAAAGCTGCAGTTGAAAATATTGTTAAAAAACATACAAATAAAACTTACGCAGAAGCTTCTGTTTCTGAAATCAAAGATGCATTGCGTGCTGCAAATGCTGAAAATGGTAAAGATATTAAAGAATTCTATAAATTGTTTAAAAATGGCAACGGTATGCTTGAAACTGCAAAAACTTGTAATAGTATGTTTGACTTCTTGTCAACAATCATACTTGTTCCAGGCTTAATTATTTGGTTGACAAGAGCGTGTGAAAAAATGACAGCAAATCGTATTAAGCAAGAACAAGGCGAACCACAACCTCAAGTTGCAAGCGCTGCTCCAAAACGCACAATGACAAATCCTCCATCTATGTCAGGATTTTTGAGAAATGCACAAGCAAATTAGTTGCAAGATTTTGTTAGAATATAAAAATGACTTGATTTGATATCAAGTCATTTTTAGTATGTCAATTTGAAATGTTTTAAAACTATTCAACAGCTTCAATCAAAGCATTGATATCAGCAACCATTGCATCTGCATCATAGCCATGAACTTTAGCGCCTGCTTCCAAGTTTTCAAATCTTGCAGCAGCGCAACCCAAACAACCTAAACCGTATCTGTGGAAAACTTCAATACTTTCAGGGTGTTTTTGAGCGATTTCTAATATATTCATTTCTTTAGTAACTTTTTCTGCCATAATCTTTTCTCCTTTTTGACTTTTCTTAAATTTCCATTAAACATATTATACACAAAAAAAGAAGGATTGGTATAGTATGGAATTGTTAAAAATTTTTATCAAAGATGAAGTACCGGCAGTAGGATTGACTGAATTTAAAGAAAAAAAAGAAGAACATTCTAATAATGTTCCGCAACGTTTAAATTTGAATAAACCGTCATTTAGACAAAATTACAGAAATAATTTTATTATGCCGTAATATTTCTTAATATTTACATCAAAAAGCGCAATTTTTGACATTCAAAATCCTTTATAATAATATAAGGGAAAAATGGAGTAAAATTGTGGCACCAGTAACGGGAAAAAGTTTAATAACAGCGTTTTTAAATCCGCAAAGTGTTCAGTACACACAACGGACAAGACCGGCATTTGCGGGAGTTACTAATCCTGCTAAGTCTGCAGGAGTTGCGGCTATCAAGTATGAACGTGCTCCGCAACAAGGCGCATCTGTTCCTATGACAGATAAAAACGGTAATCCGTTACTTGCAGATTATATGCCTTGCGGTATGCGTTGCGATTATTTTGCATAATTAACTCATTATATCTAGTCGGTTTCCTTTCTCTGAATTTGATATGTCAGGGTGGAATGGATTGCTACCGTTTGGTTTGATGTTGTTTAGAAAATCAAAAGCAACTTTTTGTGTGGCTTGATTATTTCGAGCCTCAAAAAATTTCACCGGTTGAACGGCATACGTATATTGTCTTTTGATTTCTTCAATAGCGTTGTTCATAATTTCTCTCTTCTGTATATATAAAGTTTTTTGTTTAGTTAAAATTTCAATATTGAGAAAATTATTTACAAAGTTTACATTCTATTTGCAGAAATTTTTTGGTGTTAGATAAATTGTGCAGTTTTTGAAATTTTACAAGATTTCAAATCTTTTGGCTGTCCTGCAAAAATTATTTCTCCGCCGTCTTTTCCGCCTTCTGGTCCCATATCAATGATATAGTCGGCATTTTTTATTACATCTAAATCGTGTTCAATTACAATTACTGTAGCGCCGTTTTGAAGTAGGGTCGTAAAGACATTGAGTAAGGTTTGAACGTCTAGCGGGTGGAGTCCGATTGTCGGTTCATCAAAAATAAATACAGAACTTGATTGGGATTTTCTCATTTCGCTTGCAAGTTTTAAACGCTGAGCCTCTCCACCAGAGAGATTAGGTGTTGCTTCTCCTAGTGTCAAATAGCCCAAACCCAAATCCTGCAATACTTCCAGTCTTTGTTTAACAATTTTTATATCCTTGCAAACTTCAAGTGCTGTACTTAAGTCCATTGCCATAATTTCAGACAATGAATAGCCGTTGTATTTAATATTTTGGATACTTTTTGCATAGCGAGAACCACCACACTCAGGACAAGGAATTTCAACGTCCGGTAAAAATTGAATATCCAAATTTATTACACCGGTTCCATCACACACTGGGCAGCGTAAATTACCGGTATTGTATGAAAAATCTCCTGATTTGTAGGATATACCGCTATTTTTAGAAATTTTAGCGAAAATTTTTCTTAATTCATCGTGAATATTTGCATAAGTTGCAACTGTTGAGCGTACGTTTATTCCGATTGGAGTTGCATCAATGAGTTTTACTTGTTCTATGCCTTCTGCTTCAATTTTTTTGATATGTTTAGGAAGTTTTGCTCCGTTAGTTAAATGTTCAAGAGCAGGCACAAGGCTTTCGAGTACCATTGTTGTTTTTCCTGAGCCTGAAACTCCTGTAACTACTGATAATTTTCCTTTGGAAATATCTATTTTTAACGGTTTTACCGTATGGATTTTATCTGTTTCTAAATGGATTTTGCCCAATTCAAATAAATCGGCATTGTTTGATTTTTTTGAAATCTCAACTTTAGATTTGCCCGATAAAAATCCGCCAATTATAGATTTTTCGTTGTTTTCTATCTCTTTGACTGTCCCTTGGGCAATTACGTAACCCCCGTTCACGCCTGCTTTTGGACCCATTTCAATAATATAGTCGGACTCTTTTAAAATTTGGGTATCGTGGTCAACAAGAATAATTGAATTACCATCAGAAAGTAAATCGTGCAAAACTCCCTTTAAACCTACAATATTTGATGGGTGTAAGCCGATTGACGGCTCATCAAGAACGTATAGAACTCCTGTTGTACGGTTTCGCACTGAACGAGCAAGTTGCATTCTTTGTCTTTCTCCTGTGGAAAGCGTTGAGGCTGCTCTATCTAGTGATAAATATCCTAATCCTAAGTCCATTAGACGTTTTGCTACGCTTTGGAAAGAGTCACAAATACTTTCTGCCATTGGTTGCATATTTTTTGGTAGTGAGGACGGAACTTGTTTTACCCACTCAACGAGTTCTGATAGTGTCATTTGACAGGCTTTATCTAGGCTTATTCCCATAAGTTTTGGGTGTCGTGCCGTTTGTGATAATCTTGTACCATTACAATCCGGACAAATGTCTTGTTTTAAAAATTTCTCGACCCTTTTCATGCTCTTTTCGTCTTTAACTTTAGATAAGGCATTTTCGACTGTATAAACCGCATTATAGTATGTGAAATCAAGTTCACCCGCTTGGTTTGTGTTTTTCGCCTTGTAAAAAATATGTTTTTTCTCTGCCGGTCCATTGTAAACGATATCTTTTTCTTTTGAGGTTAAATTTTTAAACGGAATATCTGTGCGAACTCCCATTTCTCGGCAAACATCAGTCATTAAAGACCACATCAAAGTTCCCCATGGGGCAACGGCGCCTTCATCAATTGTTAAATTCTCATCAGGGACTAGGGTTGATTTATCAACAGTTCGAACAATGCCTGTGCCGCCACAAGTTTGACAGGCTCCTTGGCTATTAAAAGCAAGTTCTTCTGCTGATGGAGCGTAAAAATGTTCTCCGCAAACAGTGCAAACAAGTTCTTGTTCTGCGGCAACGGCTAAACTCGGCTCAACATAATGACCGTTTGGACATCTGTGACTTGCGAGTCTTGAGAACATTAACCGCAAACTATTCAATAGTTCCGTACCTGTGCCGAATGTGCTTCTAACCCCAGGAACACTTGGTCTTTGGTGTAATGCAAGTGCTGCCGGAACGTACAAAACCTCGTCAACTAAAGCCTTTTCAGCCTGTGTCATTCTTCGTCTTGTGTAGGTTGAAAGTGCTTCTAAGTATCTTCTTGAGCCTTCAGAATACAAAACTCCTAGTGCAAGTGAGGATTTGCCGGAGCCTGAAACTCCTGCAATTCCAACAATCTTATTTAGCGGAACATCTACATCTATATTTTTCAGGTTGTGAACTCTTGCGCCTCGAACCTTTATTGAATTAATCTCATTTGACATTATAAAATTTGCCCTCTCATATTAATTATAAATATTCTAAAATAAATTTGCAAACGATTCTTTGGTTGGCTATATTTGACTCCCCTGTGTTTTAATGCAATAATCGGTGCATGAATTATATTTTTTATTTCTTAATTGTTGCATCAATTATAATCGGAGCAATTAACGGAAAACTCCAAGATGTGGTTAATTCAATAATGGACGGGGCTGAATTGTCTGTCAAAATAGCGTTTTCACTAATTGGAATTATGGCATTTTGGCTGGGAATGATGCGAATTGCTGAAAAATCCGGAATTATTAAATTTATTTCAAAATTATTGCAACCGATTACAAAATTTTTGTTTAATGAATTGCCCGAAAATTCACCTGCAATTGGAGATATTGCAATGAATTTTACGGCTAACGCTTTTGGACTCGCTAATGCTGCAACACCTTTTGGAATTCGTGCAATGGAAGAATTACAAAAGGAAAATAAGGATAAAAAACATGCATCAAACTCGATGTGTTTGTTCTTGGGAATGAACACTGCAGGATTTCAACTTATTCCAACGACTGTTCTTGCTGTTTTGGTAGGTATCGGATATAAAAATCCGACAGAAATTATTGCTCCGACTCTTATTGTTACTTTGATTGCGTTTGTTTCGGCTATTGTAATTGCTAAAACATTGCAATGTTTGATGACAAAGAAAGGCGGAAGCAATAATGGTTAAATTTTTAAATATTATTTCGCTTTGGGCATTACCCGCTATTCTTATTACAGTGTTAACTGTTGGGCTGGTTAAAAAAGTTTCAGTTTATGAAGAGTTTACGGAAGGTGCAAAAGACGGTTTCAAAGTTGCAGTGAAAATTATTCCGTATTTAGTCGCAATTATTGTTGGAATTTCAATGTTCAGAGCAAGTGGTGCTATCGACCTTTTAGCAAAACTTTTTGCACCGGTTTTGACAAAATTCCACATAACATCAGATGTTTTGCCTTTGATGATTGTCCGTTCATTGTCGGGTTCAGGGGCTTTAGGTATTTTTTCTGACATTGCAAATACTGCAGGACCAGATGCTTATTCAACAAAACTTGCTGCAATTATGCTCGGTAGCAGCGAAACTACTTTCTATGTTCTTGCAGTTTATTTTGGTGCAGTTGGGATTTCTAAAATTCGTTATGCGCTTGTTGTCGGGTTGTTGGCAGATTTTATCGGAATTGTTGCAGCTGTTTTGGTGTGTAGTCTGATGTTTGCATAGCATCAAGCCAACTTTGGGTGTATTCCTTGACTTCATCTTCAACAATTTTTCTGACAACGATTGCGTAATTTATATTAATACAATCAATTTTTTCGATTTCTTCAATAACGTAGGCTTTGCTTCCACAGTTGTGGCAAAATCCGTCTTCCGGAACAACTTCATCGTTGCGAATTGTTGCTCTTTCTTTCATTCCGCAGCAGGCGCATCGTGCAATATACCAATGATTTTCAATAAGTTCGCCACAATCAGGACAATAACCGATATCACTATCCAGTGGTATGTGATTGTGATGGCATTTATTATGAATATTGAATAATTCACTCCAAAACATACTTTTTATTTAATATTTTTGTGTGAAAAGTCAACAATGTCCAAAATTTTATTTCGATTGTAAATAAATGTTACAAGTGAAGACTTTTGTGAAATTAAGGTAATCTAAAATACTTTATATAAGTAAGAACACAAATAAATAAGAAGAGGATAAGATTATGTCTATTGCAAATTTACAAGAAAAGTTGTTATTTTTCACACAACAAAAA
This sequence comes from Bacteroidaceae bacterium, assembly GCA_963635055.1. GTDB lineage: Bacteria > Cyanobacteriota > Vampirovibrionia > Gastranaerophilales > Gastranaerophilaceae > Zag111. The sequence continues at coordinate 8,794 of CAVHEM010000021.1, read as the reverse complement.
AGTAACATTTCGACTCAATTATCAAATGTTCAAATGAATCAATTGTCAGCAACAAAACAAATTCAAACAAAACAACAAAACTTCAATCAACAGTTGTCTGCATTGTATTATGATGATGAATATGGCTACGGAACAGAAGAATACAGCGAACAGTATGAAATATTGTTGAATGAGCACGAATTTGAAATGTCAAGTATAAACTCTTGGGAATCTCAACTTGAACTGGAGAAAGAAAATCTTGAGAACCAGTTGAATGAAATTCAGTCTTATGAAAATTCTTGGCAAAAATTATTGTCAACAAATATCAAAAACGACTTTACTTACGGTGGCGTTGGCGGTAAATAGAACGAATAAAATTTTAGACATAATATTTATAATAAAAAATAACCCGACAGATATAATCGGGTTATTTCTTTTATTACAAGTTTTCGTTTCTAAACTATGCTTTAGCAGCACCTGATTTAGAAATGATTTCTTCTTCGATATTTCTAGGAACTTGTTCGTAGTTGTGGAATTCCATAGAGAATGTACCACGACCTTGAGTGTTAGATCTCAAGTCAGTAGCGTAACCAAACATGTTAGCCAATGGAACCAATGCTCTAACGATTACGTTACCAGTGTTGCCTTGAGGTTCTTGACCTTCAACACGACCACGTCTTCTTGAAATATCACCGATAATTGTACCTGTGAATTCATCAGGAATTTCGATTTCAACTTTCATCATAGGTTCAAGAATGCAAGGTTGAGCTTTTCTTGTACCTTCTTTGATAGCCATTGAACCGGCAATTTTGAATGCCATTTCTGATGAATCGACTTCGTGGTAAGATCCATCGTAAAGTTCAACTTTAACGTCAATCATTGGATAGCCAGCTAAGATACCGCCTTCAAGAGCTTCTTCCATACCTTTTCTTGCTGGTTCGATGTATTCTTTCGGAATAGCACCACCGACGATTTTGTTTTCAAATACAAATCCTGCATTTTCTTCAGCCGGAGAAATTCTGATTTTAACGTGACCATATTGACCTTTACCACCTGATTGACGAGCGAATTTAGAATCTTGATCAGCAGTACCTCTGATTGTTTCTCTGTAAGCAACTTGAGGTTTTCCGATGTTTGCTTCTACTTTGAATTCTCTCATCATACGGTCAACGATGATATCCAAGTGAAGTTCACCCATACCAGAAATGATTGTTTGACCAGTTTCTTCATCAGATTTAACTCTGAATGATGGATCTTCTTCAGCAAGTTTTTGAAGAGCGATACCCATTTTATCTTGGTCTGCTTTTGTTTTTGGTTCAATAGCAACTGAGATAACTGGTTCTGGGAATGTCATTCTTTCTAAGATGATAGGTGCTTTTTCATCACACAATGTATCACCTGTAGTTGTATCTTTCAAACCAACTGCAGCACAGATATCACCTGCGTAAACTTCTGATTCTTCAATTCTTTGGTCAGCGTACATACGAACCAATCTTGAAATACGTTCTTTCTTTCCGTTAGTAGAGTTCAAAACGTAAGAACCTGAAGTGATGATACCTGAATATACTCTCAAGAATGTCAAACGACCTACGAATGGGTCTGTCATAACTTTGAATGACAATGCTGAGAATGGTTCAGAGTCAGAAGAGTGTCTTTCAGTTTTAGTACCGTCTTCTAATTCACCTTCGATAGCTTTTACATCAACCGGAGATGGCATGTAATCAACAACTGCGTTCAATAACAACTGAACACCTTTGTTTTTGAATGCTGTACCGCAAGTTACAGGAACGATTTTGTTTTCGCAAACTGCTTTTCTCAATACTGCTTTCAATTCATCGATAGTGATTGAATCAGGATCTTCGAAGAATTTTTCCATCAAAGCATCATCTTCAGATGCGATAGCTTCAACCATAGCATCGTGATATTCTTTTGCTTTGTCTAGCATATCTGCTGGAATATCTTCTTCTTTAATATCTGTACCTAAATCGTTAGTATAGATTTCAGCTTTCATTGTCATAAGGTCAATTAAGCCTGTGAATTTATCCTCAGAACCGATTGGTAATTGGATAGGAACAGCGTTAGCACCTAATCTAGTTTTGATTTGGTCAACAACTCTGTAGAAATCAGCACCGGTTCTATCCATTTTGTTTACGAATACCATACGAGGAACTTCGTATCTGTTAGCTTGACGCCATACAGTTTCGGATTGAGATTGAACACCACCAACAGCACAGAATACTGCAACAACACCGTCTAATACACGCAAAGAACGTTCAACTTCGATTGTAAAGTCAACGTGTCCAGGGGTGTCGATGATGTTGATTTGGTGACCTTTCCAAGTTGCTGTAACAGCAGCAGATTGGATTGTGATACCACGTTCTTTTTCTTGTTCCATAAAGTCAGTTACAGCAGCACCATCGTGAGTTTCACCGATTTTGTGAGTTTTACCTGTGTAAAACAAAATACGTTCTGTTGTAGTTGTTTTACCGGCATCGATGTGGGCTGCAATACCAATGTTTCTAATTTTTTCTAATGGAGTTTTTCTTGCCATTTTTCTTTCCTTTTTCTATTTATATGTACATCGCTATTTTACATTTAGCCTATAGTAATTATCGCATAAACATGTTTTATTTCAATTAAAATAGAAGTTTTATTAACTTTTTTAAGTCTATAGTTCGATAGACCTACAAAGGAGTAAGATTTACGATACAAAACTTCAATGAATATGAGTAAGAAATTAAAAAGTTTCCAGAATATATTCTGGAAACTTTTTTTTAATAATTTCCTTTAAAATTAAGCATCTACACCAAATTTTGAAAATAATTCGTTTGCTTTATTTTCAACCGCCAGAAAGGCTTCTTTTTTAGATGCTGCAACATTTGCTCTTCTGACTTCAGCCTTATCTAATTCTTTTGTTAACTCTGCCGCTTTTTCTAAAGTTGTTTCTTTAGAATTGATTCTATTATAGGCATCTAATGCTGCTTCTTTGGATTCATAACTAATACAATTGCTATAAGTATCACCTTTTTTCAAGTTCCCTGAAGCTATTCCGTCCCATATCGTTTTATAATTCAAGAACTCAGGGGAATCACTGACCGATTTTCTCACTGTCGGATTTTCAACTTCAAAACTTTTTACATATTTATTTGCATAAGGTGATGTGATTCTCGGTTCTAAGTCTTTACCAACTTCAAGATGGTATACTTTTGTAGCTTTCAAATCTTCACCAATTTTGTTAAGTAGTTCTAATTTGTTCATTGACGCATTTTTCAAGCTTTCCATTGCTTCAGGTTTGATTTTTAGAGCCATTCCAAAATTTTGAGATGATGAATTTCTGTTAATTTGCATGGGTAATCCTTTCATTGTTATATGTATCTGTTTTTTATCCATATAAAAGCCCCTAAAATAAAATTTTGCTATAGGATTTACATTTTTTTACAAAATAAACATTCTATATCCCAACAGACAGACCTGCGCAGAGGTTTATTGATTGCCCTGTGAGTCCTTTTGCTTCTGGTGAAATTAGGTATTTAACAAGGTTTGCGATTTCTACCGGCTCAACAAATCTGCGTTGTGGAATGCACTCAAGAATTTCTTCTTTTGAAAACTCACTATCTTCTATTGACGAATTTCCAAGTTCAGTGTCGACCCACCCCGGGTTTATTGTGTTCACGGTAATCCCAAATTCTGCAAGTTCTAGTCCTGCGGATTTAGCAAAGCCTATTAGTCCAGCTTTTGTTGCTGAATATAACGGAGCGTTTGCTTCTCCCATAACACCTGAGATTGAGCCGATATTAACAATTCTGCCAAATTTTTTCTTTTTCATATATGGAATTGCTCTTGCACTCAAATAAATCGGCGCTTGAAGGTTTACTTTTGAGATATGTTCAAGTTCACTTAATGTTGTGTTTTCAGTCGGGTTGTAAATATATTCTCCTGCATTGTTGATTAGGATATCAATTTCTTTTTCTTCGATGAAATCACCTAAATTTTTTAAATCATCAGCGTTAGAAAGGTCACAAATAAAATAACCGTCGCAGTTTATTTCTTTTAACAACTTTTCATTTCTTGCCGTAATATAGACATGCCCGACCGTTGATAATGTTTGTGCGATTGATTTTCCGATACCTTTTGAGGCTCCTGTTACAAGTATATTCATAATTATCCTTTAATTGTAAAATACCTCACTTTTCAGCGAGGTATTCTGTAAAATTTCTATTAAATCTAAGTTACTTGATAATTCCAAAACCAAGTAAGAATTCACAAATTAAGAAAATCAAACATACAATTCCTGTTAATTTGTTCAATCCTTTTTCTGCGCTTTTTTGTGATGCGAACATTTGAGAAGCGCCACCGATAGCACCGATACCATCACCTTTTGGTGAATGTAATAGAATTAGAATTATAAGCAAAATTGCTGAAACTGTTCCAAGTATCCATAAAAAATTAGCCATTATTTAACTTTCTCCTTTTTGATAAAATGTGCCCGTTTAGAGTTTAGTTCAATATTTTCAAATGTATATAGCCTAGCCGGACGTTTAGAAGATGATTTTGTATATTCTTCAAGTTCAATCAAGCCGTTTGTCGCAAGAGCTTTCTTTCTGAAATTTCTCTTATCGAGGCTTTTGCCCATAATAAGTTCGTACGCTTTTTGCATTTCAGTTAGTGTAAATTTTTCAGGCAAAAGTTGATACGCAACAGGACAAAGTTCTAATCTTTCACGGGTTCTTTTTAGTGAATATTGTATAATTTCTTTGTGGTCGTAAGCCATTGAAGGCAAATCGTTGACCTTGTGCCAATCAAGTTCTGATGTTGATTGGATTTTCAAATCTTTATCTCTTACCAATGCGAAATATGCACAGGTAATGACACGAGCGTTAGGGTGACGAAGCGGATCGCCGAATGTGTATAACTGTTCAAGATAAATGTTATCAACATCGGTTTTTTCTTTCAAAACTCTTAATGCAGCTTCATCAAGGTTTTCAGAAAGCTTGATATATCCCCCTGGGATTGCCCATCTGCCTTTAAAAGGTTCTGTTGTACGCTTTACTAATAACACTTGAATACTATTATTTCTGATTGTTAATATAACGACGTCGACTGTGATTTCGTGTGTTTTTGTAACGTTGAACATTCTTTTTTAACCTTTTTCTACCTTTTCACTTATATATTATAATAAACACAACATAATCACTATTTCAATTTGTTCATATTGTTAATATTTATTAACAATATGTGAAATTTATGCAATTTAGGTCAGTGAAAATACTTTATATTAACATAAGGGGAAATAAGAGAATGTCAGCAGTAAATACTTACAATACAGAAGCATTGATAGCAAGCAGTCCATTAGCAGCGGGTGTTTATGCTGCAGGTTTGCAACGCTTGGAAGAACAAAAACGAATGATGTCGGAACTTAATCAAAAAATGATGGCATCAATTCCGCAACGTTTGGCTAACTATTCTCAATATTCAACGGTAGCAACTCAAACATCTTCAAATCCATACGGAAATTATGGAAATTATAATTACGGTGCTGAAAAAAACGTGTCTAAAAGTGGTAATGGATACGGAAAAGAATTTTTAGATAAAGTTAAACAAATTGCACAAAGATTAAATTGTGATTATAAAGACTTGTTAGGAGTTATGAATGCTGAATCAGGTATTAATGCTAAGGCAAGAAATAGAAAGAGTTCAGCAACAGGTTTAATTCAATTTATGGAGTCAACCGCTAAGGCAATGGGAACATCAACTGCTGCACTTGCTGCGATGTCACCTGTTCAACAATTGGATTATGTTGAAAAATGTATCAAAATGAGCAAAAAGATGGCAGGTATTCCTGATAGTCAACGCTTGTCTGCAGGTGATTTGTACGCACTTATATTTTTGCCTGCAAGAGCGAAACAAAATGTAATTGCTCGTTCAGGAGATAATTATTATGCTGCAAATAGAGGTTTAGACTTAAATAAAGACGGTGTTATAACTAAAGATGAATTAGGTCAAAGAGTTGTCAGCAAACGAGTAAGCGACAATAGTTTCTTGGCATAGCGTAATATTTAATTACAAAATCTTGAAGTAATAATTTTTTTCGTGTACTTTATCCATGTAATCTTAGTTTTTACGGAAAGGAAAAAATGGATAAGGGATATATAGAGAACGGTTTTATTGTAGATTTAACCACTGCAAGAAAAACTTCCGAAATTATTTATGAACTTTCAAGAGTATTGGACATGCCGGAAGCAAAAGGCAAACATATTTGTCTAAAACTTGGTGCCGTTGAGTTGTCAGAATCTGAATTAACTAGTGTAAAATCGCTTGTTGAATTGATGGAATCTCAGTTGGCATTTATCAGCACAAGTTCTGCAGTTACATTGGAATCCGCAACTGCTCTTGGTATAAAAATTTCTGAATTTACAGAACAAGTTGAAGCACCTGTTTTTGAACCTCAAGAGCCACAACCGGAAGTTTCAAATGCACTTGATGCGATTTTTGGTGAAGATAGTGAGCAAAAATCTACTGAAGCTGTAGAAAAATCAGAAGATGTTGCTTCTCAAAAGGTTGAACAAAACACAGAAGATGATGATGAAATTTCTCCAATAGTTAAACATAGTGAAGACATTGCAGAAGATGTAATTGCTCAAGAAATTATTGAAGAAACTGACGAAGATATTGCAAAGAAAAAAGCAGAACCTGAAAACTTACCGACATTGTACATAAGACGAACAATACGTTCTGGTCAAAGTATTTCATCTGACGGTAATATTGTTGTTATTGGCGATATAAACCCAGGGGCTGAGATTATTGCAAAAGGTGATATAACCGTTTGGGGGATTTTAGGCGGAATAGCGCATGCCGGTTCTGATGGTAACAATTATGCAAGAATTAGAGCGCTGAAATTAAATCCTGTACAAATCAGAATTGGTTCAGTGTTTGCAAGACGTCCTGATACAGTAAATCTTCCGTATATTCAAAAATCTTGCGAATATACTCCGGAAGAAGCGTTTACTTACAAAGGAAGTATTGTAATAAGAAAGATACATGAAGAAAATTAAGGAGATATAAATGACTGGTAGAGTAATAGTAATTACGTCCGGAAAAGGTGGAGTCGGAAAAACTACAACTAACGCCAATATCGGTACTGCTCTTGCCAGAGCGGGTAACAAGGTTGTAATGATTGATACCGATTTGGGATTGAGAAACTTGGACCTGCTTTTAGGCTTGGAAAACAGAATAGTTTACACAATTGTTGACGTTGTGGAAAAACGTTGCAAGTTGAAACAAGCACTTGTAAAAGATAAGAAAAATCCTAATCTTTGTTTGCTTGCTGCTGCACAAACTCGTGACAAGACCGCAATTACAGAAGAACAATTAAAAGAAATTTGTGAAAATTTGCAAGAAGATTTTGACTTCATCTTGGTTGACTGTCCTGCCGGTATTGAACAAGGGTTCCAAAATGCGATTGCCGGAGCATCAGAAGCGATTGTTGTTACAACTCCTGAAATGTCTGCTGTTCGTGATGCTGATAGAATTATCGGACTTTTGGAAGCAAGAGAAGAAATCAAATCTTACAAATTGTTGCTTAACCGTGTAAGACCGAATTTGATTAAATCAAATGATATGATGAGCGTTGATGATGTTGTTGAAATTTTGTCCGCTGACTTAATCGGTATAATTCCGGAAGATACTGGCATTATTACATCAACAAACAAAGGTGAACCAATCGTAAACGATGAAAAATCATTAGCCGGAAGAGCGTACAGAAATGTTGCTCATCGTATTATGGGCGAAGATGTACCGTTTTTGAACTTGGAAGAAGAAACCAGTGTAATGACAAAGGTTAAAAAATTCTTCTCACATCTTATAGGTAAGGAGAAGTAGAATGAGTGAAAATATATTAAAAGATCTTTGTAATAAGGTTTTGAGCCTGTTCAGACAAACGGAAACAAAAGAGGAAAATGCAAAATCTGTTGCTTGCAACAGATTGAGAGTAGTTTTGATGCAAGATAGAACAAATCTTACTCCTGAATTGTTGCAACGTATGAGAAGAGAACTTGTAGAATTACTTTCAAAATACGTTGAAATGGATAAAGATGCGTTAGAATTGAATTTTGACCAAGAGGGCGACCAAATGGCACTAATGCTTTCAATTCCTGTTATCAGAGCGAAAGACGAAGAAGAAATTGAAAAAGCGCTAGCGCAAGAAGATAGCGCAAATGATGATGATTCAGATGAAGAAAAGGATTCTGAGGACGAAGAAAATTCAGAGGAATCTGAGGGAGATACTGAAAAAGAAATCGAAATAGCAGAAGATGAAGAATCTGATTCTGATGTTGAAAAAACGGAAGAAAATTCTGACTCAAATGACGAAAAACAAGACTAGTTTTGTTAAATAAGAAAATTATAAAAAGCAGGCATGAGATATTCTCGCACCTGCTTTTTTATTGCGTTACAAAACCTATTTATTTAATTGTTTGGATATCAATCCAGAAAAAGCCTGTATTGGAAAAGTAGGTCGGCATTGCTTGAAGTGCCCCCTTTGAGGTGCTGAACCAATGAGCGAAGCGAATTGAGTGAGACTGTATGCCGTATGGCTGGAACCGAAATCTTTGATTTCGGGGTGTGGTTAATGAAAACTGCCAATGGCATTTCTTTACGAGTCAGGCATTGCCGTGACCTACGTTTAGCATTGAAAGATGTGTTTTATGTTGATATAAATTTCTGGATTACTTCGTCACTTCGTTGTCTTGTAATGACGTAATGTTATGTGCCCCCCTTGAGGCACTAGCTGAACCGGCGAAGAATGAGCCGAGTGAAA
>CAVHEM010000020.1:5871-14558 GCA_963635055.1 Bacteroidaceae bacterium | reverse complement strand
TTATCACGGCTTTTCTTTAATTTTGGGGCTTATTTTGTTAAGAGTTTGTTACAATTGAATACTTTTTCAACTAAAAATAATTAAAATATCATTAATTTGCAAAAATTTCATTATTTTTGAGTTAGAATAATGAAAGAAATGAAAGGAAAAAGGTATGTGGGATTACTCAGAAAAAGTAATGGATCACTACAGAAACCCAAGAAACGTGGGAGAGATTGAGAACCCTGATGCAGTAGGTATTGCAGGTTCTTTGACTTGTGGTGACCAATTAAAAATATATTTAAAAATAGAAAACAATATTGTAACAGATGCAAAATTCCAAACTTTTGGCTGCGGTTCTGCAGTTGCAAGTTCAAGTATTCTAACTGAAATGATTATCGGCAAAACTGTTGATGAAGTTAGAAAAATCACCAACAAGGACATTGCTGATGAATTAGGCGGATTACCTCCTGAAAAAATGCACTGTTCAGTTATGGGGTATGAAGCACTTGAAGATGCCCTAAAGAATTACAAAGAAGATGGCTATGTTGATTTAGACGAAGTTCTTGATGAACATTACGGCAAAGAAGAAAAGAAAGAAAAAATCATTTGCACATGTTTCCAAATTACAGAAAATGTTATTTGGGACGCAATAAAACAGAACGGTCTAAAAACTGTTGAAGAAGTTACAAATTACACAAAAGCCGGTGGTGCTTGCGGTAAATGTAAAGATGCTATCCAAGATATTATCGACACATACTACCACAAAGAAAAAACTGAAAGTGAAAAACTTACACCTACTCAATGGATTTTGAAAGTAAATAATATTATCGAAACTCAAATTTCACCTGAATTGCAAAAAGATGGTGGCGATATTGAACTTGTTGACATCAAAAATAAGACAATCTACGTAAAATTGCGTGGAAGATGTTCAGGTTGTAAAAACTCAATGATGACATTGAAAAATTTTGCAGAAAAGACATTGCAAAACTCATTGGGTACAGATATTACACTTGTAGAGGTTAAATAAAATGGAAAAGATAATTTATCTTGATAACAATGCAACTACCAAAGTTGATGAACGTGTATTGGAAGCAATGATGCCATACTTCAAAGAAGAATATGCAAACCCTTCCAGTATGTATAATTTTAGTAAAAAATCCTCAAATGCAATAAAAGAAGCACGTGCAAAAATCAGAGATTTCGTAAACGCAAAAGATGAAAAAGAAATTATCTTCACATCTTGTGGCTCTGAAAGTGCAAATACTGCTATCAGAGGAGTTTTGAATTACAATAAAACAAAAAAACACATTATTACCACAAAAGTTGAACACCCTTGCGTTTTGAATTTATACAAACAACTTGAAAAACAAGGTTACAAGGTGGACTACATCGGAGTTAATTCTATTGGCGAACTTGATTTGGAAGAATTAAGCCAAGTCGTAGATGAAGATACTGCGCTAGTTTCTGTAATGTGGGCAAACAACGAAACCGGTGTAATAAATCCAATCGGTAAAATTTCTGAGATTATTAAATCTAAAAATAAAGATACAAAATTATACGTTGATGCCGTTCAAGTTGCAGGAAAAATTCCTATAGATGTTCAAGCAAACGGTGTTGATTTGTTAGGAATTTCAGGACACAAATTCCATGCACCAAAAGGAATTGGAGCATTATACGTTAATTCTAAGACAATGATTACTCCGCTAATTATCGGTGGTCACCAAGAACGTGGTAAACGTGCCGGTACAGAAAATACTCCATATATTGTCGGTATTGGCAAAGCCGCAGAACTTGCTGCTGATAGTTTAAACTATGAACAAACTGAAATAAAAAGATTGCGTGACAAATTAGAAACAAACATTTTGAATAGAATTTACAACGCAAGATTAAATACAGGAATTGCAAACAGAGTTCCAAACACAACAAATATCGGATTTGAATACATTGAAGGAGAATTGATATTACTTCACTTATCTGATATCGGTATTTGCGCATCTTCAGGTTCTGCTTGTACTTCAGGTTCTCTTGAACCAAGTCACGTATTAAGAGCGATGAATGTTCCATTTACAGCAATTCATGGCAGCATTCGTTGGAGTTTAAGCAGATTTACTACAGAAGAAGAAATTGATTATGTAATTGATAAACTTCCTGGAATTATTGAAAAAGTTACATCAATTTCACCATATCAAAAAGAACTTGAAGCGCTAAAAGCGTTAAAATCAAAAACTTGTTAAAACAAAGTCAGATATAGCAAAAAAGACGAATTTCAATTTGAAGTTCGTCTTTTTATTTATCAAAAATATCTAACAGAACCAAAACTTTTGGAGTATGAATTTTAAAATATTAAACTTTAGTCCTACGAATAAATATTTACAAAGCATAAATTCAAAATGACTTATGAGAAGAATAGAATAAAATACTAAAAATTTTTATTCTGACTCTAAGGAGTTTGATATTATGAAAAAATTCATTTTACTTTTATTCGTACTAATAAACTGTCAAATAGTTTTGGCAGCAACAAACACACAAATTTTGGATAAAATAGAAAACTCACTTTATGGTTACACATATTCAACAGAATCCGAAACGTCAAGACTAAACAGACTTGAAGAGAAAGTTTACGGGAAAACTTCCAACGGAAATTTTCAAAATCGTATTGCAAAATTACAAAAAGATATTTCAGCAGATGAAATAGGCAAAGAAATAGAACCAAAAGAAGATACTTTTGCAACACCGGAAGACAGTTGGGTATTTGCAAAAGATCCTGTAGAAGCAAGTAAAATGGATTATCCAACAGTAGATGAACTTGAACGAATTGTATTTAACAAAGAAAACAAGACAGAAAGCCTAAATTCAAGATTGTCAAAACTTGAAACAAAAACTTTCGGAAAAACTTACGACAAAGATGAATTATCTATTCGTGTAGATAGACTTAAAGCAGAAATTAAGCCTAAAAAACCGGTAGTTGCACAAAATACAAATACCACTGACAATTATCATCTTGATTCTTACGGAACAGATGCATTTGACTATACAGGATTTAACAACAGAATGGGAAGCCGTCAAAGCTATTCACAAAATAGTTACTCATCAAACATGGACGATTTTGACGGATATAGCCCAAACGTATTCAAACCGGCAAAACAATTAAACATATCTGCGATAGAAAAAGCATTATACAAGACAAAATACGAAAACGAGCCTATGGATAAACGACTTTCCCGTGTTGAAATGAGCGTTTTCGGGACAGAATTTAGTCAAGACAGTGAAAGTGAACGACTAATGAGATTGTCAAGCGCAATCAATGCTCAAAAATCAGCAAGAAAATATGATAGCAACAAATTCAGTCAAAATATGGCAACCGCCTTCCAAATTGGCACACTTATACTTATGGTATTAGCATGTATTTTGTAAAATTATTCAGTTGCGTTTGTATCAGATTTCGTACTTTCTTCTTTAGCAGATTCTGAAGTTGTAGACTCAGAAGAAGGTTTTGTAATCGAATTTATAACCGCATTATGCAATAATTTTTTCAAATTTTCAGAAGTTTGTTTGGCATTTTCCTTTGTATTTGCCAAATTTTCTTTTGTTTGCGCTACAGACTCTTTCACGGATTGAACCTTATCTTTCTGAGTTTGAACAATATTATTAACATTTTTCTTAACGGTTGCCACGTCAGATTTTGTATTTTCAACTTTAGTTTTTACATTTTCTTTTACTGCATCTTTTGCATTTTTCAAATCTTGTTTTAAGTTGACATCATTACTTTCAACGGTAGATGCCAGCCATTTGAAATATCTCACAGATGATGCAGCACCAACAACACCAGAGTATGAAACTTTAAAATCTTTGTACGTTGTACTACCAGTAGATAATGCCGGAATTTTGGCAATATCTTCCGTATTTGGATTAGAGGTTAACTGATTCAAAACGGTTGCGGTCATTGAACCGAGTTTTGGTATTGATGATAATAATTTTTCTACAGATAAATCACCAATAACACCCAACATAGAAACGACTTTAGAATCTAAACGACCTAAAATAATCAAGTTTGCAGTATTTTGTAAAATATAATACGAACCGGTTACATAATATGACATTAAAGGTCCGGCCACAAGAATTTTTGATAAATTAGCAGCCCCACCATTAAGAGTCATATCACCGGTTATAGTCTTAAATTTATCAGTTTCTTGCATTGCAGAAAGTGTTGACAAACTTGATATCGCCGATTTCAATATTGAATTAGAGGTAATATTTTGTGCTGCAACAAGGTTTTCTAATCGTCCGATACCTACAAACCGTCCGTTTTGAATATCAAAAGAAACATTACCCTTCATTGATTTAATAATATCAACATCAGTTAATCCTTGCATACAGAGTTTAGCGGTGAAATTCAAAGTTCCGGTCAATGCATCTTTTATCCCGACTGCACCATATATTGCATTTGTTGCGTTCAGACCTTGTCCTACAATATCCAAACCTGTCTTAAAACTATTTATTTCATAAGACAATTTACCTTTAACTGTACCATCAAAAGCCTTGGCAGTAATATCAGACAGCGTGAACATATTGTAATCTTTTAATGAAATCTTACCTGAAACATCTTCTGCAACCAACCCTCCGGCTTTGACCTTTTTGGCATAAGCGTTTCCGTTCAAAATATCACCTGACAAATCTGCCCTTAAATCAGTGATAGCAAAATCTACATCACTCATTGAAATATCAGGAATTGTCAAAGTGCCTTTTACTGTAGGATTAGCAAGATTTCCACCAATAGTAACCGAGCCTACTGTTGAGATATTAGAATTTTTCACTCCCCAGATAGGAAAAGACAAAGTTTCAGGAATACTCAAAGAGATATTTAATTTAGGTTCGGTGTACAATTTTGAAACATTTCCGCTAAGTTTTACTAACAGATTATTACCTTCATATATTCCTGAAGGAATGACATTGAGCGTATCCCCTAACAATTCAAAATTAGCTTTAATCTTTGTTTTCTTGTTTTTTAATTTATCAATATCAACAAATGAAACATAATTATCTTTGTCCGCATCTGCTGTTATACGTAAATTTTGGACTTTAGAATTACCTGTAACATCAACCGAAACAGGAATACTGCCCTTATAAGAAATTAAAGAAACAAATTCTTTTGGTAAAAATGCAACAACATCAGTACTTTGAATTTTACCTTTTGCTAAAATATTAATAGCAGGTTTATCTGTCACATAATCTTCAATACCACCGGTAATATCAATTTTAGAATTATTCAAAAGCATATAAGCTTTGTTAATTTTAATATCTTTATTGTCCATTTGCACGCAAGTATCAGGAACTTTCACAACAACAGAACCGTTATTTGCTACCAACCCGAACAAATCCACATCACCTAACAATGATTTGCCATCATAAGCAGCATTAACTGACAATTTTGATAAATCAACATGCGTTGAAGATGGTTTGTTATAAACCTTTACCCCCTCTAAAATTGAAGTTAATTCAGGTTTTAGGGAAGTTAGTTTTCCTTTTATCAGCGCATTAAGTGAAACTACACCACTTGTAATATCGTTATCTTTCAACAAACCGGCTTGTCCAACCGCAGCCAACAAACCTTTTACAGATAATTTATCTGCTACAATTTTTAAATTTGTTGTTGAGTCTTGGCTAATTGTTCCAGACATAGTTAATGGGTGATTAAATATCGAAAAACCGGCATGTTTGATATTTATACCATTATCAAAATTTATATCCGCTGTTATTTTATCAACTAAAACATTGTACAAACCGGATTTGAATTTTGAAGGTAAGATTTTTAAATATCCGTTTGATGAAACCTTTTTCATATCAGAAGTTACATTAAAATCTGCATCAATTCCACCGGTTGCACTCAAGGTATCAAAATCACTAATATCAAAAGATTTTGCCAAACTATCTACTAAATTAATCAAATTCATAAACTCAGCATTAGAGCGTAAAGTCATATCTAAATATGGTCTATGACCTGTTTTAAAACTTCCGATAATTTGTGTTTTTTCATTTTCATCAAATGAAGAAAATAAAATTGAATCTATATTTGTTTTATCTCCTTTGAATTTCAAATTGATATAACTTTCAGGTAACTTTTTACCGTCAACAGCAACTGTCAAAGCCTGAACATCAATCAAACCTTTAAAATCAGGATTTTTTAAGGTTCCGGACACAGTCAAATCAGTTGTTATATCAGCGGTAAACTTATTATCGACAACCGCCTTTAATATATCTAAAACCTTCAATGACAACTCGTTAATGTCAGAAGATTTTTTAGAATCAGTCGAATCAACAATTACATTTTCCGGAAATACTAAATCTTGAAGAGTCAAATTCGGCATAATTTTATTAAATATTTTTATATTGTAATTTGACACCAAAATATTATCAAAAATAACTTTACCGTCAGTTTTTACCTTTATTTTTTTATCAAGAACAAAATCGGAAATTTTAAGATTTTCACCTTCAAAACCATATTTTTTAGTTGTCATCAAATCAACTAATGATAAAGAATATTTATCCACTTTTATATTCGGCAATTTGTTTGATAATTTCAAGCCAAAAGGCAGAACAAAAGATTCCTTGACCGGTTCTTCGTTTTGAGGAAAATAATCAGTAACCAATAAAGAACCATCTTTTTTAACATCTAAATCCGCAGTTAGATTTTTTGCATAAATACTTCCTAACTGAATTTTTCTAGTCAAAAGAGGTAATAATGCCAAATTACCGCCAATATTATCCGCATCAAAAACTATATTTTCATTTGAAGGAATTTTTAAAGAAATTTTCTGCGCTTTAACACCGGCTGTCAAATTCCAAGACGTCGTAAATGACAGTTTATTTAACGTCATATCTAGCCCAGTAGATTGTTTTACAAGGTCAACAATTGTTGATTCTTGACGCCTTAAAATAGGAGTTACAACAAGTGGCGATAATAGAAATATCGCATATAATCCTAATAAACCAATTAAAACAAAAGATAATATTTTCTTTGCTTTTTTATTCATTTCCCTAACCTCAAATTAAATATAATAAGATTTTAACACAAATAACAATTATAAATTGTCAAGATTCAAGCCTTTTATAAAGTTAATCGCTTCATCTTTTGTTTGCACATCTCCTGATATTTGTGCCTCATTCAACAATTGCAAAACTTTGCCCAAAATCGGAGAAGGTTTGATGTTAAGAATTTTGATAACTTCATTTCCATCTAACAATTTAGGCAAAGGTTTTAAATCTTTTTTAGCCTCAATACAAAAATCCATTAACCGATTCAATGTGGTAATATTTTCTTCAACAATTTCCTTTGTTATTTCAGGACCTTGAGCAGATAATCGGTCAGCCTGTGCTATTAAAATATTATCAATCGCACTATCGCCGGATTTTCTAAGGTATCTCATCATAATTTTTTCATTCACAACCGGCGCAGATACAACAGCCGTCGGATACATGTGTTTTTTGATAATATATGATATATATTCGATTTGTTTATTTGAAAAACATAAATTTTTCAGTAGAGGAACACTCATTTTAGCGCCAACAGAATCGTGTTTTATAAACCTATGACGTCCTGTATCTTCTTCTATCGTCCAAGTCGAAGGTTTACCGATATCATGCAAAAATGTTGCAAGTTTGAGGTGTGCAATTCTTGAAAATCCGCCAAAATCAATTCTATCAAGATGATTTTTAACCTCGTCAGTTGATTTTTCATATAACAATTGAACTTGTTTTACAGATTCAATACTGTGCATAAACAAATCCAAATGATGATGTTCATTTGGCGGAACTTTTTTAACATCGTGCATTATCGGAAATAGTAGTTCCAGCAATCCGCATTTATCCATAAATAAAAGACTTTCTGCACAATATTTGCCGTCAAAAAGTTTCATCAATTCATATTCAATCCGCTCTTTAGCCGGTTTTGCGATAAGTTTGGCATATTTTTTAACAATATTTTTTAATTGTTCACTTAATTCAAAACCCAAAACAGAATAAAAACGGAAAACTCTAAGCAAACGCAACGGATCATCTGTAAAATTTTCTTCTTTTATTTCACGTAAAACTTTGTTTTGCAAATCTTGAACATACTCTTTACAAAAATCCGGAATTTCGTAAGTTTTTATATTTACAGCGATTGCATTTACTGTCAAATCTCGTCTTTTTAAATCTGTTTCAAGACTTTTTCCTACAGGATTAGTAATATCTAAATAATTTATTTTATCAGGTAATACAATACGATAAATTTTATTTATTTCATCAAGCGGAATAAATTTTCCATTGAAAAATTCAGCAATTTTTAACGAAAAATCTCTCGCATCTTCATCTACAACCACCAAATCCCTATCGTGAGAAAATTTACCCAAGAGTGAATCTCGCACAGAGCCACCGACAAGATAAATTTCGTTATCAAAAAAACTAGAAATATTATTCAAAATTTCATCGTTTTTTATACTATTTGTTAAAATTTGCATATTCATAAATAATATTTCCCAAACCGACAACTACCGCAGTTTCTGCTCTTAATATCAAAGTTCCGAGAGTCAACATTTCAAAATTTTGGGTTCTAAAATACTCAAACTCACTATCAGAAAAACCACCCTCAGGTCCTATGATTACAAGAACTTTATCGCCTTGTTTTATTACAGACTTTTTAAAACTATCTCGAATTGTTTTGTCAGCAA
>CAVHEM010000020.1:0-5861 GCA_963635055.1 Bacteroidaceae bacterium | reverse complement strand
ATCTTTTATTGTCGTTAATTCCGCACATTGAGGGATATCAGCACGCTCACACTGTTTTGAAGATTCATACATTATGCGTTGCCACTTTGGAATTTTCTTTTCAATAACAGAACGTTTAACCGAACAATAATCCGTAAACACAGGAATAACTCGACTCACTCCAAGTTCAGTTGCTTTTTCTATAATAAAATTCTGTCCGTCATTACTCAATGGAGATTGCGCTAAGTCAAGGGTAAAATCAAGGTTTCTTGTTGACGGATAAGATTTTTCAACCTTTACAACAATTTCGTTATTAGTAATTTCAGAAATAAATGTTTCGTATTGAATTTTATTTTCATCAATCAATAATAACTTTTCGCCGGCTCTTGCTCGCAAGGCTCTTGCAATATGAGTATAATTTTCTTTATCAGTAATTATTATATTATCATCTTCAACTTGATTTGATTTTATAAAAAAATGTGGCATAATACACCTTCCCTACTCGTAAATAATACCATAAAATAGTATTTTAGCGCTAATAATATCAGTCTAAAACAATTTCTTTTTCGTTTTTGTATGTAACATACCCCAAATTCGCAGCGGGTGGTTTTCTGATATATTTTCTTTTGGTATAAATTACACCAATTTTGGAAGAATTTTTTACACTGGAATATTCTTTTGCCAACCTTGCACATCTCAATATCAAATCATCAGAAATCGCATTTGTAGTTTTCAATAAGACGTGCGAACCGGCATTATCTTTAACGTGAAACCACAAATCATTTTCATTTGCCAATTTCGAAATAATGTAATCGTTCTGTTTATTGTTCTTTCCAACATAAATTGAAGTTGACTCATCTACATCTATTTTTTTTATTTCAAAAAGTTGTGTTTTTTTAGATTTTTGTTTAACCTTATTATCTTCTTCTATTTCATCAGAAATTTCAAACAAATCTTTAATATCACCTGCTGAGTTGATAAAATACAAAAGTTGTTCAAGGTAAACCTTTTTACTGTAGTATTCTTCATACAATTCTGCCAACTTTTCCCGTGCAGTTTTTGCTTTATTATACAATTTGTAAAAATTATTGGCATTATCTTTTATTGTTTTTAGAGAATCTAATTCTATATCAATATAATCATTATTTTCGTAATCATAAACATTTACACTCTTTGAATAATCTTTCAAATTGTACAAATTAGCCATTAACAAATCCCCATACAATCTGTATCTGTCAGATTTTGAATCAGATAATCTTTTATATTCAATTTGTTTCAATGCCTTGGTTACCTTTTTTAATTTTTGAGAAACTATTGACTTATATTTTGTTTTTAAACACTGAAATTTATCCTTAGCAATATAATAAGAATAGTAATTATCCACCATCTCATTAACAGTTGACTGTTCCTCAATATCACTCGTTAAAAGATTAGAGTACAAAGAATAAGTTTGATAATCTTTTGAAATACAAGGTGAAAGATTTTCAAGCCTTAAATATTTTTTGACATCTTCTATTGACGAATTTTTACATAGATGAGCAAAACTTTTTGAAATCATATAAAAGTCATCACTTGCCGTTTCATAATCGAATTCGCCATTATAGTTATTTATATCATTTTTCAATTGTTTTGGCGGATAAACATAAGGTAATGAACCATAGATTTCACGTTCTCGACTTTTTTCAGCACCAACATTATGCGCACAACCTAAAATAATATCAGTATCCGTGTTATACAAAATTACATTTGAATATTTTCCCATAAATTCAAAAGCCAAACATAATTCGATAACATCACCGACTTCATTATAGGTTTGAATAAAGAATTCCAAAATTCGCTCATTTTCAGGTTGATTAACTCGTGATATTTTTGAGCTTTCCAAATACTTACGCAACAACATGCAAAACATAGGCGGTTTTGTCGGAATTTCCAACAACCTGTCTGAATAAGTTTGTTTTGTAATAAAACAACAATGATAAAATTGTGGATTGATATTTACATAAAATTGACGAGTTTCACCGTTATTGCGCAATGCAAAGATAAATTCTCGCCTTGTAGGTTGTTGAATTTTACTTATTCTGGAACCTGTCAAAAAATCTATTTGCTCTTTTATCCAAGCTTTTAGGGTTAATACATCAAAAGTAATCATAACAACAGAATATTACTAAAAAATTTACAAGTTGTCTAATTTTATTTTACATGCTATCATAGACTAATCAAAGGAGAGAATAAAATGACTGACAAAATTAATAAAGACATTGAAGAAAATTCAAAAGTTATTACAGAAAACTATGTCAATGTCTTAATCACAACAAAAGATTACGTTGTTAAGGGTACACTATACTTGCCGATTAACACAGGTACTACTAACCCTACAACTGAAAATCTTCTATTCTACGTATTAAATTGCGGGAATATGTTTATTACATTGAGAAATTGCATTATTACAACGAAAGATACTATTGAATATATACCTGAAAAAGTTGCATGTTATAATATCAACCTTAACATCGTTGAATCTTGCAGAATTATTGACGAAGATGAAGCAATGTATTAATACTTTGTGATTTTTTATAATGTTTCTGCTAATATAATGTTGAAAATATAAATAGACAAAAAGGAAGTTAGAGATGATTAAAAGCAAATTTAAAGATCACGAATGCGGAAAACTTAATCTTTCAAACATTGACGAAACAGTAACTTTGTCAGGTTGGGTTTCTTGTATTAGAGATTTAGGCGGAATTTTGTTTGTTGAACTTAGAGATAGAAGCGGCTTTTTCCAAATAGTTGCTAACCCTCAAATCAATCCACAAATCCATAAAGTTTTAGAACACGTAAAAACTGAATACGTTATTGAAGTTAAAGGAAAAGTTTCAAAACGTCCTGAAGAAACATACAACGAAAAATATCCTACAGGACAAGTTGAAATGTATCCTGACGAAATCGAAATTTTGTCAGAATCAAAAGTTTTACCTTTCGTACTTGATGATGAAAACGTTTCAGAAGATATCAGATTGAAGTACAGATACTTGGATTTAAGACGTGAACCAATGTTGTCAAAACTTGTTATGCGTCATAACATTGTTCAAGCTATCAGGGCATATTTGAACAACTTAGATTTCTTAGAAGTTGAAACACCTATTTTGATTAAAACAACTCCGGAAGGTGCTAGAGATTACCTTGTACCATCAAGAGTTCAAGAAGGTAAATTCTACGCTCTACCTCAATCACCACAAATTTTTAAACAATTATTGATGGTTGGTGGTATTGAAAGATATTATCAAATTGCAAAATGTTTCAGAGATGAAGATTTAAGAGCCGACAGACAACCTGAATTTACTCAAGTTGACTTGGAAATGTCTTTTGTTGAACAACAAGACGTTATCAGAGTTGTTGAAGGTTTGATTGTTGATGCATTCAAAGCAGCAGGTGTTGAAGTTAAACCTCCGTTCATTCAAATGCCTTGGCAAGAAGCAATGGATCGATACGGTTCAGACAAACCTGATACAAGATTTGGCTTGGAATTGTTTGATATCGGAGATATCATTATGCAATCAGAATTCCAAATTGTTAAAAACACATTGGAAAATGGTGGTATCGTTCGTGGTATCAGAATTCCTGGCGGTGCTAAATATTCTAGAAAAGAAATCGATGATATCACTAAATTGGCTGTATCTTTCGGTGCTAAAGCACTTGCAAATATTATTTACAACGAAGACGGCACTGCAAAATCTCCTGTACTAAAATTTGTGACAGAAGAACAAGCAAAAGCTATTCAAGAAAGAGCGCAAGCACAAGCAGGCGATATTATTTTCTTCGTTGCAGATAAGCCAAAATTAGTTTACGACATTATGGGCAGATTGAGATTACATTTCGGTAAATCTTTGAACTTGATTGACGAATCTAAACATAATTTGCTTTGGGTTGTTGATTTCCCTATGTTTGAATGGAGCGACGAAGAAGGCAGATTTATGGCTATGCACCACCCATTCACATCTCCAAACTTGGAAGACTTAGACAAGTTGGATTCTGGTGATTTGGGAAATGTTAAATCTATCGCTTACGATATCGTTTATAACGGTACTGAATTGGGCGGTGGTTCAGTGAGAATCCACTCTTCAGAAGTTCAAAAGAAAATCTTCAAAGCATTAGGCTTAACAGAAGAAGAAGCACAAGAAAAATTCGGATTTATGGTTAATGCTTTGCAATACGGTACTCCACCTCACGCAGGTTTGGCAATCGGCTTGGATAGACTTGTTGCACTTTTGGCAAGAACTGATTCAATCCGTGACGTTATTGCGTTCCCTAAAAACGCAGGTGCTAAATGCTTGATGAGTGATGCTCCTGGTGTTGCTTCATTACAACAACTTAGAGAATTGCACATCAAAAGTACAGTAACTCCGAAAAACTAAGAGTTTTCAAAAATCATATAAAAGTTAAGGTGGTAAAAATGAAAAAATTTCCACCTTAACTTTTTTTATACAAAAATTTGTAGAGTGGGAAAATGAAATGGTTCCCACAAAAAATTATATATTAGGTTCTTTAGGTGTTCGTTTGAAGAGAGATTTTAACCAATTTTTCTTTGCTTCTTTTATGCGTTTGGTCATTTCCTCACTTGTTTTTTCATAAATTGCGGCACACATTTCTGATTTTGTCGGATTTGGATTAACAATTCCGTTTTTTACGTCGAAATATCGTTCAGTCGCACCACCAACTTTGTAGGCTCGGGCTTCTTCCCTCAAAATTGTTCTTAAATTTTTCAAAATCTTAATATTTAGCCTTTTATCTGCAGGATTTTCAAGTTGTTCTTTGATAAAATCATTTAAAAAACTTCTTAATGACCTGTTTTTAGACAAATTCATTTGAGCATGCAGACCCTGTTCTGTCAGTGGATGTTTAACATAACCGCCAATAGCGGAATCGCCGATGTTGCTGTACCAAGCCAAACTTTGTTGCATCTCCATATTTTTTGAGTTCAGCACTTCCGAATATTTTTCTTTATATCGTTCAAACCATTTTTGTCCTCTTAGTTTAATTTTCAGCTTTTCAAAAAAGACATTTGGACTTAATCCTTGAAATAATACATGTTCCAATTCGTGAGCGGCTGTATTGACCGCTTCATTTGCAGGCATTTCAGAAGTTCTCAAGGATAACAAAATTTTGAAATTCTTTGGATTTTGCAAAACTGCTGATTCTGAGCCTAGAAAATACATTGTTGCAAGGTCATTTGACATACCGACACTTTGGGCGTATTTCTTAAAAGTGTCAAAATCTTCTGAAATTTCAATACTTGCGGCTTTTTTCTTTCCGATGTATTTTGTCAGGATTTCCTGAACTCTTGTCGGATTGACCGTATCACCCGTATTTAGTTCGTTTGAGATGTCTTTTCCGATATTTTTACAAGTTCTGGCAATTTCCTTTTTAGGCATAATACCGGTTGCTTTGTAAAATAAACGAGAAATGTTCATTCTGATTCCTTATAAAATTTCCCTATATTTATATAAAAACGTTTCGAGTATTAAAATTGCCCTTTATTTACAAATGTTTTCTAATAAATCTGTGCGCTTCGATTACATCATCGTAAGATATTGGTGGCGGACCTTCCAAAATTTCAAGCGGAGTATGATTTTCAGCCTTTCTATTAAAATTAAAAACGACATTGCCAAAATCTTTTCCGCATTTTTCACAAACCAAATTACACAACAAAATATCGCCATCTTTTTCTAAAACTTTTATTGAATTTTTGGTAAATTCGTTTTTACAGTGAGAGCAGCAAAGCCCTGAAAATAATGTTTTTATGTCTTTTTGTGTATAATTTTTCATATCAGACAAGTTCAATAAAAAAGTGGAACACCTAAAAAGAGAAATAATGTAAACTAAAA
>CAVHEM010000019.1:0-7753 GCA_963635055.1 Bacteroidaceae bacterium | reverse complement strand
TGTGGTATTGAGCGAGTTTTTACCAGATTCTGAATAGGCTAAAAATCACTTTTCGTATGCTCAAAGGCTTTTTTAAACCTTTCAAAATGACGATAGCTTTGCTATTTTCTCTATTTTGTTGCAAATATTTAACAAATATTACAAAATGTAAAAATTGTTTTAAACCCTCGAAAGCCTTGATATAATTCCTTTATGGTATGGTATGGTATGGTGGGGCGGGGCGGTGTACTTATGGGCAAAAATACTCCATAATATAAATATGGTTTTGCAAATGTTGAAAATTAAAAACCGCAAAATTAACGAGAAAAAAACAGATTCCGGATCGGAGTCCGGAATGACTATTCGGTGGGCTTAGCAAGGCTATCGTCATTCTGAAAAGATTAAAAATCAAGCAATTTCAATTGCGTAGATTTTATCTTATTCAGAATCTGGTTATAGAAATTACAAATAATAAGGAGTATTAAACATGAAAAAAGCCTTCACACTGGCGGAAGTATTGATAACACTCGGTATTATCGGTGTAGTTGCTGCGCTGACTTTACCATCTTTAATGACAGATATAGGTAATAAAAAGCTAAAAACTCAGTTTTTCAAAACGTATACTGACTTGAATCAAGCGGCTAAACTTTTTTATACAAATGAAGGTGCGTCTGTCCATGATGTCGATGCAACTTTGCCACATCTTGGCTCTGGAAATAAGAGTTGGAATAGCCATGAAATTATGAAAAAATTTATGACATATTTCAAAGGACAAAATAAAGCGTACGATGCGATGTGGTTATATTACGATAGGGATAGAACGCATATAATACAACGAAATCTTAATGGAAGTGCAATTAGTTATTCCTATCCTTGTGACCAATCTATGGTTATAAGTGATATTAATGGACGGCTTTTTGCAATGGACGATAATGTACTGGCACTGGCACCTTTGGGCAGGGATTTTGGACCTAAAATTTGTG
Organism: Bacteroidaceae bacterium; assembly: GCA_963635055.1. Lineage (GTDB taxonomy): Bacteria > Cyanobacteriota > Vampirovibrionia > Gastranaerophilales > Gastranaerophilaceae > Zag111. The sequence continues at coordinate 6,791 of CAVHEM010000019.1, read as the reverse complement.
TTGATATAAACGGAAATACTCCGCCAAACAGATTTGGTTATGATAGATTTGTTTTTGTGTTTACTGCGGATAATGAAGTTGTGCCATATACAGGAGATGAATGGAATACACTAAGACCAAATGTTACGGTAACTAAACCGGAAGATGAGAAAAAGATTTCAAAATTTTGCTCAAGAACTCAAAATACCGGTTCGCCGGCTCATACTTGTGCATATTTTGCGCTAAAAGACAAAAGCCCGACCGGTAACGGAACTTATTGGAAAGATTTTTTACGTGAAAAATAATAAATTATGCTCTCGGGTGTGTTTCGTTGTAGACATCTTTCATGTGTTGCATTGAGATATGTGTGTAAATCTGGGTGTTAGAAATGCTTGCGTGTCCCAAAAGCTCTTGCACAACTCTCAAGTCTGCTCCGTTTTCTATCAAGTGTGTTGCAAAACTGTGACGAAACATGTGCGGAGTGACTTTTTTAGGAAGTTCAATTTTTTCAACGATGTCGTTTATTACGTTTCGTACCATTTTAGATTGAAGTCGGTAGCCTGTTTTATTGATAAATACCGGACTGTCATCTGCGATTGGCGGTACTTGAAATCCTTTGGCAACAAGTGGTCTTGCCACATCAATGTAGCCTTGAAGGTATCTTTTTGCTCTGTCTGTAATTAATATAATACGTTCTTTGGCGCCTTTACCAAATACGGTAATTTCGTTATTTTCAAGGTTAAGATTGCCAAAATTCAATCCGCTGAGTTCTGAAATACGCATTCCGCTTGCCCATAGAAGTTCTAAGATTGCACGGTTTCTGTAGCCGGCAGGTGTGTCGATGTTCACATTGTTCAAAATTTGTTCGACCTCATCTGTTGTGAGGAATTTTGGTAAAGATTTCGGTCGTTTGGGGGATATTAAGTTTTCTGCCGGATTATTTTCTATTTTTTGCTCTCTATGCAAGTATTTATAGAAGGTTCGCAGGGAAGCTATCTTTCTTGCGACTGTTGTTTTTTGATAATTATAAATTTGCATAAAATGTAAATATTCACGAATTTTTGCAAAATTTATATGCTCGCATTCTTCATCTCCAAGCCATATTAAAAAGGCTAAAATGTCAGAATAATAGGCTTTTGCCGTGTGTTGCGAAAAATTTTTTTCTACCAATATGTAGGATTTGAAATCTTCTAAATCCTGTTTTGATTTTGCGTTTAATACCATACAAATACCTTATTGCTTTTTTATAATAAGTATTATACAATATTTTCAGAATATAGAATAGTTATTAAGCAAAAGTGGGTGAAAACATGAATTGTAAAAAAGTTTTAATAATGTCTTTGATTGCGACATCTTGTATTCTTTCTGCCCCTAATGATTCTACAGCCCAAACTTTGAAGGTCGGCGTGTCTGTATCAAAAAGTTATGTGGATATCAGCCGTATGATTGAATACAACAATTATGAAGATGCTGATCAACGCTTAAAAGAAATTTTATCAAAAAATCCTAACGATATTGATGCAAAGTCATTGCAATTGATTTCTCAAGCGAAGCAATATAAATTGGCTCCTGCTCAATCTGAGTTAGATAGATTACTAAAAACTTATCCGAATAAACCGGAACTTCATTATGCACAAGGTATGGTTTACTTGATGCGTGAAACATCTTCAGACGTTGAGTACATCAAAAACATTCGTAACTTGTCAAATGCGGCAATAAAAGAATTTATGAAGGCAGTTGAACTTGACCCGACATATTTCCAAGCGTATAACGCAATGGGTGTTGCAACTTTGAAGTTAGGTAACAAAAAAGATGCACAAGATTTGTTCAAAATGTCTTTGAAACACAATCCAAACTACGCACCGGCGTATGACAATTTGGGTAATGTTTCTATGTTAGACGGTGATTTGGATCAAGCAGAAAAATATTACTTACAATCAATCAAATGTAACTCTCACAACCCAACTTCAATGTACCACATGGGACAAGTTGAGGCTCGTAGAGGTGATTATACAAAAGCATTAACTTGGTTGAACCACTCATTACACATCAATCCAAATTCTTCTCCAGGGTGGAATTTGCAAGGTGAATTGTACTTGAAACAAGGAAACCAAGCGGCTGCAATTAATTCTTTCAAAAAAGCGATTTACGTAAAACCTGAAAACTCTCGTCCATACATTAACCTTGCCGGTGTGTATGAAAGACGTGCTGACCACGAATTCGCAATGGAAGAATTGAAAACTGCAATCATCTTAAATCCTAACTACAAAGAAGGTATTTTAAGAGTTGCAAACATGTCTTTGGAAACTAAGAAATATCAACAAGCATTGGAATACTATTCAAGATTGCTTGGCGATACAACTTATAACAACACTGCTATTATCGGTTTGGCTAACACATATTATGAAATGGCTAAAGATACTGCTGATAGCCGTGATTACACTACAAACAAAGATGTTTACTTGGCTTATGACTACGTAAACGAAGCTATCCAAAGAACTCCAAACGATTTGAAACTTCACTTAGCGAAAATCAAATTGGGTAAAATTACCCACCAGATGGAGTTAACAAACGACAACTTGAATTATATTATTCAAGCAGCAAGCAACAGTTTGATGGATACAGTTATCAAGGGTGAAGCTTATCTCTCATTGGGTAGAGAAAGAGATGCGGTTTATACATTTGAAAACGCTATCAATTTTGCTAACACTATTGATGATGAGTTGTATTTATCAGAAATCCTTGTTCAACATAAACAATTCAGAACAGCAAGAAAAGCGTTGCAAAAAGTTTTGATGGCTGATTCAACAAACAGAATTGCTTTGAACGGTCTTCACTACATTGATTTGTGCGAAATGAAATCAAATGAATTCTTTGAAATCGCATTACGTCAATACAAAGAAGGCAATTACGCTTCAGCGATTGAATATTGTAACAGAGCAATCGACTTCTATCACAATGCTCCGTCTATTGCTAAGTTGAAAGCACAATCTTATGAAGCAGAAGGCAACTACCAAGGTGCGGTTAAATATTACACTCAATACCTAGCACTTGCACCGAATGCTTCTGATAAAGATGCGGTTGTTCAAAGAATAAACGTATTTAGACAAAGATTATAATTTATAATCATTATGAAGAAAAAATTCGATATAAGAAAAACATTTGAAACATTTTTGAGAGAGCCTCTTAGTATATTAACTGAGGGGCTGTTTCAAATCGTAAATGTTCAAGCAAACATCTTTAATCAAGAGTCTTCTTTTAATATCGATTTTTTGAATAACAAAACTCAGTTGACCGTTGTTAATAACGAAAAAATGTGTAATTTATTCAGAACGGTTCTATACAAAAGCAAAGTTAAAGAGATAAAAGAAAAGAGTTCGGTGACAAAATGAAACCTTTTATGAATGCGAAATTTTTGATTAGTGCAGAAAAATTGAGTCAGTGTCCTGACTATACTTTGCCTGAATTCCCACTTTTAGGACGTTCAAATGTCGGAAAATCTTCATTTATCAATGGTTTGGCGAATAATAAAAAATTGGCAAGGACATCGAATGTCCCTGGGAAAACTCGTTTGATTAATTTCTTTAATTTTTCTGATAATTTTATGATTGCGGATTTACCGGGGTATGGTTATGCAAAAGTTTCAAAAGAAGCGAGAAACAAATGGCAAGCCTACTTGGAAGAATATCTTTTGAAACGAGAACAAATAAAATCTTTGGTGCAACTAGTTGATGCAAGGCATGAATTGCAAAAAAATGATTACCAAATGCGAGAATGGGTTTTGGCTTATAATTTGCCGATAATTACTGTAGTTACAAAGATTGATTGCATTTCCAAAAACAAAATTCAAAGTAGTTTGGCACATGTAAGAAAAGAATTTGGCGGAGAAATTTTCCCGTTTAGCGCTGTTGATAACAGATATAACGAAGATATTTTGACAAAATTAACAAATTTTGATAAATAATTTATAAGAATTTTCGTTCTCATTTTTATGCTATCATTTATCTGCTGGATAGATAGGAGAGTATAAAATGCATAATGTGAAAAAGATTAAAGACGACCTTTTCTGGGTTGGTGCTAATGATAGACGAATTGCACTTTTTGAAAGTGTTTATCCTGTTCCGACAGGTGTTTCTTATAATTCATACCTTTTGGTTGATGAAAAAACAGTTTTGTTGGATACGGTCGATAGAGCAGTAACTCATCAATTTATGGAAAATGTAGTACATGTTTTAGATGGGAAATCACTTGATTATTTGATTATCAATCACATGGAACCTGACCATTGCGCTGAAATTCCAACTATTGTGGCTAAGTATCCTGAAGTGAAAATTGTTTGCAATGCAAAAATCAAAACAATGATTGACCAATTTTTTGATTTTGATTTGCCGGAAACTCAATATATGCTTGTAAAAGAAGGCGATACTTTGAATACAGGTAAGCATAATTTGACTTTTGTGTTTGCTCCGATGGTTCATTGGCCGGAAGTTATGGTTACTTATGATACCGTAGACAAAATTTTGTTCTCGGCTGATGCTTTCGGTACATTTGGCGCTATTGACGGTAATATTTTTGCTGATGAAGTTGACTTTGATTGTCGTTATATGGACGAAGCAAGAAGATACTATACAAATATTGTCGGAAAATACGGACCTCAAGTGCAAGCAATTTTGAAAAAAGCTTCCGGTTTAGATATCCAAATGATTTGCCCGTTACACGGTCCTGTTTGGAGAAAAGATTTGGGCAAATTTATTGATAAATACCAAAAATGGTCAACTTATACACCTGAATTAAATTCCGTTTTGATTGTGTATGCATCAATTTATGGTGGAACTCAAAATGCTGCAGAGATTTTGGCATCAAAACTTGCTGACTTGGGTGTTAAAGATATCAAAATGTATGATGTTTCGACAGTAAATTGTTCTTATATTTTGTCAGATGCGTTCAAGTATTCACACATTGTCTTTGCATCAACGACATACAACAACGGAATTTTTGTTAATATGGAAACCTTGTTGCATGATATTGTTGCTCATAATCTTCAAAATAGAAAAATTGCTATTGTCGAAAATGGTAGTTGGGCGCCGGTTGCTGGCAAATTGATGTGCGAATTGATTACGAAGATGAAAAATGTTGAAATTATTGAACCAAAAGTTACAGTAAAATCAACAGTGAAATCTTCAAAAGAAGAAGAATTCGAAAATCTTGCCCAAACAATTGCAAAATCAGTGCTTGGATAAGGATTTTTAGTTAATGTTTATAACATAAGCCGTTATCATATACTGATAGCGGCTTATAATTTTGTATTCTGATGGGTTTGTTTCAAGTAATTCGTAGGTATTTGAAAAGTATGGTGGCAACTGCATAAATTTTAAATGTCAGGCGGTGCCGTGACCTACGTTTGGCTTTGGAATATGTGTTTGATGTCGTAATATTATGTGCCCCCGCATGGGGGAGATTGTTAACTATTCATTGCATTGAGAATAAAATCTTTGTAGAAGAATAAATCTAAAGTAATTTTAAGCATTTCTAAAGACTTGGAATATCTCTTTGTTTTTCTATTAAATCTTGCAAGGTTATCTCTTATTGAACTGTTTGAACTTTCTATTAAATGAGTCTCTCTTTTTGTCATTAAATGTGGTTCTTGAATTTTTATTCTTTTGAATGCAACATCGTAACAACTATTAGCATCTGAATATATATGCAAAATTCTTCCTGTCATTGTTTTTGCCTTTAAATATATTTCTATTGCCTTCTTTGTTCCTTCTCCGATGGTATATGCAATAACACGCTTTTGTCTCCTAGAATAAGCAGTCCATACGACTGCTCTATTTTTCTTTTTTTTACATAGGTATATATTTCGTCTAGTTCAATAACATCTGCTTTTTCAGATACTAACGGATTAAAGTCATTTAGTAGTTCTTGCAATAGTTTATGCGCATTTTTAATCCAACGTAATACAGCAGGGGCGCTTACATTAAAGAACAATGCTATCTTTCTTATACCTACATTATTAAGATACATTAGTATTGCTCTATACTTATCTTGTTTAGAAACTCTTTTAGGGTTTTGAGCAAAGGTTCTTTTACAATCCATACATTGCATTCTTTGTGTGCCTCTACTTTTTCCATTCATTCTTACTCTATTACTTTTACAATATGGACATTCTCGCATAATTTCCTCCCGTTCTTTTTTAGGTCTATTATACCAGAATCACTCTTTTATTGCAATGAATAGTGAACAATCTCCCTTGAGGGGGAACCGAAATCTATGATTTCGAAGGGGGGTAAAACAGATTGTTACAAAACGAACCCTGATAACAGATTCTGAATAACAAGAAAATTTATTCGCTCATTGCATTTGCAAAAATTTTCTAAGTTTTCAGAATGACGTATCCCTTGCTGTGCTCACCGAATAGTCATTCCGGACTCCGATCCGGAATCTGTTTGCCAATATTGTACAAACTTGTTATTTATTTGAACAGATTCTGAATAACAAGAAAATTTATTTGCTCATTGTATTCGCAAAAATTTTCTAAGTTTTCTCCAATGACGAAAGCTTTGCTAAGCCTACCAAATAGTCATTCCGGACTCCGATCCGGAATCTGTTTGCACAGTTTGTACAAATTCGTTATTTACTTGGACAGATTCTGAATAGGCTAAAAATCACTTTTCGTGACCTCAAAGGATTTTTTAAGCCTTTCAGAATGATGATAGCTTTACTATATCTTCTATTTTGTTTCAATTTCTTAATATAAGACAAGTTCAATAAAAAAGTGGAACACCTAAAAAGAGAAATAATGTAAACTAAAA
>CAVHEM010000018.1:14022-23777 GCA_963635055.1 Bacteroidaceae bacterium | reverse complement strand
AGGCTCAAAGGATTTTTTAAGTCTTTCAGAATGACGTATTCTTTGTTCAATGCCACGCCAAACGGTCATTCCGGACTCCGATCCGGAATCTGTTACAATAATGACCAGATTCTGAATAAGATTGCAATTAAAATTGCTTGATTTTTTAATCTTTTCAGAATGACGAAAACCTTGTTAGGCACACCAAATGGTCACTCTGAACTAGATTCAGAGTCTGTTTGCAAAGATTGTACAAACTTGTTATTTAATTTAACAGATTCTGAATAGACTAAAAATCACTTTTCGCAGGCTCAAAGGATTTTTTAAGTCTTTCAGAATGACAATAGCCTTGCTAAGCGCACCAAATAGTCATTCCGGACTCCGATCCGGAATCTGTTACGATAATGACCAGATTCTGAATAAGATTGCAATTAAAATTGCTTGATTTTTAATCTTTTCAGAATGACGAGAGCTTGCTGGGTCCACCGAATGGTCACTCTGAACTAGATTCAGAGTCTGTTTTTCAAGGTGATTTTACTACGTTTGGCTTTGTAAAATGTCTTTACGTAAAACATTGTTAAATGTTCTTGCGATTGTGCGTTTTTAATGCGAAAATGTTTGGTAGCAGAATGTCTGTTTTTTGAAAAATTTTTGTGTTAAAAATATGACTATTTTTCAGGAATAACGGGTGTATTGAGAGTTTTATTATACAGTTATTGCAGGCATGGCTAATGTCGTACACTATTTATTTTATAGGATTATTTTATGGAAAAAATAAAAAAACTAATCGAATTTTTAAAGAACCAACGTTTTGTTGTAAATTATAGCAGAATGTGGCCTTATGTTCGCCCTGTTTGGTTTAGAGCGTTATGTTCAATGCTTATTTGTATTCCAATAGGTTCACTTGATGCGGTTATCGCACTTGCTTTGAAACCTTATATGGATTTGGTTATGGTCGAAAAATCTGTAACTTCTCCGTGGTATATTCCGTTGGGAATCGTTGCGTTTACGTCAATTCAAGGTGGTTTGAAATATATGTCCGCATACCTTTCTACTTGGGTTGGTGGAAAAATTACAAACGGTTTGAAGTTTGATATGTTTAAAAAACTTTTGACATTGCCAACTTCGTTCTATGACAAGCGCAATTCCGGCGATATCGTTTTTCAGTTCAACAATCAGGCAGATACTGCGTGTTCAGGGCTGTTGGACAATTTGAGTGTGTTTACTCAGAGAATTTTCTCATCAATTTCTCTTGTTTGCGTTTTGTTCTACAACTCTTGGCAACTTGCGTTGATTGCGGTTCTTGTTTTAGGCTGTGCGTTTGCACCTGTTGCAAAACTTCAAAAACGTATTAAATCGGTAATGGAAAAAACTGTTTTTGCAGATGCTTCTATTATCACGGAATATAACGAAGTTTTTGCGGGTAACAAAACAATTACTTCTTATAACTTGCAACAAAATGAAACTAATAAATTCTATAATATTTTGAAGAGTATTTTTACATTGAGAATAAAAATGGTGCAAAAAACTCAATGGCTTTCTCCGATGATGCACGTAATTGTATCTATCGGTATTGCCGCGGCAATCGGTTACGGATCGCACTTGATTATGTCTAAGCAAATCACTTCCGGTAACTTTGTATCATTTATTACTGCTTTGATTTTGCTTTACACTCCTGTTAAAAATATCGGTAATAACTTGAATGCGGTTCAATTCTCGTTCTTCTCTATTGAAAGAATTTTTGATATTTTGGATATGGTTCCGGCTATCAGAAACAAAGATAATGCAATTGAAATGGGTAGAGAACATACAAGCATTCAGTTTAACGATGTTTGTTTTGAATATGTGAAAAATGTTCCGGTGTTGAAACATATTAATCTTGATGTAAAACAAGGTGAAACTATTGCGTTTGTTGGAAATTCCGGTGGTGGAAAAACTACAATCGTAAACTTGTTGCCGAGATTTTATGATATAAAATCAGGTTCGATAAAGATTGACGGTGTGGATATTAGAGATTATACGTTGGAATCTTTAAGACAAAATATCGCAGTTGTATTTCAGGATAATTTCTTGTTCTCCGGCACTATTAAGGAAAATATTTTGCTAGGTAATGAAAATGCAACTGATGAACAAGTTCAAAAAGCCTTGCAAATGGCATATTTGGACGATTTCATTTCAACATTGAAAGATGGTATCAATACCCAAATTGGGGAACGTGGTATTTTGTTGTCAGGTGGTCAAAAGCAACGTGTAGCAATTGCAAGAGCCTTTTTGAAAGATGCTCCGATAATCATTTTGGACGAAGCGACGAGTGCATTGGATAATAAAGCCGAAGCGATTGTGCAGAAAGCGATTGATAACCTAATGCAAGACAAAACGGTATTTGTAATCGCTCATAGATTGTCAACAATTAGAAATGCTAATAAAATTGTAGTAATCAATCAAGGAGAAGTTGCAGAAACCGGAACGCACGAAGAACTGTTGCAAATCGAAAACGGCGCATACAAAACCCTTTACGATATGCAGTTCAAAAAGCAAGAAGTCAAGGCATAAGAAAGATATAAAAAAGCCTGAGGTTTTAAATCTCAGGCTTTTTTATTATTGTTTGTATTTTATTGAATGGGTTTAAATTTTTCTTTAAACCATAGAATTTTTAGCGTTCTTCCTAGTCTACTTTTCTTTCTTGAATATAATGGAATTCCAAATATTTTTAATGCTTTAATTTTTCCTTTTTGTAGGTTGTAAATAGGAATATTGAAAATGGTTGCAATATCTTCTGTCTTAGTTTTGTTAAAGTTGAAAAAGAAAGTGCAAGCATTTCTAATTAAATGCAAGAAAACTTTATCTTTGTAATTAGTATAATTTAGATATTTCCAATATTCTTCTTTTAATGGGTGTTGACAGGTATATTTCCAAGGTTTATTAACATCTGTAAAATGGATAATTGAAGGGTTATAACCGGCTTCAATTTCTTCTTCTCTGCTATAAGACTTTTCTAAATTATTTCCTTGATAAATTCTACCATTTGCATTCCAACAAAGAGGGAGAAATTTACATTTTCCATTGAACACTCCATTTAAGATATCTTGGTCTTGTAGAGTTATAATAGATTCATTTGCATAGAAATATGTAAGACAAGCTTTTTTAAAATCAAAATTTCTAAGAATTTTGATATTTAATAGCAAAACTCCTGCATTGAAATATTTGTTTTCTGAAGGTAATTTTAGTCGTCTTTGTTGGCGCACACTACCCTCATCTTCTACTACACCTGCATAATATTTTGAAATATCAATATCCCATAAGTTTTTTAAATCTTTTTCTACAATAATGTCACAATCAAGATATATTACTTTATCTATTTCTTTTGGTAATAATTCAGTAAGATATAGTCTGTAGTATGTAGCTTCTGAAATATGTTTTCTGTTATGTTTAAATTGAGAAAAATCATATTGTTTCATATCATAAAAAGACATCTCAAAGTTACGAATTCTTTTTAGAGAAAGTAATTTCGCTTGGTGTGCTTTGTCCAACCCACCATCTAAAATATGAAAATGAAAAGTTGAGCTTGAGTCTGCATTTAATAATATTGATGCAATTGCAGAACAACAATGTCTACAATAACAATTATCAGTTGCAAAAACTACTTCGATTTTACGTTCTATAGGTAAAGGCTGTTTTTCTTTTAGATATATTTGTTGTCCTAGTTGAAATTTATTTTTATCAAATTTTATTACTTCTGGAATGACAGTAATCAATTTTGTATTTAACACTTTTAACATAGGATTTTCTTTTTGTAAATATAAAACATATATGTTTAATAATCGTTCTGCTAAAAATCCAAAAACTCTTTTTTGATATGAATTTTCAGAAATTTTTATATATTTTTCACTTTTTTCAAGTATATCGAATAACCAAGAACAGTAATTATTGAACAAGTCTTTTCGCATTATAAACATATTGAAAAATACACTTTGAGCACCATATAAATAATCTTCCATTGCCGGTATAAATTCAGGATAATCATTTTTTATTATATTTATAATAATATCTAAGTCTTCAATATTATGATCTCTCTTATAAAATTTATAAGGTGACATTATATCCTTAGGTAAATCTGTTGGGTGAACGTAGTATACCTCAGGTAAAATTATGTCATATTCTTTTGACAGTTTTTGTATATTTTTAGTATCCCAGCCATATTCAATATAATTTTCAGGATTGCATTTTTCGATTTCTTCTCCTGCACCATCAGCTAAATCTAAAAATCTTCTATAATGGAAAAACCCGATATAATCTGCATCACAATTTTTCCATGCCCAGTATTGAGCAGTTAATTCGCAATAATTGGGATTCTTTTCGGATATATTATCACCGGTATCATCACCTATCATGTGTTCTTTCATCCACGAATAATTAGGATTATTTTTTGCTAACGCTCTTCCAACATGAATTGGTGTCAAAATGTTTGATTTAATAAGTTCTGCAGGTTTGTGGTATGATACAAAAATTTTGCAATTAAAATCTGCATTATTTGCTGTATTATTTTGTGTATTCATAAAGAAAAATATGCCCCTTCTTATTGATTAACTTAGATAAATGGTAGCATAAACAAGACAAGAATTTATACATATTATAAATTATATTAATATAAATTTTAATAAATTTCTTTGATGAAGAAATTTGGTTCAATATAATTTGAAAATATCTAAACAATTCCTCTTTCTAATTGCAAAAGATATTGTTTAATTTTTAGTCCGCCCGCATAACCTGTCAATTTTCCGTTTTTCCCCACAACTCTATGGCAAGGGATAATTATTGATATCGGGTTGTGTCCGACCGCTCCGCCAACCGCTTGGGCTGACATTCTCTCAATTCCTTTTTCTTTGGCTATTTCTTGTGCAATTTCACCATAAGTTGTCGTTTCTCCGTAAGGTATTTTGCATAAAATTTTCCAAACCGATTGTCTAAAATCATTGCCAAAAGGTTTTAGCGGCAAGTCGCCAATCTCAATCGCTTCACCTTGAAAATATTTGTCAAGCCAAATTCTGACATCTTGAAAAAGTTTTAACTCTTTAATTTTAACTTTTTGCATGTCATAATTTCCGCCAAAATATTTTTGTCCATCGAACCATAAGCCGTTCAAAGCGGTTCCATCTGAACACATTATTATTTTTCCTACCGGTGAAAGGTATTCAGTTTTGTATAATTTTTCCATTTGAAGTTATAAAATCTTTCCGAATAGTTTTATTATACTATGTTTGAGATTTCGTTCAATCGGTTTTACTTCATCAAGAACTACCCGTTTTTCTTTTAGCAAAATTCTGCGTACATTTTTTGTATTAGGGTAAAGCGTTTTTATACTTTCTTTTATTCCTTTTTCCCAATTCCGGAATGTCAAATGTTCACGAAGTTGAGATAATTTTGAAGCATAGGCTTTGGGTTCTTGTTGGGTATAATATTTTTGGTGAACTAGTGTTCCTAAAGTCGGATATTCCCTTCTATCACGTAAATGGGCAGCAATACTTTTCATTGCTCGTTCAGAAAGAGAAAGTTTGGAATCGAGATGGGTATTATACCAATATGCGTTAGTTATAATGTTTAATTTTTTAATGTTAGTGAACATCGAAAACTCCTTTTTCATGATTAAAACTCGTGAAAATTTTTATTGCTATTTATTGTAAATTTTGTAACATTTATTATAGTGCAACTTCGTTTAGCAATGCTGAATGTTTGTTTATTAAAGGCAATTCAATAATGAAAGTGTTTTTGTTTCCGTTGTTATCTAACATAATTTTACCTTCGTGAATTTCAACGATTTTTCTGCAAAAATACAGTCCAAGTCCGACACCACTATTATTTCCAAGATTTTCGCCATAGACATATTTATCAAAAATATTTGCTTTCAATGTGTCTGATATTTCTGCACTTTCGTTTTGAAAACTAAATCGGTAACACTTGTCGGTTCTTTCGATTGTGACATTTACAACACTGTTGTCAAATGCATAGTTTACTGCATTGTTCAACATATTGGCAAATACTCGACGCAATTGCATTTCATCACCGTATATGAAGTGTTCATAATCTTTAAGTTTAGAATTTATTTTTATTTCCACGCCTTTTATTTTGCCTAAGTCGTGCACTTCTTTTACGCATTTTTCGATTAAATATAATACGTTAAAATTTGAAAATTTTATTTTAATAATTCCGCTATAATCTTTGCAAGTTTTGAGCAATGTGCAAAGCATATCACGCATATATTTTGAAGATTCGATGATAAGTTCCATTATTTCCTGATGACCTTCATCAATTTTTCCGTAATATTCTTTGTACAACATTTCCAGTGAACTAATTTGTGCTTGTAGAGGATTTTTCAAATCGTGAGTTAAAGTTGCTAAAAATAGGTCACGTTGTTTTTCTAAATGTTTTTCCTTGTCAATATTTTTCGCAATTGAAACAAGTCCGTTAATCTCGTTTTTATCGGTAATAATTGGTGCTTTACTGATTTTATACCAATGTATTTTCCCGTCTTTATCTATGGCTACCTTTTCTTTTTTGAGTGGCTTTTTGTTTTCCAAAACATAATTATCTTCATTTGCAACTTCTTGCTCTGCTTTTTCCATATCAATGATGATATTTTCAGAATATGTATCAACTCCGTTAAAAACAAAATTTTTGGCATTATCACTTGCGACAATGAGGTTTCTGTCTTTGTCTTTCATATAAACTAACAATGGCAAGGTTTCCAAAAGCGTGTTTAATTGGTAGTTTTTGTCAATCAATCTTGCTTTTAGGCTCTCTTCTTTTGTTACATCAGATGATACTGTCAATAATCCTTCAAGTTTTCCATTTTGAATAATTGGAGTAGTTGTTTGTTTGATTATTTTGTTAATTCCCTCATGGCGGAAAACATAACTGCGAGTTTCTAAAGTTTCGATAACTTTTTTAGAATTTTCTATAATTATATCTACGCAGCTATCGTCTTTTAAAACTTTTGTTATGTGGTTATTCATGATTGACTTTGCGGTTTCATTGTCAAAATTCATCAATCTTATAAATGCACGATTGTAAGCAACATAGTTAAAATTCAAATCTTTAACAGTTACTATATCTTCACAATACTCTAAAATTGCATTTAATAAATATTCTTTGCCCTTTAAATCAATCATATCCTAAAAATCTGTAACTAATATAGTCATATTACTCTTATTGCTTAGTTCTTACAATTAACCATTCGGGCAATCTTTTATTCTGACAGAGTTTCAAGTCACTAACTATTTTTTAGAAGTTTTTCCAATATATTTGTCATTTCTTCAAGTTTTTCATCTTTTTCTTTTTCAGAACCTGATTCAAAAGATTTTTTTACACAATGTGAAAAATGCGCTTTTAAAATTTCTAAATTTACTCGTTTTAACAATGATTGACTTGCCAAAACTTGGGTGCTTATATCGATGCAATATCTGTCATCTTCAACCATTTTTATCAAACCTTCGATTTGACCTTTGACGGTTTTTAATAATCTTACAACTTTTGATTTGTCTGCTTGCATTTATTTCTCCTTAAATATTGCAATCCCTGATGGTATAATTTCAGGGATTGCCGGTTTTTTCAATTTATTTTGCACAATTGCATTGTTTTTTTCTAAAAATTCTAAATTTTTTAGTTTTGCAATTGCAGTTATCTTTTTTGCATTTTGGACAATTGCAATTTTCATCACAGTTACATTCTTGTCCGTTTTGACAACCGCAATCACATGTTTTTGCGCAGTTGCAAGTTACTTTTTCGCAGCCGCAACCACAATCACATGCAAATACTGAATTTGTTGTCAATAATAATGCACCTAGCATTAATAGTCCTAATGTTAATTTCTTCATAGTTGTCTCCTTACATTCTTTTAACACCCGTACGGGGTATAGGTATATAATAAAGCCGAATTTTCATTTTGTCAAGTGGTGATGTTAAAAATTTTTGTATTAAAAACAATAAAAATAGCCAATAGAAGTGCTTTTGGCTATTTTTATAAAATATTTGAAAAGTTTTAAAATTTTCTTAGCGAAGAATTTTATCAAGAATACCGCTTGTTGAGATACATATTTTTTTATTCAAATCTTCAATCATCAAGTTTTTCTTCATATTTGCATCATAGGCTCTTTTCCAATTTTTAACAATAGTTTTTGGATTGTTTGAAGAATCGCCTGATTCTGCGGTCAATCTGCGATAGAAAACGTCTTCACTTTTCTTTATGCCACGAGAAGCACATCTTCTAACGTCCATTCTATCTAGTGTTGCTCCGATAACGGAATTTAATCTGGGGTATATTTTTAACATAATTTTTTTCCTCAATAAATGTATATCGTTTCTTCCTATACTAAAAATTATAAATAAAAACATACGTCTGTCAACGAGAAATTTGTCCAAAATTTTCCTAACAATATTCTAACAATGTTCATATACTCTTAAAATTATGAAAAAGATATTTATTCTACTATTGCTACTTCTGAATATTTGTATCAAATCGTATGCAAAAGATGTAAAATTTATTCAGGTTACTGATGTGCATTTGACAAAAGATAATGCAAAATATCTGCAAGATTTTGTTGATGATATGAACTCGCAGCAGCATAATGATTTAGATTTTATAGTTTTTACCGGTGATAATATCGACAAAGCAGATAAAAACGATTTCGATATATTTTTATCAATAATTAGTAAGCTTAAAACAAAAACATATATAACTACAGGAAATCATGATTTAGCCAAAAACAAAGAAATGACCAGTCTGTATTATATGAAACGAGCGAAAAAAGTTTTGGGAAAATATCACCCGTCGACTGCGAATTATGTTTTCAAAAAAGATAATATTGTTTTTATTGCGATGAATGGTGTAAAAGAAGTTATTCCCGGTCCAAACGGGTATTATAAAGAACCTGAACTTATTTGGCTGGACAAACAATTAACAAAATATAAAAATAATAAAGTTGTAATTTTACAACATTTTCCATTGCTGGATACAAAACCAAAGTCTGCAACTTTGCACAAAAAAGAACTTTATCTTGATGTGTTGAATAAGCATGATAATGTGCTAGCAATTGTTTCCGGTCACTATCACTGTAATCGGGAAGAAAAAATTGGTAATGTTTATAATATTATCACTCCAAAGTTTAACAATAACACCTGTTATAAATTGATTATTTTTGATGAAAATGAAAATTTTGTTTATACGAATCTTATTGATAAAAACGAAAAGTGGGACGATTAACAAGTTTTTTGAGGTATAATTCTGGCGTGACAAATATAAAAGATGCAAAAATTTTAATAGTTGAAGATGAAGAACATATTAACCGCCTTATTGAGTTAGTTCTGATTTCTGACGGGTATTATAAAATTAAAAAAACATTTGACGGGTTATCTGCATTAGAAATAATAAAAAAGGACAAGCCTGATTTGATTTTGCTCGATGTGATGATTCCTGAACTTGACGGGTTTTCATTGTGTAAAAAAATTAAAAATGATGAAAATTTGAAATCAATTCAAGTTATAATGCTAACGGCTAAAAAGATGGAAAAAGATGTTTTGGAAGGGTTTGATAGTGGTGCTATTGATTATATTTCAAAACCGTTCAGTAATAAAATTTTACTGGCAAGGATAAAAGCGCATCTTGAAAATTTTGGAATAAGTAGTAGTCTGAAATCATACAAAAATTTGACATTAGATACTGAAAAAATGTTGGTTACATTGGACAATGAAACAATTGATTTAACAAATTTTGAGTTTAAAAT
>CAVHEM010000018.1:7478-14012 GCA_963635055.1 Bacteroidaceae bacterium | reverse complement strand
GACGAGTATTTTCTCGCTCCAAATTGTTGGAATCTCTTAGAGGTGATGCTGGGTTTGATGTTTCAGAAAGAGCAATTGATGTACAAATTGTTAATTTAAGAAAAAAGTTAAAAGATTACGGGCAATTTATTGAAACTGTCAGAGGTAGCGGTTATAAGCTCAAGGAATTAGATTGATGAAAAAACGTGACTTGTTTTGGGTATATAAAATTGTTGAATTTTTTATTATTTTGCTGATATTTTTAGGCGTGTTTTTTGTAAATATCGTACAATTCAATACGTCATATATTCAAGAAGAAAAAGAAGAATTGCCAGTATTTGAAAAGCAAATTCAGTGGGCAATTATTCCGTATTTGCAAACTAATAATATTAATCAGTTAAAAAAATATGCACTATCTTTTCAGGGCGAAGATATCAAATTTAGAATTTTTGACAAGGATAAAAAACTCTTAGCAACTTCAAATTCTAACGATTTGAGTCCGATGATTAAAAAGAATAGTAAAATTCTGAAAAAAAGAATTCCTTGGAAAATCTATAAAAATGCAATTAAACACAAAAAAATACAGTCAGTCAAAGAATTTAAAGTTGAAAATTCAAACTATTATATTGAAGTGACACTTTTAGAAGAAAAAGTTATTGAAAAAATAATAAAGGCACAAATGAATTTAATCGCTATTTTTGCATTTTGCCTGATTGTTTTATTTATTGAATTTTTGAATTTGACCTATCAAGTTAGGAGTTCTTTCAACAGATTTGATGATAGTGTTTTGAAAATTGCAGATGGCGATTTGAACACTGTTATTGAAATTCCAAAGCTTGCGATACTTGAAGAACTTGCGATATCTGTGCGAAAAATGACACAACGTTTAAAACGACAGATTGAACGTTTGGAAATGCTTGAAAAATATAAAAACGAGTTTTTGCAAAATGTTTCACACGAAATAAAAACTCCGATTACTGCGATAAATATGGCTCTTGAATTGCAACAAGACTCCGAGAACGTTGAGCAGAATAAAGAGTGCCAAAATATTGTAAAATATCAAGTTAATGCAATAAATAAACTGGTTAATGATATTTTGGTATTGTCTGAAATTGATATTGAAAAGGCAAATAATCAGAAAGTTTTTACGAAAATAAACTTAAATAATTTGGTAGAAAAAGCAATAAATTCATTTAACACAACTCAAGAAATAAATTTTTATGCTAATCAAGTACTTTTTGTAAAGGGTGTAGAAGACTTGTTGCAATCTGCAATTCAAAATTTGATAGTAAATGCTATTCGTTATTCTGCAACTCCCAAAATTGATATTACATTGGCGACAACTGGTGATACTGTTGAAATTCACATCAAAGATTATGGCATTGGGATTGCAAAAGAATACCAAGAAAAGATTTTTGAAAAATTTTATAGAATTGATAAGGCACGCAGTCGTTCTAAAGGTGGTTCAGGACTGGGACTTGCTATTGTCAAAGATATTGTAGAATTGCATAATGGTAAAATTTCTATAGAAAGTGAAAAAGGCAAAGGTGCAGAATTTATAATTAAATTGCCCAATCAAGCCTGAAATCGGTTGAATGGGCAATTGTAAAAAGTTGTTGTGATTTTAATTCTTATTTATCTGCTTTTTTAGTTACTTCGCTTACCATAGATTCGATGTTTCTGTATAGATTGCGAAGGAAGGTGTCTTCAGTTGTCCAGTGTTTTTTAGGCACAAATGCAAGTCTGTTACCATCTTTGTAGTGGCGTATTTTTGCAGTATAATCAGCAGCTTTTGTATTTGTATAAGTTTTGTCTGTATCTGCTGCAACAAGTCGGCTTTGGTTTTTGCCGTTATGTAAATTTGTGACAACTAAATTTATTTTATCTGACAGTTCTGTACCTAATGATTTGTGTGTTGTCATTTTTTTAGCATCATAAATGTCAACTTTAACACCATTTTTCTTTGCAAATCGAGAAATTGTTTCTCTTGCCAAATACATTTGGTTGAAAGAATCTCCAAATGTATCAGAGTCATGAATTTTGAAAAATTTATCTATATTGTTTTCGTGTCTAATAGTTGCACTATGTGCTAAGTTCGTTTCTAATTTTGTAATCAAATTTCCTATAGCCATAAATTTTACCTCATTATTTTGTTTAAATTATACATTTATAAAACCGAAAAAATATTTTTTAAACATAATAATGAGAAAATGTGAAGAAATTTGAAGCAAAATTTTATTCTTTGCCAAAATTACGTGGATTTACACCGTGAATCCAATTAGATTCAATTTGTTCCAAAGAGATACCTTTGGTTTCCGGCACAAAGAAATACACAAATAATATGCAAAGGAATGATACTGCGGCAAAACCCCAGAAGGTGTATGCGCCACCGATTTTGTGGATTAAAACCGGAAAACTTCCGACAACAAAGAAGTTAAATGCAAAGTTTGCAACAGTACAAATACTCATTGCAACCCCTCTGATTTTTAGCGGGAACACTTCTGAAACCAAAATCCAACCAATTGGTCCCAAACTCATTGCAAAACATATTATATATGTTACCAAACTTCCGACAGCAACGACTTTTAACCCTGCGCCCAATACATCTTGGTATGCAAAAGCGCAACCGAGTGCTGCCAAACTCAGCATTACTCCAGTTAATCCAAAATATAACAGTGGTTTTCTGCCTAATTTGTCAGTAAAGAATACCGCAACAATTGTCATTAAAAAGTTCACAACACCAATTCCTGTGGTTGCATAAATTGCGTTCAAATTTGAATCAAAGCCTGCAATTTTAAATATTGTTGGTGCATAATAAATTATTGTGTTAATACCTGTACAAATTTGTGCAAACATTATACCGATACCGACAACAAATGGCATAATCATCCATTTTTTGAATTTGAATTTTTTGTCTAAGTTTTCGTTAAGCTTTAATGTATGTTTTATTTCTCGGATTTCTTTTTCTGTATCAACGTCCGGTTCGATTTTTTTCAATACTTTTTGGGCTTCTTCCTCTTTATTTTTAGAAATTAGCCATCTTGGTGTATCGCTCATAAAACTCATACCAACGAGCAATACCAACCCTGGGAGTATTCCGGCAAGTAACATCAAGCGCCAACTGTAAACAGCAGGTGCAAAAGCCGCATTTATAAAGTACGAAAATAATATACCTGCTGTAATTGCCCATTGATAAAGTGAAACGAGTGTGCCTCTCACTGTTTTTGGTGCAACTTCTGATAAGTATAGCGGGATTACAAAATTAACAATACCAACGGCAAGTCCGACAAAAATTCTTGAAATTATTAGGACATAAACATTTGGCGCTAAGCCGCAAAGAATTGAACCTAAAATGAATATGATTGCAGTTGCAATGATTATCTTTTTGCGCCCGAATATATCAGCAAGAACTCCGTTTGTTGCAGCGCCAATTACCGCACCTATCAGAACGGCACTAACAACAAGACCTTGCAAAGAGATTGATAAATCCCACGTTTCATTAATAAATAATAATGCACCTGAAATTACTCCGGTATCATAACCTGACAAAAGTCCGCCTAAAGATGCTACAATTGCTACAATATATAGCCACAAAAATTTAATCTTATTCATATAAACTCCTCGTACTTATATTTTAAAATATATTTCGTTAAACTACCAGTCTAACTTTAAGAAAAATTAAGAAATTTGGAAATTTTTGCAACATATCTTCACAAACTAGCAATTTGAGTGTACAAAAAACCTTTAATAACATGTAACTAAAGGGGAATAAAGATGGGAATATTTTTTGTTACGGTTCAAATTATTGCAATTGGTGCATTGTCTAAAAACTTACTCTTTTAGAGCAAATGCAGACCTTGACACATATAATAATGTTTCATTAGGAATATAGAAATCTTTTATGCCGTAATTCGCATTTACAAATAGAAATTCTAATGTTTCTCCATCTTGTAAATCAAGTAGGCTGAAAGGTATTTTTAAATCAAGAGTTTCACCATAAGCTGCTTCTATTGATTTTGTGTGCTCCAAGACCCACATATCTCCTGGGATTGACTTAATCAGTCTGATAAGTTGCAATGAATCATTTTTTATCGCAATTTGAAGTTCATTGTGGAATTTTTCCATTGATACCGGAGAAATATTTTCAGTCTTATTTATCAATCTGACAGGTGATAAATCTTGTTTTGGGTTAGATGTTCTAAAATAAACATACATTTGATATGTTCGTTTCAATAACTCGGAATTTTCTCTAATGTATTTATTCATATTGAATTTCAAATAGAAATTGTTTTCATCGTTACCAAATCGAATTTTATCAAATAATTTCGATTCTCTGAGCACCGGACCGTCAGGTATTTCGATGTATCCGGCATTATTCCATTCATCATCAGGAGATGTAACAAGTTTACCGTCAATTTTAGGAGAAATAAGCGCCCTTGGATATTTTGAAGGTTTTGTTGCTGACAAATTAACCAATGGTTCGTCTAAAAATTCCGGAATATCTAAATCTAAATATCTGTAAACATTTCTCAAATGGGTTCTGAAAAGATAATCAAAAATGTTATCTCTACCGGAATCGTTTGGTTCGCCATACCACCAGTACCAATCACTACCTTCGCAGATTAATAATTCACGTTGAGCAGCCCACAAATTAGGATTTTGAGGTTCTCGTTTTGAATATTGCATGAAATCTTCTCGAACTCGTTTTAAATATGCCCATGCTAAATCTTTAACCGGTTCATCAATCCAAAATTTGAAGTTTCTGTTTATCCAAGACCCTGAAGCTATCTTATTTAATGGCTTATCTTCTTTAGTATTTTCTAAGTAGTCTGAGATTAAAACTGTTTCTAATGTATCATCTTCTGAAATTAAAGAATACAAAATTTGTAAGAACGAATCACTATTTTGCGGATAATTTTCCCAACAATTTTCTCCGTCCAGTGCGATAGTCAACAAGTGTTCTTGATCAGGTGATGATAAAATTTTGCTTTGAATAATTTTAATTCTGTCATACAAATCATTTGCAGTGGCTTCTGGGTTGTGGTTTTGGTATTCAAAACTAATCAAATTCGGAATTGTAGATTCTCTGAATATCATTTTGATGTCAGAATTTTCGGTCTTAACTTTGTATGACTTTAACAAATGATACGGTTCGCTGATATAGCCTTTGAAATCGTGTTCAAATTCAAAATTGATAGAATTTGCCAAAATTCCTTCGTCAGAAATTGTCCATTTAACTTCCAAATTGCTGAGCATATCAAGCGTTTTAGGGCTGACACAGTGTTCTGATGGCCAAATCCCTTGAGGACGTTTTCCAAATACTTCTTCAATTCTATCTAATGCCATTTTTGTTTGAAGTTCTGCATCAATTTGAGTGTTCATTTCAGGTGAATCACCGTTTGGCATTGGATTTTTCTTTACATTTTTAAAGTCCAACAATATCGGTAAAATCGGGTGAAAATACGGACTTGTTGTGATTTCTATTTTATTTTTTTTGATTAAACTTTTTATACTTGGTATGATTTTTTTTATTAGTTCACGTTGAATTTCAAGGATATCAATTCTGTCTTCCAACGTATAATTTTTGCCCTTTTTCACTAATCTTTTTAATTTCGGATATTTTGAATAAAATGAGTAATCTATCCACGCTAAGTTGAAAAGTGCCATCAAATCTGAGTATTCTTGATTTGTTAATACTGAAATGTCATTTCCGCCACTTTCTTGCACAATTTTATATAATCTGTGATATTCTTCATTCGGAAGAATCATTGTTTGATAATTGGCATCAAAAAAATTAGTTATAATAAAAAGTTTATCTTCATCATTTAATTGATTTTCGGGTTTTAGGGTTAATCTTGAATGAATATCGTGCGCTCCGTTTTCGGCATAATTAATTATTGCATCAACCAATACAGGAACAAAATTAAAGTTTAATTTTAATTTCTCAAACTTTTTAGCCCACAAAACCATTCCCAAATAATCTTTCACGGCATGCAATCTTACCCACGGCATTAAAAAATCGCCATTTTCAGCCAACTGGTAAACCGGTTGGTGCATGTGCCAATAAAAAGCTATTGATAATTTTTTGGACTGACTCATCATACCTAACTCTATCCTTTACTTCATTGTAACATTTAAAAATTTATAAACAAGCGGTATAAAATAACGAAAAATAACAGTTTTACCTAAGTGCTAAAAGCTACAAATCCTCTAAGTGTAACAGTTGGTAACAAGAATAATCTAAAATTTTATGTTTCTGCTATACTATTAGTAGTTAAAGCTGGTTATGGCTTTACCCTAAGGAAACGGACCTTTTAAACGGCTGAAAGGATAGAGTATTATATGAAGAAATTGATGACTTTTTTAATGGTATTATTATGCGGAATGCAGAGTGCAAACGCAATGAATGTTGATGCATTTATGGATAAACATATTGCACCGGTATCCGATGCGGTAGCAAATTTAATATTTTTCCCGATATCGATTTTGGGTTCAAAAGTTCCTTTAATCATATTCTGGATTTTATTTGCGGGTATATTTTTTACGATATACTAC
>CAVHEM010000018.1:0-7468 GCA_963635055.1 Bacteroidaceae bacterium | reverse complement strand
ATATACTACAAAGGAATTTCAATATGGGGTTTCAAACACGCACTTGATGTAGTTGCAAAACCTGCTGAAAAATCTGCAGATGGTTGTGGTGAAGTTTCATCATTCCAAGCGTTGGCAACTGCATTGTCAGGAACTATTGGTATCGGTAGTATTGCAGGTGTTGCAATTTCTATTTCTATTGGTGGTCCTGGGGCAGCATTTTGGATTTTTGTCGGTGCTATTTTGGGTATGTCAATCAAATTTGTTGAAGCGACTTTGGCTGTAAAATATAGAAGATTTAACTTAGACGGTACGGTTTCTGGTGGTCCGATGCACTATATTGCACACGGTTTAACCAGAAAAAATATGCGTTGGTTAGGTCAACCGCTTTCTGTAATTTTTGCAATACTTTGTATTGGTGGCGGTATTACCGGTGGTAATATGATTCAGATTAACCAAACTGCTCACCAATTGATATTTATTACTGGCGGTGCTCATAGTTTTCTTCACGGTTACGCTTGGGTAATCGGTTTGGTTGTAGCAATTCTTATCGGGCTTGTTATTGTTGGCGGTATTAAGAGTATAGCTAAAGTTACAACAGTTCTTACTCCAACAATGTGCTTGTTATATATCGTTTCAGGACTTATCGTAATTGGTGCTAATATTACACATATTCCGGCAGCGATTGTAGAAATTGTTACAGAAGCTTTCCACCCAACAGCTGTTGCAGGTGGTATCTTCGGTACAATTATTATTGGGTTAAGACGTTCTGTTCAGTCAAATGAAGCCGGAACTGGTGCTGCTGCTATTGTTTATGCAACTTCTCAAACTAAAGAGCCTGTATCACAAGGGTTTGTTGCTTTGCTAGAAACCTTCTTGACAGGTGTTCTTTGCTTGTTTACATCTTTTGCAATTGTTATTACAAACGTTCTTAAAACAAGCGCAGTTGGTCATATTTCAGGTATTGAACTTGCATCTAATGCTTTCCAATCCGTTATATCATTTTTCCCAATTATCTTGTCTGTAGTTGCAGTTTTGTTTGCAGTTTCAACTTTGATTTCTTGGGCATATTACGGGCAGAAAGCATGGACATTCCTTCTAGGTGAAGGCAAAAAACGTGTTCTTACCTTCAACCTTATTTATTGCTTGTTTATCGTAATCGGCTCTGCAATGAACGTTAAATCAATCATTGATATTACTGATGCAATGATGATTGCAATGTGCGTACCAAATATTATCGCTCTTTATATCTTGGCTCCGGAAATTAAAAAAGATTTGAAAGCTTATTGCCAAAGATATAAAGTTTGTAGATTGGTTAATGGTAAATGGATTAAAGAAGCTGAAAATGCAACAAATCCGGTTAAAGAAGTTATAATTTCAGAAGAAGAAATAAAAGAAGGAATTATAAAGGACGAAGAAAAAAGTATAGGAGAAGACGACGCATGGCAGACCAAATAATAGTAACCGTTTCAGGAGTTGACAAAGTAGGTATTGTAGCCAAAGTGACAACGGTGTTGGCTGAATATGAAGTTAATATCGAAGATATTAAACAAACTCTGATGCAAGGTCATTTTGTAATGTTCATGCTTTGTGATATAGAAAAATCAAAATATTCTTTTAAAGAAATCAAAGATGCATTGACAGAAAGCGGAAAAGATTTTGGCATGGAAATCTGGGTTCAAAAAAAAGAAATTATTGATAATATGCACAAAATTTAGATATTTGAAAAATGAATTTTGAAAGAAAAAGATATCGTGACTATGTTGCGATATCTTTTTTATTAGCCGGTTGGATAGATATAATATAGCCGAAGTGTATAATATAATTATGGTTATATTTTGTATTTAATGTATTTATAAATTGAAAATCTTTTTCATACTTCCAGCTATTCTTAAAATTATTGAGCCATAAATTAATTATTGGCTCATTTTTTTTAATATGATATTTTTTCAAATAATTAATAAAAAGAAGTAAAAACTGGCAGTTGTAAAAGTATTTGAAAGATATTTATAGGAAGAAAAAGGGAAAATTTTGTGAAAAATTTTGCAGAAGTTTTCAAAGGTATAGGTAATAATTTTTGAATAGTTGCGTTAGAAATTTATAAAATATTAGTGTAAAGAAAGGGATTTTGTGATATATTAAATGTGTAAAAATGCGGGCATAGTTCAGTGGTAGAATGTCTCCTTCCCAAGGAGAAGATCGCGAGTTCGAGTCTCGTTGCCCGCTCCATTAAAAAAGAGCCGTAAAGGCTCTTTATTTGTATGTTTGCGGGATATTGAGTATTTTTATACTTCTGAGGTTATATCAGTAAATTTTCTGAATTGTGCCATTTTGTGCCATGAATTTTTATCATAGTTGATACAAATTATTGAGTACATCTCCAACTTTTTTATATGAAGTTTGTAATGAATGAGTATAAACATCTAAAGTTATAACAGATGAAGAATGTTCCATAAGTTTTTGTACCGTTTTTGGGTCAACACCATTTGTTACAAGAGAAGTTGAAAAAGTATGTCTTAAATCCTTAAATGTAAAATGACCAATTCCGCATGCATTTCTAACAGGGAGAAATAAACGATTAAATACATTATCTCCTAAGTACATTTCACCTTTACTATTTGGAAATACATATTTACTACTTCCAGTTTTTATTTTCTGCTCTTTCAAAATCTTTTTTAAACAAGATGGTATAACAAATTTTCTATTAGAAGATTTTGTTTTAGGTGAGCATAAATTTTCTTTGTATGCACTATATTTTACGTTTATACAATTATTATCAAAATCTACATTTTCCCACATAAGAGCCACTAATTCTCCCCTGCGCATACCAGTATAAACCGCAGTTGCAAGCATTGGGTAAAAACTAGGTTTAACTCTTTTACATGTTTCAAATAGTTTTACTACCTCTTGTGGTGTTAATGCTCTTGCTTCTCTTGATACCGCACTTTCACAATGAACCTGTTTTACAACATTTTTAAAAATAGCTTCATTTTCAACTTGGCGTTCAATTATAGACCCTAGCAGAATTTTATATTTTACAACACTAGCAGAACGTAAATGTCTATCATTTTTAAGGTATAAAATAAAATCTTCTACATCTTTTTTACTTATTAAGTATAATTTTGCATTACCAAAGAATGGTAAAATTATTTTTGTAATAATTCTAGTGTATTCTTCTTTAACCTTTTGTTTTAAGTTTCTGATTTGCATATATCTGTTTAAGAAATAATCACAAGCATCTTTTAGAGTAAGCTCTTTATCCAAAATATTACTTATACCTTGACTTTTATTTACTCTAGCTTGAGCATAAAAATTTTCGGCATCTTCTTTTTTCTTAAAACCAGATTGCCTTACTCTTTTACCTGTAATATCGGTATAGTCAACTTGCCAAGTTTTACCTCGTCTTCTAATAGCCATGATACCTCCTTATTTCAAAATTTCCTTAATATCACAACCTTTAAAAAGTAACTTTCCACCAATTTTTGTACTTTTTATCTTTTTCTCATATTTCCATTTATAAATAGTGCCAACTTTCATTCTTAAAATTTTTGCAGTTTCTTCAACCGTGTATAACTTATCTGAATATATCAAATATGAAATTTCAGATTCATTTTCTTTAGGTTTAGGTACACACGTTAATTTTCTAGCATCTTTATTTCTCTCAAATGCTAATGCTATAACTTCCATAGATTTTTTGAGAAGTGTTGTCATTTTTATAACTCCTATATTTCTGCGCACTACAAACTAAGCCACTATACCTGCGCAACAGTATATATAGCTTTTTAAGTTAAACCGTTCAACTTAAAATTGGCATAAGCAATAAACCAGTCAAGAAGTTTTGGCTTACTTCTCCTTAGTCTATTTTTGATATGATTAAACTTTAGCCAATGTCGGTCTAATATTTTTTATGTGTAACCTCGATTGATTACTCCTCTATTATACCTCATATTTTTCTGTTCGTCAAGCCGAAAGCCTTGCTATCAGATTCATACAGCGATTTCATAAAACGTTACATTTGACATTTTGAGTAAATCCTCTAAATATTAACCGTTAAAAAAATGACTTCTGAAACCCTTGGTACATAAGGGCTAAAATTGAAAGTTTCAAAATCAATGTTAAAAATCCATTTTTGAACCATTGTGAATGATAAACCTTAATATGATATAGCATGCGTATTAAAACACTTGCTAAACCACTTAGATTAAACATTATAAAATTAGGTTGTATTCCTTTTATAACCTATATTTTAGGTATTATTACAAATCTGTAATATTCTGTGTCGTGATAAGAGTACTTGACAAAAACATGCCTGTAAACCACCTTATTTTATGAATTATTATAAAATAATTAAGATTGAACTATGAGTTTTACGTCTAATTATATAATTGGAGTATGAAAGATAATACAATCAAAGTTCTTTTTAAAACCTTCAAAGACGAGTTTGGTATAAAACTCGAAGATACAAACATTGATAATATCTTGGGTTTAAAAGAATTACATTTACAACCTTATATATGGCGACCTTATTTAGAAGAAGAAGAAAAGTTTTTACAAACTCAGTTAAAAGACTACTTATACAATGAACAACGTACAAAGTATAACAGCCCTATAACAGCCCTATAACAGAGTGTGTATTTCAAGAGTATAAAAACAGATATATCCTTGTTTCATATTTGAGTGATTTTAGCAGAGTAGATAAATTATCTGATTATACTGATATTATTATAACCTTTTATGATGCTTATGAACCAAAGTGTAAGACAATTAGACGTAAACTTTCAAAATGTGGTAAAAAGCCTAAATGTTATACACGATTTAGATTAAAACCCGATTCTATCCCAGAGATATTTAGCCAAAAGTTTAATGAAATTGGACTATATTTGAACAGAACAAATGATTCACAACAGATTTATACCCAAAGATTTTTACCAATGGTATATCTAATAAATAATAACCCTAAATTAACACCTAATATACAAGGACATCATACAAGTTATGATACAAGTGTAGAAATTGGGTCTAAAACCTCTATTTTACCAATTCGTGAAGACTTGCATACAAAAGAGTTTCACCCGTCTAATATTATTGGTAGTGCTGGTTCTACCTTCAACATTGCCAAAGGTATAATGTACGCAAATATGTTACAACAGAAGTATTTCAAGGTTAAACCAAAGAAGTATGACCCCAAGGTACACGAGAACATTTGTAATATTTTAGACCTTTATTTTATACAAAAACTTAGTGTATCTGATATTAAACGCTATTTAGAACATTATAAACCTAATTCTAAACTTGCGTATAACACTATTAAAAATATTGTAGAACATTTTAAACAATATACCCCCGTTTTGACCAAAGAGAATATACAAATAATTAAAAATAGGCATTTATCTTGAAAAATTGGGGTGAAGAAACTGTATAAAATTTAAAGTTTAAAATAAGTCTAAACTCTATCTATACCTACAATATACAGGCATGAGTTTGTGCAAATTTGGGTAAACTCGGCGAGGTCAAATTGGGATATGTAGCAAGAGGAAATTAATATTACCTTCTAAATTTTTCATAACTTGCTAATACATTATCCAAAGATTCTAACGTGTTTTTGTATGCTTTCAATTTTGTATCATTTGCAGAAAAAATCTTATGAAGCAATATCTCTCTATCTTCATTTGTTTCACTTTTTGCATTTATACCAAAGTCTGTTAATGATAAATTAAAGACTTCGCAAAGTCTAAAAAAAGTATCTAAAGAGGGAAAATTCTGACCACGTTCAATATTACTAACATGTTTTTCACTTAGACCTATTTTTTCAGCAAGTTGAATTTGCGAAAGCCCAGATTTTAACCTTGCTTGTTTAAATTTATTGCCGATAAACTTTTTGTCATCATAAAACATTAGTAGTATCCTCTATAACTTCTATCAAAATACCCTATTTGTAATGACTTATTAACCATATATGCTATGAGTATGTAAAAGTTTCGCAATATATAATACCTTAATTTGATATTCGTGATAATATTCTTGTGGGTATTATAAGTGTTACTTATATTAAAAATTAGAAGTATATAATGAGGGGTAATTTATGAGTAAAAAGTCTAAAACAAAAATTTTATTATCTATTTTTATTGTTCTGCTTTGTATTTGCATTGGTGGAACTTACGTCAAAGAGAAAAAGCGAAAAACCGCTTTGTATAATAACTTGGTTTCTTCAATTCAGAATAAAGATTGGAATAATGCAAAATCTAACCTTGATGCGCTGGGGGATTTTAAAGATGCTTTAAGTTATGCAAACGAAGTAAATTATGAATATTTTGTAAAAAATGGAAATGAGAACTTTGCTGGTAAAAATTATAATATTGCATTGGATTACTATAATAAGGCTCAAAATATAAAAAAAGACGATAAAAATTTACAGGTAAAAATTGATAAAACCAAAACACAAATAAAAATTCAAGAGGAAGAAGAAAAAAGAAAAATTAAACTTGCGCAGGAAAAGAGAGAAAAAGAAGAAAGACAAAAAAGACAGCAAGAACAACGTGAATTAGCAGACTTAGAAAGATTAGTTAAACAAGCGTTTGTAAAAACATATTTTCTTGATGATGAATTAACGACGGCTTTTAATTTTTATGTATATCCAGAGATTTGGTATCAAAATAGCATTGTGGATCAACAAAATATTTTTGCAACTTGTGTAAGGTATGTTGAACTAAAAACAGGTATTAGTAAAGAAAAAGCATATTACCATACTCGAATAATCAATGTTGATAGTAATTTACCTGTAGCATCATATACGTTATTGGAATAAGAAGGAGTTTTTATTTATTATGAATAATTTTATTGTACTTATTCTTGTCGCATTATTATTTTGTTCTTGTTGTGCCAATTTTATCAAACCAGATAGTAACAACAGTTCTAATAATGGGTATCAAGAGTTGACAGATGAACAATATAAAGAAATTGAAAATCAAGTTGATGCTTGTTTTGATGGTACGGGTCCTTGTAAACAAGAATGGTTAGATGCGAGAGATGGAAAATTATAATATAGGAGAATCTATTATGAAAATTACAGATGAAGAGATTTTTTTACAATCAAATAGTATTATTAATGATGAAGAATTTGAACATATTTTTAATTGCACATTTAACTTACGATATAGTCAAAGACAATATGACCTAATTGAAAAATACAAATATTATTTTCTAGCACCTAATACAATGACAACGAAGGAGCCAACTAAAATTTATTGTAATAAAGTTGTACGAAATGCCTTTAATAATTTCTTTAATACTCTTTTGGAATTATTTGGAGGGGGTGAGTGGTTTATTGGTAGAAACGATAACTTTTTTGAAATAGATTATAGTAAAAAACAAAATGCACCTGACGAATTTCAAAAAGACATTGAAAAAATTAAAAACTTATCTTTTGCTTGTAGTAATAGTTATAAAGACTATCGAAAAAGTGTAAAGCAAGAATTAGGAATATAATAAG
>CAVHEM010000017.1:22881-38851 GCA_963635055.1 Bacteroidaceae bacterium | reverse complement strand
AGCGGAAGACGAGACTCGAACTCGCGACAGCCTGCTTGGAAGGCAGACGCTCTACCAACTGAGCTACTTCCGCATGTATATTTCGCTCACGTGATTTATCTTACAATAAAATATATTCAAAATCAAGAGTTTTTATCAGTAACTTTTACTGAGTAATCTTAAACAAATTTTTATCTATATTTTCAAACTTATAGTTAAATACTTTCAATCGTTTTAACAAGTTGATTATCTCAGAAATTTTGTCATAAGATTCTTCATTATACTTAAAATATATTGAATATTCATCAATCCTATTTTCTATATTTATTTTTAAAATAAGTTTAATATTCTCATTTCGTATCAGTAACGGTCGTTTCCAATGCTCATTACTATTTGTTATATCTTTAACTATACACTCAATATTTAAAATTTTAGAAATTTCATACTCTCTCAATAGATTTTCGCAATCAACTATATTCATACCAACACCACTAGATGTACCAGAAAGACCTATATTTTTTACAAGACGAAGTAATTTATTTTGATGAGCAATCTTAATATCTGTTATAAAAAAGTTATTAGTACTATAGCTAGATGTAAACATAGTGTGTAAAAGAAGTATATTTGATAATAATATTAATGCCAAATCGATATACAAATTAAACATTCCGCAAGCAAAACATACCGGACTTAATATCCAACATAATAAAGGAATTATAAAACTATACTCTCTACCAGATTGAATATCTGATACAGAATATTCTTCTTCAATGCAATAAGGATTAAACTGCGATAATATATTTTCTAAAGGCTCAGATTTCATAGTTAATAAGATAATATCATAAAATCTACTTTTTAGTATTGTTTCAATTAATACTTTATAATTAGTAAAAATTGCCAACACAAAACTCAAAAAATTTATCCTTTGGAATGGTGAAATTTTATGCCATGACTGGTTAAAATAATAATGTAAGTTCAATTTGTCCAAGCACTTTTTCGGGGTTGCGACAAGATTTTTTCTTTTAGCGGTTTGGTATAAACATTTTGAACTTACGTCCTAAACAAAAATTTTTCATGTTTTATAACTTCCGGTTTGTATTGTATAATTGCAAGACAAACCTTTTTATTTTATAATTCATCTGTAGAATTATAGGAGAATTTAACATGACAACAGAAGTAAGAGCAAGTCATATTCTTGTAAAAACAGAAGATGAAGCTAAAAAATTGTATGATGAAATCAAAAATGGTGCATCTTTTGCTGAAATCGCAGAAGCAAAATCACTTTGCCCATCAGGTCAAAATGGTGGAGATTTGGGATTTTTCGGCAAAGGTATGATGGTTAAACCGTTTGAAGATGCTGCTTTCGCTCTTGAATTAGGTGAAATTTCTCAACCTGTTCAAACTCAATTCGGTTGGCACTTAATTCAATTAACAGGTAAAAACTAAGATGGATAATATTACGGTTATAAAAAATTTCATGGCAGACACCAAAATAAAATATCTGTTAGTAAATTCAACTAACAAATTTTTGGTTGAATATAATACTTTGCAAGAAAATTCCAGATACAAAATTACAAATTTTTCTGGTTCAACGGGCGAAGCACTTGTAACACCTGAAACGATTTTTCTTTTTGTTGACGGAAGATATCATATTCAAGCAGATTTGGAAGTCGACCATGAAATCGTAACCGTAGTAAAACTAAACGGAACGCAATCTCAATTAAATGAAATTATTGCAAGAATTCCACAAGATGAAACGTTGGGAATTTTCTCTCAAAAAGTTTCACTAAACACTTATAATATGTTAACTTCACAACGTAAAACAAAACTTTTGTCGA
This sequence comes from Bacteroidaceae bacterium, assembly GCA_963635055.1. Taxonomy (GTDB): domain Bacteria; phylum Cyanobacteriota; class Vampirovibrionia; order Gastranaerophilales; family Gastranaerophilaceae; genus Zag111. The sequence continues at coordinate 37,034 of CAVHEM010000017.1, read as the reverse complement.
TTGATCCGTTAGATATGGAAAATTCAACCCAAAATCAAAACAAAGATGATGTAGCACTAGACACTTCTTTGACCGGAATTTCAACAGAAGAGAAAATTAAAAAGATTACTCAAAACTTAAAAGACGATGAAAGCATTTATTTGACAGACTTAGATGAGGTTTCTTATTTATATAATATGAGAAATTTCTCACAAAACTTTTCTGCAAAAATCAAGGCTCGAGCAATAATAAAAAAAGATTGCAACACTTTATATAAATGCAAGGATTTTGAAAAACTTGAACAAGATTTAAAAGATATTAAAGGAACTGTTTTTATTGACAAATCTTCGATTAATGCCTACGATTACGCATTGATTAAAGACAAAGCAAAAATTTTAACCACCAATCCCGTAAAAGAGATGAAGGCTCAAAAAAATGACACCGAACTTGAGCATCTAAAATCTGCATTTGCAAGAACTGACAAAGCTCTCAGTGCAACTCGTGAATATGTTTTAAATAATGATAATATTTCAGAATACGACATAGCAAAGCATTTGGAAGAAGAGTTTTATAAAAACGGAGCAAAGGGCTTGAGTTTTAAATCTATCGTTGCTAAAGACAAAAATTCGGCACTTGCTCATTATTCAAAATCATCAAAAGACGAAATCGTAACGGACGGCTCGCTTGTTTTAATTGACTGTGGCGGATATTTTGAAGGCGGCTTAGCAACAGATATCACAAGAGTTTTTGTAAAAGGTGAGCCGACAAAATTGCAAAAGAAGATTTACACACTTGTATTAAAAGCCTTTTTGAACGCATATAATTATGCTAAAACACATCTTGAAAGACCTTTCACAGGATTTGACGTTGACAGTGTCGTTCAAAGACTGTTTAGCGAAACCGATACGCATGGTTTTGTATTCAATCACGGATTAGGACACGGAATAGGAATAAATGTTCACGAATTTCCGCCAAGATTGAGCAAGCACGAAACCTCAAAAGTCGAACTCAAAGACGGAATGTGTTTTTCTATTGAACCTGGGTTATATAAAGAAGGATATTTCGGGGTAAGATTAGAAAATTCTTGCTATTATAAAGACAATAACATTCATTCTTTTGTAAAAATGAATTATGAAAAAAAATTGATTGATTTTTCAATGTTAACAGAACAAGAAAAAGTTTGGCTCGAAGAATTTGAGGTGTTGTAATGGAAATAACAAGCGTTAATAATGATTTGGTAAAAAATACGGTAAAATTACAACAAAAAAAATACAGAAATATTGAAAAAAAGTTTTTGCTTGAAGGTTACAAGGCAATCAAAGAAGCGTTTGACTCAGGAATAATTTTGGAACACGTTTTTGTAGATAAAAATAAACTCAAAGAATACGAATTTTGCAAAGACATTTTGATTGAAGCATCTGAACCTGTTTTGAAAAAGATTTCCACAACAGACTCAACACCAGAAGCAGTTGCTATCGGAGTACAAAAAATTTTTGATATTAAAGATTTAAAAAATGTGCAAAAGGTTGTTTTGCTTGAAAATATTAAAGATTCTGGTAATTTAGGAACTATTTTAAGGTCAGCAGTTGCGTTTGGCGCCGATGCGGTGGTGTTATTTGGGGATTGCGTTGATATTTACAATTCTAAAACAGTTAGAGCATCTGTAGGAAATCTGTGGAAACTTCCGATTGTACAAATAAAAGATGTTGAATCATTTAATAAAATTTTCAAAGATTTCAACAAAATTGCGACTTTGCCAAGAAGTAAAAATTTGCTAAAAACCTACAGAATAAACCTTCCGGCAGTCGTAATGTTTGGGAGCGAAGCGGACGGTTTGACTGATGAATTGATAAAATTCTCAAATGATTCTGTCAAAATCGAAATGTCCCCAAAAGTAGAATCCTTAAACCTTGCGACATCGGTTTCTGTAATTTTGTATGAGTTATTTTAAAATTAAAGGGTTAGAGATATGGAAACAAAATCGAAACATTCACAAATTGCGACAAATTATTTCAAAAATGGTTATAATTGCGCACAATCGGTGTTTTTGACGTATGCAAAAGATTTTGGAATTGATGAAGCTATGGCTTTAAAATTATCATCATCTTTTGGCGGTGGTATGGGCAGATTGCGTGAAGTTTGCGGAGCAGTCAGTGCAATGTTTATGGTGGCAGGACTTGCAAAAGGTTATACAGAACCTAATAACGACATCGTCAAAGCCGAACATTACCAACGAATCCAAGAACTTGCACAACTGTTTAAAGAAAAACACGGAACAATAATTTGTCGAGAACTTTTAGACAGCAAAGACACATCATTTGTACCTTCAAAACGCACGGAAGAATACTACGCAAAACGTCCTTGTGAACAATTTGTCAAAGACGTTTGCGAAATTCTTGATGAAAAGTTATAAATAAAATTCCTACGGCAAGGTCGGATGTTCATTGAAACTGTAACCGCCATTTGTAACTTCAAGCAAAGATTTCATTGGAATTTCTTTCTTTTTGTATTGCTCTTCAAGTTTTTTGTAGTTTTCAACATCAACATTTCGTTCTGCCAATAATTCATTGTTAAACGAACTGTAAATCTTGATTTTGTTAGCCTCTGTTAAATATCTTTCGTTTGAAGATTTCTCTTCTTTAGGAATTTTATTTTCATCAGTAAGTTTTACAAAAACATAACTTTCAGTTGTTACAAACAAATTTTTCTTCGATTTTGCCGGCAATCCGTTCCAAACAGTCGGCGAAATATAGAATTTATACTCTTTATCAGTAAGTTCAATATTGGCATATCGAGCCTCAACTGATGATGTAATCATTCTTGAAGAATAATTTTCCATAGATTTTAAAGCATTTGGATTTTTCTGGAAATATTGATATAACATTACACTGCCAAATAATACTGAAATTATTGAAACAACAATGGCAACTATCGGCACACAAACCGAAAACCACGTAGTTTGTATAATTTGAGATTTGTGAAATTCTTCAATACTTTTGTCTTTCTGTTTTGCATAAGCCCACTCGTTACCTTTCAAACCGCAAATCAATGCAAACATTAACCAACCGCCACAAGTGAAAAATAACGGAATTGCCCAAAGTGTAACATAAGATTTGTTAATCAAACCCCAAATCCAAGTTCCAAACATTGCACCCCAGTTAAATTTTGCAACGTTATCTACAGGTTTTTCACCTGTAATTTTGCCTTTTGTAAACAACAAACAAAGAATAATAAAGAAATTTATTCCTAAGAAAATTTGAGAAACAATCGGAAATTTACACGGAATATTACCAAGTAGCATCAATGCAATAATAATTGATACAATGCCCGTTACGTCTTCTTTTTCGGTTATATCACGCACTCTTTTTATAATACTTGGTGTCAAAATACAAAGCCTTACAATAAATCCGACAATGCCCCAAACCACAAACCATAACGGAAAATCACCGCTTGTCGGGTTTGATAGTGCGGCTTGCATAATTTTGGACATCATTTCAGTATTAAATAATGACAAATAAAATATCGGAGTTGAAAATACAACAAGCCCGACCAAAATCGACACTAAATAATTTGAAAAGAAATTACGCCTGTTTATAATTCCTTCTGCACTAAAAATTTTATTATTTTCTTCAAAATTATTACTCATTTATTTTCTCTCCTAAAGTTTCATCATTTAGTTTTTCATCTTTATTTAAAAGCGCCATATTGGCAATTTTATCAACCTTTATCCCATATTGTCTTAAATTTTGAACTTCTTTTATAACACTGCCTTTATTGTTTGCGGAAAAGCGATTAATCTCTTTTTGAATTGATTCTGTTGCCTTATTTAACGACTGTTGAATATTCATCAAACCTTGAAGATGTGTTGCAATATTATTATACAACCTTTCACCAGTTGCTATAATATTTTTAACATTTCGATTTTGAACATCTGCCGCCCAAAGTTGAATAACCAACCGCAATGCAACCAACAATGAGGATTTACCGACTATTATAATATTTTTATCATTCGCAAGTTCTATGATTTTGCGACAATCGGAATCAGTATATATCATATTTACGCACGATTCTATCGGAATAAACATCAAAATAAATCCCGCCTGATTAAGGGTTTCACTAGTTTGATAATGACGTTTGGCCAAATCATTTATACATACGGTAACATCATTTATAAAATTCTTTTTATCAGTTTCATTTTCTGTTTGACGGTAAGTCAGATAATTTTTCAAAATTGCTTTTGAATCAATCACAACATGCCTGTCATTTGGCAAGTGTACAACAAAATCGGGCTTTCCACCATCAATCGACATTTGTTTTGAATAATGAACACCTTCTTGCAAATTTGCAAATTGCAAAATTTGTTCTAACATCTCTTCCCCAAATTCACCACGAGAATTTTGGTCGGTCGTTAGTGCTTTTGCATACTGCTGCGCAGTTGCTATTGCCTGTTTAACATCTTGAGTATCCGCATTATGAGATTTTTGGTAATTTTCCAATGCGGATTTAAAATCTTTAAGCAAAGCATTTATCGGCGTAATTTCTTCTGCCTTAAACAAGTCAATCTTTGTTTTCAAATCGTTTGAATGCTGTGAAATAAGCGTTTCTTGCTCAGATAAAATCGCATCTTTGGCAATTTTTGAAAATTCTAACTTTAACTCATTGACCAAATTTTGATTAAGCGAATTTTGATTTTTAAGCAGAATATTTTCAGACTTCAAATCGTCAATTTTCTTCCCGAAATAAAACGAAGCTATCGCCCAAACCAAAAGTCCTACAATTATACTCACTAATAACAAAATTAATATATTAATACTCATAACACACTCTCTTAACTAGAATATTAGCATATTTTTCGCAAAATTATACACTTTGTTAGGATATGTAAAGAATTTAGAAATTTGTTACAACTTGCACAAACTGAGTTTTGCAAATAAAATATAGCTAATAAGTCGTAAAAATAAGAAGGAATAATATTATGGTTATCGAAAGACAAAGAGTAAAAGAACAGGATAAAAACGAAAGACGTTCAAATTTTGAACCGGTAGAAAGCAACTTAACAGCAGAACAGGTTAAACTCGAAGCATCAAGATGTCTTCACTGCAAAAACCCAAGATGTGTACAAGGTTGCCCTGTTAATATTCAAATTCCTGAATTTATAGCAGCATTAAAAGAAGATAATTTAGACAAAGCAGGCGAAATAATCAGACAAACAAGCATGCTACCATCAGTTTGCGGTAGAGTTTGTCCTCAAGAAAGACAATGCGAAGGCAATTGTATTTTAGGAATAAAAGGCGAAGCCGTTGCTATCGGAGCATTAGAACGTTACGTTGGTGACAATACAAAAGCCGCAGCGACAGAAATTAAACCGTCCGGCAAAAAGGTTGCTATTGTAGGTTCAGGTTGTGCAGGTATTACGGCAGCAGCAGACTTGAGAAAAGCAGGTCACGAAGTTGTTGTATTTGAAGCACTCCACAAACTCGGCGGTGTTCTTCGCTATGGTATTCCACCTTTCAGACTTCCAAGAACAATTTTAGATAGAGAAATTGAAAACTTGAAAGCAATGGGCGTTGTATTCCATACAAACGTAATTGTAGGTAAATCAATTACCCTAAAACAACTTGAAGATGACGGATTCGATGCAATATTTATTTGTTCAGGTGCCGGTTTACCTAAAATGATGGGAATAAAAGGAGAAAACTTAAACTGTGTATTTTCGGCAAATGAATTTCTAACCCGTGTAAACCTTATGGGCGCAGGTAGAAATGATTGCGTAACTCCATTAAAAATCGGTAAAAAAGTTGCCGTAATCGGTGGTGGTAACGTTGCAATGGACGCTGCAAGAACTGCCGTTAGAGTAGGCTTTGAAGAAGTTTCAATTTGTTATAGAAGAACAGAAAAAGAACTTCCGGCAAGACTTGAAGAAATCAGACACGCAAAAGAAGAAGGTGTTCAGTTCAAATTCTTACACGCACCAGTTGAAATTTTAGACAAGGACGGATACGTTGCAGGCATGAAGTTTGAAATTATGGAACTTGGAGAACCTGATGCATCAGGAAGAAGAAGACCTGTCGGAACCGGAAAATATGTAGTTGAAGATGTTGACACCGTAATTGTTGCACTCGGCACCGGACCTAACCCGATTATCCAACGTTCTGCAGAATCAGAAGGCTTAGACATTGCAACAGATGCAAAAGGATATATCCAAGTTGACCCTGATTCAAGAGCTACTAATATTCCTTGCGTATTCGCAGGCGGTGACGTTGCTCCTGTTGGCGCATCAAATGCTATCAATGCAATGGGTGCCGGTAAAAAAGCAGCAAAAGCTATTAATGAAATGCTTAAATAATAAAATAATATATTCAGATACTCTTGTAGTGCAAATAAAACATTACAAGAGTATTTAAATTTTTATCACAATATTTTAATTAAACTTATGTTGAAAAAGATTTTAATAAACATTCTAATATGCACTTTTTTCGCAATGCCTGTTTTGGCATTCGACCTTGATATGTCAGTTGATGATACTATCAAAAAACAGTATGACACAGGAAAATTAGAACAAGACGTTTTGAATAACAATGTAAATCAAACACAAAAACAAACTACAAAAAATAACACCTCTAAAAATATTCCAAACGCAACACTTGATTACTCACCAACTCAAATGGTAATTTCTAAAGCAGATAATGTTTATACTAAAAAAATTCCACAATGGACAACTTTTACCACAAAATCTAATCAAGCGATTTCAGGATATTCTAGAAGAGGAACAAAAGTTTCATTTGTCACAACAGAAAACATTTATAAAAAAGAGGTAACAATTCCAACAGGAACAAAATTCCACGGAGAAATCGTAAATTCTCATGGTGCTCAAAGTACAGGTAACGGAGCATTAGTCGTACTAAAAATAACCTCAATGACATACAATGGAACGACATATCAGGTTCGTGGAAAAATAACAAAAGCCAAAGCGAAAAAAATATTTTTTAATAATATAAAAGGTCAAAGACAATATATAGCGGGAATTGGCAAACAAATAGATAAAGGTGAAAATTTTTATAAAAAGACGAGAAAAGTATCTTCAAAGATGTCCGAAAATCCAATCTTAGTAATACTTTCACCAATTCCAACACTTGTTGGGTTTGTAGGCTATGTAGGCTGTACCGCCCTATCACCAATTACAGCACTTACAACAAAAGGCGGCAACCTAAACCTACCCGCAGGCAGTATATTTGAAATAAAATTGCTCGATAGAGTTTATGTGAAGTAAAGATTTTATCTTCCAAAATTTGCTTTGTCCAGACTTTCAGAATATGGATACAAAATGTTCGGATTATTTATATCTCGAATATAAAGTGGTCTTGTATATCTTCTACCATTATTGGATTCAAAGCCAACAATATTACTCTGTGTATTCAGTTCTTTGTGGTAATACTCCATAAATTCTGGAGCATAGCCCAATTGATACACCTCTGAAATTTCACCTCGCTCATAAGCGTCCATATATCTTTGTGTAGCATTTATTCGTGCTTGTGGGGCATATTTTTGTTTGGCTAAAAAATGTCTAAAACTTTTTTGATATTTTTTAACAGGTAACGATGCTACTAGTGCAAAAATACAAAATATAGCCGTACTTACCCATAGAAATTTTAAAATATCACTCATAATGCTAGTATAACAAACAAGAATATTAATGTAAAATTTATTGTTAAATATTGCATTTTATGACAAATATAAAATATAATTACAATGTAGATATAAACTTTCAAAAAAGGAGAAAGGGCTTATGTTTAAAAAATTATTTTCACCAATTAGCCTACTGATGTTGGCAGTAACGCTTTTGGTAAGTTCACCTGCATTTGCAAGTGAAGCGGACTTGCTCGTTCCTCGTATTAAGGATATTGCACCTTGCAGTTACACCTTATTACTTGTTGGAATTGGGATTTCCGTATTGGGTCTTGTATTAGGACTCGTTGAATTTCTTAACATCAAAAAACTTGAAGTTCACAAAGTTATGGACGATGTTGGAAATACTATTTTTGAAACTTGTAAAACTTACTTAGTTCAACAAGGTAAATTTTTAGCGGTATTAGAAATCTTAATCGGTTTATGTATCGCATTCTATTTTGGATACTTAAGACAAATGGGAATTGGCGGAGTTTTGACAATTCTTGCTTGGTCTGTGATAGGTATTTTAGGTTCTTATTCTGTTGCTTGGTTCGGCATCAGAATGAACACTCTTGCAAACTCAAGAACTGCATTTGCGGCATTAAAAGGTAATCCGCTTAATACAATGAATATTCCGTTAAAAGCCGGCATGAGCATCGGTGTTTTACTGGTTTCAGTTGAACTTATCATGATGTTAATAATTTTATTATTCGTTCCTGAAAAAATTGCAGGGGCTTGCTTTATCGGATTTGCTATCGGTGAATCACTAGGTGCTTCAGCATTACGTGTTGCCGGTGGTATCTTTACAAAAATTGCCGATATCGGTTCAGATTTGATGAAAATTCAATTCGGTATTAAAGAAGATGATCCGAGAAACCCTGGGGTTATTGCCGATTGTACAGGCGATAACGCAGGCGATTCAATCGGACCTACCGCTGACGGTTTTGAAACTTACGGTGTAACAGGTGTTGCATTAGTTAGTTTCATCTTGCTTGCTGTTGCAGGTCAAGAAAATCAAGTTCAATTACTTGCTTGGATTTTCGTAATGAGATTCTTAATGATTATCACATCTGTTGTTTCATATTGGATTAACGGTCTTTGGGACAAATTCGTTTATGCTCCGAACACTAAAAAATTCGACTTTGAAGCACCTTTAACAAGACTTGTTTGGTTAACATCAATCTTGTCAATCGGTATGACATTTGGTGTAAGTTACTGGTTATTGAACAGTCTTGGTCATAACATTTGGTTAATTTTATCTTGTATCATTTCTTGCGGGACATTGGGCGCTGCTTTGATACCGGAATTTACCAAAATTTTCACATCACCAAAAGCAAAACATACAGAAGAAGTTGTTACCGCTTCTCGTGAAGGTGGCGCTTCTTTGACAATCTTATCAGGTATTGTTTCTGGTAACTTCTCAGGTTTCTGGATTGGTATGGTAATTGTATTACTTATGGGCTTTGCATACTTTGCTAGTACATATATTCCTGAAACAATGATGGATTACTCATCAGTATTTGCGTTTGGTCTTGTTGCATTTGGTTTCTTGGGTATGGGACCTGTAACAATTGCTGTTGACTCTTACGGTCCTGTAACCGACAACGCTCAATCAGTTTATGAATTATCATTGATTGAAGAAGTTCCAAATATTAGTGAAGAAATCAAAAAAGAATACGGTTTTGATGCTGATTTTGAAAACGCAAAACAATATTTGGAAGAAAATGATGGTGCAGGTAATACATTCAAAGCGACCTCAAAACCTGTACTTATCGGTACTGCGGTAGTTGGTGCTACTACAATGATTTTCTCTTTGATTTTGGTAATCAAAGATACATTAGGTGTTGAACCTCAAGAAATCCTTAACTTGCTAAACCCATACACATTGCTAGGTTTACTAACTGGTGGTGCTGTAATTTACTGGTTTAGCGGTGCTTCTATGCAAGCAGTTACAACTGGTGCTTACAGAGCAGTTGAATACATCAAAGAAAATATCAAGTTAGGTGAAGCTGATGAAAAGAGTGCAAACCTCGCAAATTCTAAAGAAGTTGTAAAAATTTGTACTCAATATGCACAAAAAGGTATGGTTAATATCTTTATTTCATTGTTCGCATTTGCATTAGCACTTGCGTGCTTATCTGCACCTGGAGTAAAAACTCAACTTGCAGTATCATTCTTTGTAAGTTACTTGATTGCAATTGCAGTATTTGGCTTGTTCCAAGCAGTATTTATGGCAAATGCCGGCGGTTGTTGGGATAACGCTAAAAAAATCGTTGAAGTTGACCTAAAAGAAAAAGGAACAACTTTGCACGAAGCCACTGTAGTTGGTGACACAGTAGGTGACCCATTCAAAGATACATCTTCTGTTGCAATGAACCCAATTATCAAATTCACAACATTATTCGGTTTGTTAGCAATGGAAATTGCAATCAATGAAAACTTCAGACATATTGCACCATATATCGGAGCAGTATTGCTTGTAATCGCATTGATTTTCGTAATTCGTTCTTTCTACGGAATGAGAATTCCAGTAAAATCTAACGACGAAAAATAAAATACGATAAACAAAAATGAGAAGAGCGAACCTTTAAAAGTTCGCTCTTTTTATATTCTAAAAATTCATTTTTCTTAACATTTGCCTATAATTTGTCAAAATTTAAAATTTAGCGGATTTATTCTATTACAAAACTTAAAAAAATATTGTAGATATTCGCTGACAGTTTTATAATGGTTAAGTCCGAATAGCGAAATTAAGAAAAAGCGGATAGGAAAGGATTACGAAAAAATGACTGTGATTGAAGAAATGGCATACCCTCAATTAGAAAGAGCTATCAACCCGACACATGACATTAAGTTATTTGCCGGACGTTCTAACCCAAAATTAGCTCAAGAAATTGCTGACCAACTTGGAACAACCGTTGGACCTATGGTTGTAAAAAACTTTGCAGACGGAGAAATTTATGTTCAAGTAAAAGAAAGTGTAAGAGGGGACGACGTTTTCATTATTCAACCAGTTTGCAATCCTGTAAATGAAAATTTAATGGAATTGTTAATTATAATTGATGCCTTCAAAAGAGCAAGTGCTAAAACTATTACTGCAGTTATTCCTTACTATGGATATGCAAGACAAGACAGAAAAACTTCCGGCCGTGAAGCAATTACTGCAAAATTAGTTGCAGATTTGTTGACAACAGCAGGTGCTGATAGAGTTTTGGCAATGGATTTACATACCGGTCAAATTCAAGGTTTCTTCAACATTTTGGTTGACCATATTTTTGCAGCACCAATTTTAGTTAATTACATAAAAGATTTAGGCATTGACCCAGATAATATGGTTGCTGTATCTCCTGATATGGGCGGAGCAAACAGAACTCGTTATTTTGCAAAAAGACTTGATTGCCCGATTGCAATTATTGACAAAAGACGTGACAAACATAATGAAGCAATTGCAACAAATGTTATCGGTGACGTTGAAGGTAAAGTTTGCTTGATGTTTGACGATATCATTGATACTGCAGGTACTATTTGTGAAGCTTCAAAATTATTAAAATCAAAAGGTGCAAAAGAAATCTATGTTTGCGCAACTCACCCTGTATTCTCAGGTCCTGCACTTGACAGATTGGGTTCTGCACCAATTACACAATGTATCGTAACAAATACAATTCCGCTTGATACAAGTAAATTACCATCAAATATCAAACAAATTTCAGTTGCTCCATTACTTGCTCAAGCAATTTCAAGAATTCACGATGACGAATCAGTAAGTTCATTGTTCGGGTTTGAAAAAGAAATGCAAGTAAGTTAATATTTACAATAGGTGGAATATGAAAAAGATTAAAGCAAAGGTTTAACAAAGCCTTTGCTTTTTTATTACACATTTTCTCATTCAAACAGATGAGATTTAAACCTTTTATCTAAAGAATTCAAAATCAGAGTCGTTATAGAAAATATAGATATGAGAAACGAAAGTTTTTCATACCTCCTCCCCAAGTCTGGTAGCCGTTCTTTTTAAGACGGCTTTTTTTTGTAAAAAATATTTAAACGAGGTACGAAAATAATTTCATACCTCGTTATATATTGTTAAAAACCTAAAATTACCAAGTCAAATATCTTATTGTAGCCGCAACATTAGCCGCAGCATTGATTACATTTGCAGTGGTATTAATTCCTGCATAATCATCTCTAACTACAACAGTACCTGTTGTTGCCGGAACAGGCATGACTTCTGTTGAATAAGGATAATATGAATATGAAGAATAATAAGTCGGATAATATGGATAATAAGCATAATACCTAGAACCATAATAAGGTCTTACGATAGGTCTGTACATTGGCGGCATTGGTCTATGGTATCCCATTGGTCGAGGCGGCATTCCCATTGAAACAGAACCGTGCATAGGCGGCCTACCCATTGGCGGACGATTCATACCGCCACCCATCGGAGATCTGTGCATACCACCAGCCATTTGAGGACCGCCACCCATCGGACGTCCGCCACCACCTGCAGGCGGAGCGGCAAATGTTGGAGTTATACCGATTATCAAACCTAACGCTATTAAACAAATAATCTTTTTCATACGCAAACTCCTTTACATTCAAAATTTTCTACTATTAGTCTTTGTATTTTTATCATTTTTGTATTTAACTTTCACTCTTGTAGCAGCAGCCGAAGAACATGCATAATTTGTATTACCAATTCTTACATAAGAAGAAGTACCCAAACAACTAATTGTTTGAGGCATAGTTTTTACACCACTTTTATCATAATTTGGTGGAATTGTTTCTACTGGTCGATAATAATAAGTATAATTTCCGGAAGGTCGTCTGTAATTATTTTGCCCGCCATACATGCCGGAAGGTCGCATACCCATACCGTACATTCCCCCATAACCGGTGGCAGAAGTAGGGATTACACCTAATACTAGTGTTAAAATCAGCAATGATAAAACTTTTTTCATGCTTTTTCTCCTGATTACTACCACATATACTTAACGATATATATACCGTAATTGTTCAAATTTTTCTATAAAATGTTAACTGATATTACAAAGATAGTAGAAAAGTTTTTGTTTTTATGCTAGGATTAAGAAAATTAAGGAGAGCAAAATGAAAACAAAAAATATTGCAGTGGTTGACGTAAACAAAGTTGTCGGACAATCAAAGAGAGTGCAAGACCTAAAAAATGAACAAGAAACAAAAGTTAGAGAATTGAATATGTGGCTTGCCGGAGTAAAAGTTGATGTAGATTCAAGAAAATCTGACGAAGAAAAACAAACTTTAGTTGCCGAATACAATAAACAATTTGCACAAAGACAAAACGAAATCAGAGATAATTATACTCAAAAGTTAAAAGATATCGAAAATGAAATTACAGAATTAATTTCAAAGACCGCCCAAGAAAAAGGTTATGATATGGTTTTGTCTAAATATGTTGTCTTATTTGGCGGAGATGACATAACAGAAGAAATTATGGCAACAGTTCAGTAATTTAAGTTGTAGTTGCTGAATTTTAATAAATTGTCAATTTATATGGAAAGAATTTGACAGTTTAATATAAAAATTTAACAAACCAAAATGTCGAAGTGGTGGAATGGTAGACACGTACGTTTCAGGTGCGTATGGAGCAATCCTTGGGGGTTCGAGTCCCTTCTTCGACATTTTTCTTTATTTTTGCTTAATTTTTGCTCACAGTTCCTCTCACATGTGTTTTTACTGTTGGTAAAAACACATTGGTTCAGCCGATTTCATCGACATACCTTCATTGTACGGCTCGAATTTCATATTCTCGCCTACATTCAGGCAGAGTCCCTTCTTCGACATTTTTCTTTATTTTTGCTTAATTTTTGCTCACAGTTCCTCTCACATGTGTTTTTACTGTTGGTAAAAACACATTGGTTCAGCCGATTTCATCGACATACCTTCATTGTACGGCTCGAATTTCATATTCTCGCCTACATTCAGGCAGAGTCCCTTCTTCGACATTTTTCTTTATTTTTGCTTAATTTTTGCTCACAGTTCCTCTCACATGTGTTTTTACTGTTGGTAAAAACACATTGGTTCAGCCGATTTCATCGACATACCTCTCAAATGAACTCAAAATTTAATAGCAAATTTTATTTTTACAGGTGTTCTATCTTATAGAAAAGAGGAATCATGAATTCAATACTTAGCGCAAATTACATAAAAAGCACAATTAGAACTAACGCTCAAAATGCTGTCAAAGCTATTGATAGTAACAATCCTAAAATGGTTGAAATAGCAGCAAAACACATGCAAAACTGCATCAATTATCCAACGGCAGGAAAAGTTGCATTAAAAACAGAATTAGCAAAACTTCAAAATAAAATGAAATATAATGACAATGCAACACAACTTGAAATAGATCCTAAAATCAAAAATTTAGAAAATCTACTTAAAATTAAAATAGACAAACTATATAAAAAAACAAATGATGCAAGAGAATTCATTTTAAATTCTCATAGAATTTCTTTCGACAAAACTATCCC
>CAVHEM010000017.1:0-22871 GCA_963635055.1 Bacteroidaceae bacterium | reverse complement strand
GTAAAACATGATTTGACAAGGTTTCTATTTAAAACTTTTGGCAGTGGAATATTTAATTGATTATTATAATTTTGAATAAAAACATTTTTCATGGTAAAATTCTTACGCAAGAAGCAGGGATATTATGAAAAAGTTTTTTATTACATTTATTCTATTTTTAATTTCAGCTTTGCCGTCTTACTGCGAGGTTGTACATATCACAATGGACCAAGCGGTCACTTTAGCCCTTGAAAACAATCTTGATTTGAAATCAAAGCGCAAACAAGCAGAAGTAATGGAACAAAATATAAAAATTGCTAATGCCCTAAAAAATCCGCAATTTCAATCAAATTTTTTAATGGGAAAAGTTACCCGTGGAAACTCCAGCCAATTCGGTTTAGCCGTACCGATTGAAGTTAGCAAAAGAGGAATAAGAAAAAAGATTGCTCAAAAAGATTTAGACATTGTTCAAAAAGAAATCAAAGCCAAAGAACTTGATTTGAAAATCGAAGTTATGCGCAACTATTTCTATGTTCTTTACGCTAAATCCGTTGTAAAGATTCTGCAAGACAGAGAAAAACTATTTAAAGAAATGCAAAGTATTGCAGAACAACACCCTAAAAATTCATCAAATTACAAACTCGATGTCCTGCATTCTCAAATGAAATACCAAAAGCAAGTTGTATTTCTAAACCGAGCAAAAGCAAACCTTTTAATCGCTCAATTTGAACTCAATAATTCGTTAAACATAAAAGGTTCTGAGATTTTGTATGACACGGTTGAACCGTCACTATTTGTAAATAATTTATCAATTTTAGACCTAAACCTTATGCCATACCAAGAAATTGAAGACACTGCTATGAAATACAGTTATTCTCTATCTATTGCTCAGGACAACATTCAACGTAGCGAACAAGAAATTACTAACGAAAAACACAAACGAATTCCTGACGTTACAGTTGGTGGCGGTTATGCATATCAAACCGCACATCAAACAGGTACTGGCTCACTCCCTGGGGCTTATGTCGGAGTGAATGCAGATATTCCGCTATTCTATTTCTACACCCCTGAAGTTAATCGAGCAAAAATAGTTCTTGAACGTAGCAAAATAGATAAAGATTCTTTTGAAAATCACTTAAAATATGCACTGAAAGAAGACTATAACAAATTTAAGTACGCAAAAATCAATGTAGCCTACTACAACACAATTTTGAAAGAATCAAATACGATTTTGGAAGAACATAAAAAACGTTACGCAAAAGGTCAATCGTCTTTATTGAACCTGTTACAGGTTGAAAATATGCACAAAGAAACCCTACGAGATTATATTGACGCAGTTCAAAGATACTATGATGCATACTTAGATATGATGCACAATGTAGGACATGATATTCTATTGCAAACTGATTTGTAATTAGGATTTTGTAACTTTATCAATCCAATCTAAATATTCTTTTGAACCATTATCAATTTTAAAGGAAATAATTTCCGGAACTTCATAAGGATGAAGGCGTTTGATTTCTGCTTTCAGTTCGTCAAACAACGAAGAGTTTGTTTTAAAAATCATAAGAAACTCATCATCAGTAACAATTTCTCCTTTCCATTCATACATAGAAAGAACTTGCGGAACAATATTAGCACAAGCAATCAATCTTTTTTCCAACAAAGTCTTTGACAAATTTTTAGCAATCGATAAATCGTTCACTGTACACAGAACAATAATTTTTTCCATAACAAACCTCTCTTTGCTCAAAATTATTCACCGAACAAAAGAGTTTTGCAAGTTATTATTTTGCAGGTTGAGTTTGTTGTGGTTGTTGAACATTTTGTGCTGATTTAGCTTGTTTTTTATCGTTTTTGAAAATCAAATTCATCACCGGGTGCAAAATTATTTGAGATAAAATAGGAGCACACAATGCCAAAATAAAGACCGTCGCACCAATTGAACTCAATTCTTTAACACCTTTTCCAAATTTCAAATCTGGGTTTTTCTGAATCATTGTATGGAATGCTTTTTCCATTGCTGCTTTTTTCTCTTTTGGAGCTGCTTTAATTTTTGCTTGTTCAGTATCAAACAAGTCTAATTTTCTTTCATTTTCAGGGTCTTTATTTGCCAAATATTTACTAAATTTGTTATAAGCAATACCTTTAAATTTGTCAATCAAACTCAAATACAAACCTAAACAAAAGGATTGATAAATAAACTCTTTTGTTGCCGCATATTTTTTAGATCTGCCGTTTGCATTCTTATCATAGTAAATAAATGCAGGACGACCTAATGCCTTCAAGGTTGTTTCAACTGCGATTGCGCTAACGGTGTTTTGAGCAAACGCAGCGGCTTTTGGGTTTGATGTAACCCTTCTAATACCAATCATTGTTTTTTGAATAGGTGAAACATTCATAATTTACACTCGCATTCCATTATTATAATATGCAGAAAAACCTTTCATTGTAGGGTAAGCATTCAAAATAGGTTTCTTCACAACATTATTTACATTAGTTTTTTCGACCTTTGCCAACTCTGGTTTTTGAACAGGAGTTGAACCGTCCGCATTCGGGTCATAATTTGGCATAAGCTTTTTCATTACAGGCGGCATTCCAATATTGCAAAACTTAGGAACGAAATACCCCGCTGCCATACAAATACCTAAAAATGACATTACGGAACGAACATTTTTATATTTTGGTGATTTTTTAGGAACTATAAACCTTGTCAAATTCTCTGCAATAATACCAAGAGTCATTGTTGTCGGAACTCCGATAAACTCAGTCATCAATTCTCTCAATGCGGCATATTTACGAGCATCTGGTTTTTCTTTTTTATCAGTGATACTCAAAATCGGACGAACTGTACCTTTACCACACGCTATTGCTAAAACTGTATATATAGGTTTATTATTTTCACCAAGTCTATTACATAACTTTTGTACAAATGTTTGATTTTTTGGGATAACTGTCATTTACTTCACGCTATCTTTTAGTTATTTATTTAGTGTTCTTTTCACACTTGTATATTAGCGCTTGACATTTTTAAATCAAGTCCATTTTTATAAATATTAAGAAACATTACAAAATCTTAATTATTTTATATCAAAGTCATATAAATTGGACAATTTATTTTCAGAATATGTTTTTATTAATATATAAAAGGGGAAAATAATGAAAAAGATTGTATTATTATTTATCGGATTATTTTTTACAACTTGTTGCTCATTCGGAGCATTTGCAAATTGTAGTCAAAATGAAGGATATTCAAAGGTTTACGGAAACACTGTATCATATTATGACGGTTGTGGAAAAAAGATAAATTCACATCATTTCTATTATGGTAACAAAATAATGAATTATGACAAAAACGGTAATTATGCCGGCATGACCAAGTATTACGGAACAAAAGTCACAAGATACGATAAAGACGGAAACGTAACAGACTCATACAATCGTTACGGCACAAAAATTACGCATTATGACAAGAATGGAAAAGCAACCGCCTCTTACAAAAGAATCGGAAATAGAACAATAATTTATGACGGTTCCGGCAAAATAACCGGTTCATACAAATATAGACCAGATGGCAGAGTTACTAAATATGACAAAAACGGAAAAGTTATTGAGTAATTGATTTTAGCATAAATTCACCCTCAAAGCCATATTTGAATGTATTATATCAAAAATATTTGAGTTTTCATCAACTTCAAGAATTTCAAGTATTTTTTGATTTAATTTATCTCGGTACTCTTTTGGATACCTTATATTTTCCTGAACTCCAACATTATTCTTTGTTATCAAAAAAGTTCTAGCAGAAGCCATCATTTCTAGTGCAACTTCTTCAAAAAATTTTTTATCTTTTATACTCAATTTTGAAAAAAAGACCGGCAGCATCAACAACAAATTTTTAGAATATATAATTTCACCATCATATAGTCGCCAATGCCAATAGGCAAAAGACGAATTTATCAAACAATACACATAATAAAACACATCTTCATCATCAAATGAAAGCGCTATTTGCCCATTCCTATTCATTTTCTCTGCAGAAGCTGTTGTATAATATCGACAAGTGTTTGGCATATATATTGAATAATTTCCATCTGATGTGACATAATCGCTCAAATTTTTATCACTCATTGATTGCCATTTTTTAAAGATTTCATCTAGTCGATTATCACATTTGTAATACATTTTTGCCGTATCACAAACTTTTTGGAATTGTGGATTTAAAAAACTTTCCAAGACATCATTTTTCAATAGTGATTCTCTTTCTATAGCCTTAAACCTAATAAGCGGTGAAATTTTAAAGCCCGATTTATTTTGAGATAAATTTTGCACCACTGTAATTGCCGCTCGAACAGAATTACTTGTATTTGAATTAAAAATTCCGTGTTTCCTGCCACAAAAAATAGTCCCCGGAACATTGTCAAACGAAACTACAAAACCATTGTAATTATTCATTACTTCTCTTAACGAATAAAATTTACTACCACCTAAAAAACTATATGGAGAAATAATTACAGCGCTTTTACTTTGTTTAATTATTTTTTCAATAAAAGATGAATACAATTCTTTTGTATCTTTTTGCACATCAGTTTGAGCCCAAGTTTCAGGAATATTTGAAACATTTGCATAAGGCGGATTTGAAATAGCCTTACAAATTGGAGGCAATTTTACATTTTCATTTAAAAAATCATCACAAATAATATTGATACAATCCTCGTATTCATACCCATAGGTATATAAAATTATCGATTTACAAACTTTTAGTGCGGTTTTATCAATATCATACAAAAATAAACGTTTCTGTGATAAAAGTTTTTGTACCTCATTTTTTTCAAACAATTGTAAATATGTCAAAATAAGTTTTCCAGTGCCACAAGCGACATCACAAATATTTTCACCTTCTAAAGGTTTCAACCACTTTGCCATCACTGTTGCAACATCATCTGGAGTATAGTACTGACCACTTGCCTTTTTCTTATTTTTATCAACAAGAGCAAGACCTTTTTCGTAAAGTTCACCAAAATTATCGACTTTCAAAATCCCAAGAGTATTTTCGCCATTAATTTTCAAATACTCACAAATATTGTTCCAAGTTTTTTCCAGACCAAGAGTAACAACATCATCACAGTAGTCGCTATCTGAGTAATTAACCATATAGGAAAACTTCTCAAAACTGTTTTTATTGTTTACCTCTAAAATTTCTGTCATTAATTGCTTACCTATTTAACCGTTGAGTTGGTCATAAACTCGACGAACTTCTTTGATATCTTGCCACATCAACCATTTTGGAGAACCTTTTTCTTTGCTGTCATTTCGCAAAAGATAAGAAGGGTGGAAAATCGGCATCATTTTGGAAAAGTAAGGACCTTCAAACCACTTTCCACGGAGTTTAGTAATTCCTAATTTTGTATCAATAAACGAATTTACTGCAACTCTTCCACACAAAAGAATAATCCGAGGTTGAAGAATTTTAACTTGAGCGTCCAAATACTCACGACATGCCTGTTTTTCGTCAGGTAACGGGTCACGATTTTCAGGCGGACGGCATTTCAAAGTATTACAGATATAAATATCTTTTTGTCTTGAAAATCCGACACACCCCAAGATTTTATCAAGCAACTGACCGGCTTTACCAACAAAAGGTTCACCTTTCATATCTTCATAATACCCAGGAGCTTCTCCAATCAGCATCAATTTTGAGTTAGGTACACCTGCTGAAAAAACGGTATTTGTACGAGTTTGACAAAGTGAACATTTTGAACAGGTCAAACATTTTGATTTAACTTCATCAAGTTGTTCTTCAACAGTACTCATCAAATTATTTCCTTTCAGGCACCAATACTGAAATTACAGCATTGTTAATTGACAAATACTTTCTTATTGTATCTTCCAAGTCTGAAACTTGAATACTGTCTAAATCTGCCAAATATTCTTCAATAAGCTTCAAATCATCACAAACTGTCATATAATACCCGATAGTTTCACCAATTTCTGAAACAGTTTCTGCACCATAAGCAAATCTTGATTTCATACGTTTTTTAGCCTTTAAAAGTTCTTCTTCGGTAATTTTGTTATTAAACAAGTTTGCCAATTCTTGTTTAATCAATTCAATTGCCTTGTCTTTAAATTCAGAATCAAAATTTGCTTGAATAAAGAAATTATTACCATCTTTGAATTGATAATGTTCAGAACTGATAATGTTGAAAATTCTCTCAGGTAATTTTTCTATCAAGTTTTGCTGCAAACGAGAACTTGAGCCATCACCAAAGATAATACTAATCAAATCTAAACAAATACCGGCTTTTAACTCATTTGCTTTTGGTCCTAACCAACCAAACATAACGTAAGATGTATTCACATTAGACGAGGTTTCAACATACTTTGTTTCCTGAACCGGAGTATCAGGAGTATTCACTCTCACCGGAGCATTATGCCTATCAGGAAAGGTGAATTTTTCACATAAAGTATTCAACACTTCTTCGTGGTTAAAATCTCCAACTACAATGGTTGTAACATTTTGAGGAGTATAGAAAGTTCTGTAATAATTATCAATATCTTCTCTTGTCACTTGAGAAATAATCTCAGGAGTGCCAATTACATCTCTTTTGTAAGGGTGTTGAGTATACATATTTTTATTACAAATATTATAAACCTTTGTCCAAGGTTGGTCTTTTCTCATTCTAATTTCTTCAATAACAACGTGACGTTCACGTTTATCAGTAACTGAATTATCGTTAATATCAAACGGTGCGCCAAGTTCTTCTGCAGGAAAAACCGGATCCATCATCATATCAGAATGTAAATCTATTGCTAAGTTAAAATCTTTGTTACCTATACCTTTTGGTAAAGTTACATAATAAAATGTATAATCTTTCCAAGTTGCAGCATTAACAATTGCCCCTTTAGATTCTAGCATTCTGTCAAATTCTCCAACTTTATACGTATGAGTACCTTTAAACATTAAGTGTTCTAAGAAATGTGAAATTCCGTTATTTTCATCATTCTCATTTATTGAACCTGTTTTAACCCAAGATGAAATATTAACCATTTCCCCTTCTTTATGTGCTAAAACTATTTTATGTCCGTTCTCTCTTTCATATATTTCGACTTCTTTTGTTAAAAACGGATATTTTACTAATGTTTTCTTCATACTAAATTCCTCGCTCTGTTAGGTAGATTGTACCACACTTTCACTCACTTTTTCAATAGCACCGGTTTTTCTATAAAAACTTAAATAAAAACACTCTGCAATATCACTTAATAAACATATTCCTAAATAGCAATTATTGATTATCTATATTTTTATAAATATAAGGAAGGTAGTAAATAATGGTAAATATATCAGCAGTCAAAAATTGCGGGTCAATACTTTTAAGAAAAGTTGCACCGAAAAACATTAACCCAGAAACCATCGGATACGTGGATAAACAAGGTTGCATAAATTTTCTAAACGATAAAGTTGCAAATAATTATGCGAAAAACAGAGTGTTAGCAGCACTAAATACAGAAAAACCTTTTGAACGTGGTTTAGTCATTGACGGTAAACGAATTTTAGCAGAAAAAGACGGAAACGATAAAGAAATACATATTGATGACATTGCTCATCTGTTAAATGGGAATAAGTATGTTCACGGACACCCAAATCTGTCAAAACATGGTACTGCACCTGTTTCTTTATTGGATTACTTGACAATGCTTTCGTCAAGAGGCAAGAAAATGGTCGCTTATAATTCAAAAGGAGAATACTCCTCTCTAACTCAACAACCGCAAAAAAGTATTTTGTACTATATTTTACCTAAAAAATTATGGCAAGGTCTTGAAAGATTGGCTGTTCTGGGTTCTGGCTCTATTGCAACAAATGAATATGCAAAAAATTACAGCAAATTATTTCCAAAAGAAATGCAACAAAAAATGGAAAATCGACTACATAAAACAATCAACGCTCCTTTTGCAGATATCAACAAAATAAAAGAATATAAGAAAAATCCTTTGACTAAAGAGGAACATAATATAGCTTACAATGTAGAAACTGAAAGTATATTAAATAATACGTCCGCTCAAAATATCCACGAATTTTGGAAAAATACGGCTAAAAAATTAGACTTAAAATACGAAACAAATTTTTCTAACTTGAAATAGACATGCTTTTGCAAAAACGAATTGTTAAGCACGACATGCAAAATTTGCATGCAAATTAAATCATTAGTAAATATTTCGTATATACTTGTTATCACTGATTAAGAAGTATTAACAACATTTAAGCATTTTAGGCAATTTTTCTAAAAAATTTACGTTTATATAAGAGTAAGGGAAATTTAAGAAAACGGTCTAAAAAGAAATAAATTTTATATAGTGATTAGGATATAACAAAGATTTTTATACTCTCTCTCTTAATATCCTCGTGTTTATTTAATGTTGCCAACAATAGTATTGGCAACTTTTTCTTTTATTTGTAATGTTTTATTCATGTTTAAGATATAATCAAGGTATGAGAAATATTTTATCTTCAATTAAGGGAACTATTGTTGTATCAGTACAGGCAATGCCATCAGAACCGTTATACAAGGAAGATTGCATGCTCGCTATGATGAAATCAGTTGTAAATGGTGGCGCAGGCGCTCTCAGAGTTGCCGGTGCTCGTGATGTCAAAAACGCAAAAGCAAATTTTGACATTCCGGTAATTGGATTAACAAAACCAAATGTTATTCCTAAAAATTATAAAGAAATCGTCTATATTACACCCACAATAAAAGACGTAATCACATTAGTTGAAGCTGGTGCTGATATTGTTGCATTTGACGGTACTCAACGCAAACGTCCGGAAAACGAAAAACTTGCTGATTTGATAAAATACATTCATATAAATAAAAGACTTGCAATGGCGGATATTTCAACACTGGAAGAAGGAATTAAAGCAAAAGAAGCCGGTGCTGATATTTTATCAACTACACTGGCAGGTTATACACTTGAATCTGCAAATTCTCCGGCAAAAGAACCTGATTTTGAACTATTAAGTCAACTTGTTTCAGAAACAAATATGCCTGTAATTTTGGAAGGTAGAATTTGGGAACCACATCAAGTCGACAAAGCGTTTGAACTCGGCGCTCACTGCGTGGTTATAGGTTCAGCAATTACAAGACCGCAACTTATTACTAAACGATTTGTATTCAGAAACAAATAACCAATTTACGTTTTTAAGGACAGGAATTATTATGAAAATATTGTCAAGACTTACGATATCACAAGGTTATACAAGTAAAGATATAGGAAAATTTGTTAGGGAAAATCCTTCGCCACCATTGCCGACAAGCTTGCCAAACTATGACAGAAAAGTCGAACTAATCGGCAGAGAATACACAATTAGAGAAATCAGAAGTCTTTACAAATTCATAAAGACAAGAGCAGCATTATTTAAAGGCGAAAGATAAAAAATAAGGAGTAAGTAATGAAAAACGCTTTAGCAATAGATATTGGCGGAACAAAAATTTACAACGCTATAATTGACAAAAACGGAAAAATTATAAGTGAGATTGAAAAAACACATACTCCAAAAACTTTTGTCGAAATAAAAGAAACTCTTGCAAATATTGTAAAAAGACACGAAAAAGATATTGATTTTGTTGCATTTTGTACGTGTGGTGCAGTAAACAACGAAAACACAGGAATTGTAGGTTCAACAGGAAATATCGCAAAAGAATACCCTACAATGAAATTTCAAGAACTTTCAACAAAACCGGTATTTGTTGAAAATGATGCAAACTGTGCAGCGTGGGCTGAATATAAAATTGGAGCATCTCAAAACACTTCTGTTTCTGTAATGATTACACTTGGCACCGGAGTTGGTGGCGGAATAATCATCAATAATAAAATTTTGAAGGGAAAAAACGGAGCAGCAGGCGAAATGCATTTCAAAATGAGTACTAAAAAAGAGCGAAAATGTACTTGTGGTGCTTGGGATTGTTTTGAATGCTATGCTTCAGGTAACGGACTAAAGAAAACAGCCGAAGAAATGTTAAATGACCCTAACGTTACAACCTATGATGTCGTTGATGGTGTAAAAGCAAATAATCCTAAAATGATTGAGATTTTGGACAAATGGCAAAACGATATTGCAGAAGGTCTAATTGGACTTGCTGATATTTTTGACCCAGATTGCATTGTTCTTTCGGGCTCAATGGCAGAGTTTACAGATACAAAAAGAATTGAAGAATATGTAAATTCGCAAATAGTTACAACTCCGACTAAAGTAAAAAAAGCAGAAGCAGGAAATTATTCAGGAATGATTGGAGCAGCATTACTAGGCTTTGAAAAATTTGACAGTGAGGGAAATAAGTAATGGGTAAATCTAAAACAAGAATTTTTAGAAAAGGAATTAATGACCAAATTACACGATTATCTCGCACAGATGCCGTTAAAAATGTCGTTAAATATCTAAACGAAAATGACCTTACAAAAGCGCACGATTTAATTACAATGTTTGGACTTGATGCAGAAGAAATCCTTGAAGCCGGTGCAAGTTACGAACACGTAGTCGCAATGAAAAATATTATAAATATATGATTATAGTGAACTTTTTAAAAAAAATTGCATTTTGGCTCAATTGCGCAAGAGTATACACTTTACCAATTACAGTACTGAATTGGCTTGTTGTATTTGTTTACGCAATCAAACATAACGGGAATACTCTTCTTGGGTTACTTGCTCTTGTGGGAATTTCACTTGCACACATGGCAACAAACCTTCTTGACGATTACTTTGATTACAAAATTCTATCAAAAGATGAAAAATTCTTAAATACCGCTCAAAATTGCAAATGTTGGTATCTAAAAAGCAATCAGGCAACAGAAAAACAATTATTACAAACAATCATAATATTTCTTGTTTGTGCAGCGTTAATTGGAATTGTTTTATTTTTCATTTCCGGATATTATGTTGCAATTTTTGCAATGCTTGGACTTATTATCGCCTTAACGTACCAAAAATTCTCACTGAACGGAAATGGTGAATTGGCAGTTATGTTGGCGTTTGGGCCATTACTTTATGAAGGGACATATTATGTAATGACAAAACATCTTTCATTGAATTTGCTTTTGCTATCATTTGCTTGTGTATTTTTTACTATTTCAATATTATATGTGCACATGTTGATGGATTACGATGGAGATGAATGCTCTCACAAAAAAACATTATGCAGATTTTTTAAAACAAAAGAAAATGCACTAAAATTTTTAACTTTTTTCTATTTGCTTGGATTTTTAAATATATTTTTCTTGGGGGCTTCAACACAGAATTATTGGTATTTATTAACATCACTAACATTACCATTGATTTTTGACTTGTATAAATCATTAAAACTCTTCAATCAAGACAAAACAAACCTACCTCAAATACGTGGTTGGCACTATCCGCTAGATAATTGGCAGCAAATAAAAGACACCAAAGATGCACCTTTTTATTTTAGATTTTTCTATGTCAGAAACATAACAACTTGGTTTATGATTTTGACATGCATTGCAATTATTTTAGCAAAATAAACCCGATTACATCTTAACTCAAGACATAATCGGTTCATATAAAAATTTTGCTAAGACTTATGCAACTACATCTAATTTTTTAGGTTTTGCATCATCATCTTTTTTGGCATCTGCAACAACCGGAGTTTCAAGTTTTACATCAGCAGTTTTTACATCAGCTGTCTTATCTGTTTCTTCTGCAGCTTTTGGAGCATCTGCTTTTGCTGCTTCCGGAGTTGCTGCCGGTTTAGAAATTTCTACTGTATCTTTTTCAGGTGCGTTTTCTAACTTGATATTTTTTACATTATTTGTTAATTCTTCTTTAACAAATTTATCAAGTTCCATTTGTCTTGTGCCATTTTTATCTCCAACAAGAGTTACGACACCGTCTTTTTTCGTTGCTGAAATATTTTCACCGTCTTTTGTTTGATATGCAATTGTTGTAAATTTTGGTTGAATTGCTGCTACTTCTGCCATTCTAGTACACCTACCTTTCAAGTCTGTCTGTACCCAATTATAAAACCCTGAATATAAAAAATTGCCTAATTAATAGTTTTTCGTTTACAAATCTTAATTAAAATATTCATATTGTTTAATCCTGTAATTAATGATATTCTAAATTTATGATAGATTTAATGGTTTTGTACATATTGGTTAATCATGATTTCACAATGTATGCAATTTTAAAACGCATACAGGAATATTTTTTAGCCTACACAAACCCTAGTTTCGGCGCACTAAAGCCGGCACTTGTCAGACTGGAAAAACAAGGATTTATAACATCATCTAAAGTTATGTCTGATGGGGGAAAATTATCAGTTTTTTATGCAATAACAAAAGATGGTCTAAAAGAATTAAGAAATCTTATGCTAAAACCAATGTCAAAAAATCCGCTCCAATTTATGTCTGATGCAAAAATTAAACTATCTTGCCTATCAATATTGGAAGACGAAGACAAGGCAGAAGTTTTTTCAGATATCAGAACGAATATTTTAACACACAAAAATAATGCAGAAAAAATTCTAACAGATGAATACACACCATTAACAACTTATCAAAAAATAGTTCTAGATGATACAATTTGTACATACAAAAATTTCATTACAATGATTGACCAACTGGAGAAAAACTAAATGCCGGCAATTGTAAACAGCGTAACAGAAGGTTCTATAGCAGAAGAAATAGGAATAGAATCAGGTGACGAACTTCTTTCTATTGACGGAATTACTCCAACTGATATGATTGATTACAATTTCTACATGAAATCAGAACTAATTACCATTGAAATCAAAAAAACGAATGGTGAGATTGAAGAAATCGAAATAGAGAAAGATTTTGATGATGATTTGGGAATAGTTTTTGAAAGTGCGGTTTTTGACAGAATAAAACCATGCTTAAACCATTGCATATTTTGCTTCGTTGACCAACAACCAAAAGGTTTGCGAAACACTTTATATGTAAAAGATGACGATTATAGATTATCGTATCTGCAAGGCACTTATATTACACTAACAAACCTGAAAGATGCGGACAAAGACAGAATAAAACGAATGCATCTTGGACCGTTTTATGTTTCTGTGCAAACGACAAATCCTGAATTAAGGGTAAAAATGCTAAGAAACCCAAACGCAGGTAAAGCATTAGAAAATTTAAAATGGTTCAGAAAGAACAAAATTCCTTTCCATGCCCAAATTGTTTTATGCCCAGGGTGGAACGACGGAAAAGAATTAGATAGAACATTATCAGACCTTGCAGAACTAAAAAATACCGTATTATCAGTCGCAATAGTTCCGGTTGGAGTGACAAAATTCAGAGAAGGCGAATTAAAACAAGTCGATAAACAATGCGCAAAAGAAACCATTGAAATTGCTTCAAAATACAAACGAGTATGCTGTTCTGATGAATTTTTCTTACTTGCAGATGAACCTATTCCACCGGCAAAATATTACGGAAATTTTGGACAACTTGATGATGGTGTTGGCTCTTTACGTTTCACGTTGGATAATTTTAACAGACTTAAATTACCTAAAAAAATTTCAGCACCTTTTAAAATGATTTTTGCTTGCTCCTACGCTGCAAAAAACATGTTTTATGAAATATCTCAGAAATTAAATAAAATAAAAAATTTAACAGTAGAAATCAGACCGGTAAAATCAAGTTATTGGGGCGAAAACATTACTGTTGCAGGATTAATTACAACAGACGATTTAATCAGAACCGTCAAAGATACTGATGGTGACATTGTCGTTGTACCATCAATAATGCTTCGACCATACACAGAAGATTTTCTGGACGGAAAATCACTAACATACGTAAAAGAACAAACCGGAAAAGAATTCTTCGTTCAACAAAATATCTACTCATTAGAAGAAGTTGTAGATTTTATAAAAATTTTATAGCCAAAATGACGAGAAAAGCTTCTATTATTTATTTTTAGGCATTACGACACATAATAATTCTTTACAAGTTTTGTTTAAAAAGGTTGAATAAATCAAAATAATAGATTATAATAAAAGCACAGGGTGGTAGTTGCCTAAGCTACCAATAAGCCTTGTAGAGGTCTAACGATTCTTAACCTTTTGGTTGAGAATCGTTTTTAATATGTTCAAAATCAAATAAATTAAAAATAAACTTAAATTGAAATCGTTCATATCAGCCCCCTTTCTAGTCGGGAACTAACCCGAGGTCAACAATAAATTTGTCGGTCGGTTTCCTATAGAAAGGCTTATCTTTACCCTGCGCCTAAATTTCAATGTTCATATTTAATTATTATCATATAAGAATATAAAACTCAATAAAAGGAAAATAAATCAAAAATTAGGTATATGTTCGATAGATTAACATAAATATTGCAACTTATCCGAACCCGTAAAAGCATTGCTATGACAGCAAAAAGACCTCTTTCGAGGTCTTAAATTTTAGTGGGGCGGAAGATGGGATTCGAACCCACGCATATCGGAACCACAATCCGAGGTCTTAACCGCTTGACGACTTCCGCCATATCTGCTACATTCCTATTCTATCAAAAACAGTCTTAAAATCAAGTGTTAATTTATTTTTTATCTACAACACAAGGATAATGTTTTCCAGCAAAACAAGTTAAGATTTCATCTTTTTTCGCTTTTGCACTATCTTCGTTACGATAATCTCTAAAAATTGAATAAGAATTTCCTGATTTATTTATAAAATATAGTGAAAATCGCGGTTCATAATGCCTTCTTTCTATTTTATTCTCACCATATCTCTCCGTTTCTTTAACAGAAACCTCATATTGGTTTATATCTATGTCTTTTACATCATTTGGTTTTAACAAAAGGTTTTCATTACGCATATTAAGCATATTTTTTGTTACATTTTTACAGTAATCAAACTCCGACTTACATTCTAAGCTTTCACTAACAGTTGTATTTATCAAAAAAAGTACTAAGACAACTAACACGACTAAGCCAATTAAAAAATCACTAATTTTAAGTTTTTCCATTTTAACCTCAAATACTACAACTTATATCGACATGGGAAATTTTTGTTTGCCAAGCATTTATTGATTTCGGTGCAAATATTTTTTGCAATTGTTTCATTTGCAGTACCGTTACCAACATAGATTGTTTTTCCACTTTTCAGAGTAATTTCATAAGTTACTGTAGTTTTACTTTTTCTTCCAGTAATATCATTGATAATATCATATCTTTCTCTTCTTGTTAATTTACGAGTTCTGCTTGAAGCATCAACAAAATTTATTGAACTTGGTGGCATTATTTTTTGAGTTTGAGGAATTTTGAAAAAATTATGTGTTCTCACTTCACAAAAATTTATATTATTTTCACAATTTACAGGAATATTTTCGATTGTCATTATTTCTCCATAAAAAAAGAGCAACCGTTGTGGCTGCTCTTTTTGGTTTAAAATTAGTTAATTCTTTGGAACATATAACCGATGCCACGTGCTGTTAAGATTAACTCAGGATTTGCAGGGTCGGTTTCAAGTTTTGAACGTAATCTTGAAATATGTACGTCAACAACTCTTGTATCAATGCGATGATCAGGCGGATAAGCCCAAACATGTTGCAAGATTTCGTTTCTTGAGAACGCTTGACCTGAATTGTTTACCAACAATTCTAACAAACTAAATTCCATTCCTGTCAATCTGATGCGTTCGTTCTTTCTATAAACTTGACGACGAGCGGTATCAATTTTGATATTACCTGTTGTAATAACATTTTTAGTTACTTTACCAGATGGAGTAACCATTTCTCTGTTATTTGTTCTTCTTAATACTGCTTTAACTCTTGCTTCAAGTTCTTTAGGGCTGAAAGGTTTGATAACATAGTCATCTGCACCTAATTCCAAACCGGTAATTCTTTCTGAAACATCTCCTAAAGCTGTCAATATAATAATTGGAACATCAGAAGATCTGCGAATTTCTCTAGTTACGCCGTAACCGTCCATTTTTGGCATCATTACATCTAGAACAACCAAATCAGGGTTGTATTTGTTAAACGCTGCAACTGCTTCTTCACCATCTTGTGCAGTATAAACATCGTAACCTGCCATTTTTAAACGAGTTTCCAAAATACGTCTTATACTGGCTTCATCGTCTGCCAATAAGATTCTTTGACGATCTTCAGTTTCTGCTGACATTTCCAAATTCTCCGTCATATTCTTTTCCTTACTTTTATTTTTAATAATCCTATACAAAGTTGTAAACTACTGAAAACATTACATTTTATATATTTTTCTATAGTTTTATAACAATATGTTACACTAATTTACACAAAATTGCAAGCACAGATTTGAAAATTTTTAAATTCTTACCAAGGATAATCTTTGCTAATCTTCCAACCGTCTTTTTGTATCAAGGCTCCGCACCAGAGTCCACGCCCCTTTTTATTGCATTGATAGTTATAAGTTGAAGGTCCATTTATAAGTTGTTCTCTAGTTCTTTGCACGGTTCCGGCTTCTCCATCATCACTACAAGAAAGATATGGACCAAGTTCTGAATTTATACCCATATAAAACGTATCTCTACCAAACTTATTTGGCGGATTTTTGTAACCGTTCAAATCGATAAGAAATCCAATCCCAACACTTCCGTTTTTGTTTGGGGTACCCCATATTTGATCATCACTAACAATAATTGACACTCCGGACAAAAGAGTATACTCGGTTCCGGTACTTCTCATAACGTTCAACATTGTTTCTCTTGCGCCGCTTGATTGATAATAAATTTTACCTCCTGGGAGTGTAGCAGTAGATGTAAGTTTTAGGTGCGGTTCAATATATTTTTGAAATCGCTCTCGAGATTTCATTTTATCATTCTTTTCAAATATTGCTCCACCACTTTCATCTATAGCAAGTTTTGCGGCATTAGAAAATTCGGAGAATGTTTTTTGTAGTTTTGCTACAGTCATTTTCTTTTGAATACTTGTAGTTAGCGCAGGTATTGTCATTGCGGCAATAACACCTATTATCCCAATAGTAATCAAAATTTCAGCTAACGTAAAACCAACTTTATTTTTCACTACACACCTCGTCTATAAATCCATATTAAATGATATATTACATCAATCTTCATGGATGCATTATATCATAAATTCTAATAATAGGCAAAATTATATCATTTATAAAGGATCTAAAAGATTGTATTTTAAAAGTGAGGTAGTTATGTCGGAAGTAAAAAAACTTTTAGGACGAAGAATTCAAGAACTTCGCAAACGTCAGAAGATAAAACAAGAACAACTTGCAGAGTTAATCGGGATTGCACCGAGGAATTTGAGCAACATCGAAACAGGCAGAACTTTTCCTTCTCCTGAAAATCTCGAAAAAATTGCAAATATCCTCAATGTAAAAATTAAAGATTTATTTGATTTTGACCACCAGAAAGATGATGCCGATTTATATTCTGAAATTATCAATAGGATAAAACCTGCAAACAGAGAGCGTTTGCAAGATTTTTATAAAATTATTCTATCTTTAACCGACTAATTATCTACCTTTAAAATAGTCACAAATTAATTTTTCCTGACGTGGAAGCAGATGTTTTATTCTATTAATAATTGATTTATTCTGCAAATCTTCAAGCTGTTTAATCAAAACCGCTTTTTCAATGAGAATTTTGTTGTACAAATCCAAACACACTTCACTTTTATCCGTATGCTCTTTTAGTTTAGACAGTTGAATTTCTTTTTCTTTGATTGATGAAATTATGATTTCACGTTTCACGTTATTTAAACCTCTTATATATCACATGATAAGAATAAACTGTCCCTTAAAATTTAAAATCAACTTTTTAGGTGATTTTAAAACTAAACAGGCAATAAATCATACTCATAACCGAGTTTTAGAGCCTCAATATTTTTCGGAATAAGTTGCTTTCTGTGCGGTGGAATTACGTTGTACAATGCCTTTTCCAAAGTTTTTAGATTAACAGAATTGCAAACTTTTGCCACAATTCCTAATGCTAATATATTAGACATTTTGATATTGCCAAGTTTTTCTTGTGCCAATTCTGTAATAGGAGCAACCGCATAGTTAATATCTTCTCTAATTTTGTTAATCTTTGCAAGTGAAGAGTTCACAATGATTGTGCCACCTTTTTTAACCCAAGAAATATATTTATCAAATGAAGCTTGATTTAGCACTACAATAAAATCAGCCTTTGATTTTTGAACCGCTCCAACTTCATCATCAGACATAACAACAGTACAATTAACTGTTCCGCCTCTCATTTCAGCACCGTAAGAAGGATACCAGGTAACTTTTTTATCATCAAGCATAAATCCGTTAGCCAATACCTCTCCGGCAAGTAGTACACCTTGTCCGCCAAATCCTGCTATAATAAAATCTTTTTCCATAATGTATCCTTATTTAGTTTCTGCTGTAACGTCTTTATAAATTCCGAGAGGGAAAGTTTTTTGCATTTCGTTTTTAACTCTTTCGTGAGATTGTTCAGGAGTCATTCTCCAGTTTGTCGGACAACCTGAAAGAATTTCAACAAATCCGAGCCCAAGACCTTGAAGTTGAACTTCAAAAGCCTTCTTGATAGCCTGTTTTGCTTTTCTGATATTTGCAACACTGTCAAGTGAAACTCTTGCACTGAATGCTGTACCTTCACATAAAGCAATATGTTCTGCTATTTTAATCGGATAACCGTAGTACTCTGCATTTCTTCCTGTCGGAGAAGTGGTCGTAACTTGTCCCATCATTGTTGTAGGTCCGAGTTGACCGCCTGTCATACCGTAAGTTGTGTTATTTATACAAATCGCTGAAATTTTTTCACCACGAAGTGCGGCATGGATTCCTTCTGCAAGTCCGATTGATGCAAAATCGCCATCACCTTGATACGTAAATACGAATTTGTCAGGTCTTGCACGTTTAATACCTGTAGCTTCTGCCATTGCTCTACCATGAGGAGATTCCAACGCATCAATGTTTAGAAAATCATAAATGGTAACAGAACAACCAATCGCAGCAGCAATGATTGAATTATCTCTAATACCCAATTCGTCAAGACATTCACCGACAAGTCTTATCGCAACACCGTGGTCACACCCTGGACAGAAGGTATATTTGAAATCTTTTTTGAACGATTCCGGAACTTTAAATACTTGTGTTTCCATTATACTAACTCCTCAATTCTTTCAACTATTTCTTCCGGTGCCGGTGGTGTTCCGACAGCTTTATTTATCAATTCAACAGGACATTTGCCGTTTACCGCTAGTCTTACGTCATTAACCATTTGTCCCATATTAACTTCAACGGTAATAACCTTTTTAACCTTATCAGCAAGTTGGCTAATTCTCTTTGTAGGGAACGGATACAACGTAATTGGTCTTAAAATGCCTGCTTTTATGCCTTTTTCTCTGCACATTTTTGCAGCAGTTTTAACGTTTCTTGAAGTTGAACCGAAACTTACCAAAAGAACGTCAGCATCTTCTGTTCCAACTTCTTCCCATTCTGTTTCGTTTTCTTCAATAACTTTGTATTTATTTTTATAAAGATTATCCATAAATACGCAATGTTCATCAGCAATTGGAGCGTATGAACGGATAATACGTGCGTCTCTATCTTTTGCTCCGGTCAAAGCCCAATCTGAATGGTCAATTTCCGGATACGGATATTCTTTAAATTCCAAAGGTTCCATCATTTGACCTAACAAACCATCAGCAAGCAATACAGCCGGGTTTTTGTACTTATGAGCAAGGTAGAATGCTTTATAAGTCAAATCAAAACATTCCTGAACAGTTGCCGGAGCAAGTACGATTAGGTGATAATCACCGTTTCCGCCACCTTTTGTTGATTGATTATAATCACCTTGTGATGGGTAAATATTACCTAACCCAGGACCACCTCTCATAACGCTTACCAATACTATCGGAAGTTCATCAGCCGTCGCATAAGACAATGCTTCTTGCATAAGAGAAACAGCACATGAAGAAGATGACGACATTGCTTTAACACCAGTTGCGCATGCCCCGAGTGCCATATTAATCGCAGCAAGTTCACTTTCAGCCGAAACATAGGCTCTATGAAGTTCTTGCATCTTTCCACTCATGAACTCACCAATTTCACTCTGCGGAGTAATCGGATAACCGAAATAGCACTGACAACCTGCCATAACGGCAGCATTTGCTATTGCATAATTACCTTTCATTAAAACTTTTTTACCGGTTATACATTCAACTGACATATTCTTAACCTCTATAAACTTCTTTTATCGCTAAATCAGGACATCTCATTGCACACATTGCACAGCCCAAACATTCATTATTCTTGTCATCAAATTCTACAATTTTATTACCCAAATTGTTTGTTTTTTCGCTGACTTTAATCAACTTTTTAGGACACTCTTTGATACACAAATAGCATGCCTTACATCTCGTGTCATCAATTACTATGTGACTCATAATATCCCTCTTTCTAATCTTCTCCTTTACCATAATAACACTAATAATATTTTTGTAGCACTTATTCTTAACATTTGTAATAAATATGTAAAAATAATTTTACTTAGAGATTTGATGTTGGTAATATATAAAATGTAGGGATATATTTGTAAAGGTGGGAGAATGGCTCAAGAAATAGACTTAATCTTTGAATCGTTGAGAGAGATAAAACGAGCAAATTCAGCAAATAGTGAGAGTTTCGAAAGACTCTTGGTTAGTGTTGCAAACAAATTGGAAATACTTGATAAAAATTCGGCATCAGCAGACCTTATCAAGTCATATCTTTCTGATTTGGCTAAAATGTCTGATGACAAGTACAAAACAACATTAGACAAGTTTTCTGATATCGAAAAAGCCCTCAAAGCAATTTTTAACGAACAAGATGAGCATGTCAAAACTAAAGAAATGAAAGAATTGTTTGAAATATTTTCAAACAACATGAACACCGTATATTCTGAAATTCGTCAACAAAAAGCCTTAATTGCCGGCATTGAAAATAAAATTGCCGAAATCTCATCAAACAAATCTGACAAAGAAGATATCCTACGCACAATTTCCCTATTAAGAAATGATTTTGAAAATATAAACCAAAGTTACAAATATACCATTGATAGCGTTAGTTCTAACCTTAAAAATATCATTAGCGGAATTGCGCAAATCAATCAAACAAATAACGGCGCTCAAATTCTTGAACAAATCGACAGTATTCAAAAAGCCGTATCAGATATTATCGGATATTTGGCAAATTTAGACAAGAAAAACGCTCAACTTGAAACTGTCTTGTCAACCGTTGCGACTGAAGAAAGCCTAAAATATGCACAAAGTGTAATTGAAGTCTTAGTGCAAAAAGCAACATCAATTAGTGATAAATTGTCAGAAAATGCAACAAAAACTGATGTCAAAGAAATCACTTCCGCTGCAGATTTTCTAAAACAACAACTTGAAAAATCTGCTACAAAAGACATGTTTTCAACACTATCAGAAACTGCTGAAGAATTAGTCGAAAGTACAGAAAACTTGAAAAGCCAATTAGGACTCATCACTCAACATATCGAAAACATTCCTGATACAAAATTTGTAGAAAATACAATCGGCGAAATTTCAGAAAAATTGAACCTTTTAGAAAAAGAAGTTCAAAAAGTTGATGCAAAAGATATTCTTGATGATGTTGTTTCTAACCTTCAAAGTGTGTCTACAGAATTAACAACAGGCAAAAAGATAATTTCTGATATTATGGAAATTGTTTCAAACAAGGTTCTAACATCAATAAATGAAATATCTTTTGAAAAAGAAAGTTATGAAATAAAAAATACAGTATCGGAATTAGTCAAAGCATTACCTCAAAAAGAAGATATTGAAAGAATTTTAGATGCTTACCAGAATGAACAAAAAACTCTTGAAACGCTTGTAAAACAATCAGACAAAATCATGGACAAAGTTGACAACTTGCCAACCCATGCCGATATGGAAACATTGAACAGCAATCAATTGAGTTTGGTTGAGAATTTGCAAGAAGTTGCAGGAAAAGATGATGCTGCAAATATTTCTGCAAAAATAGACAACGTTGAAAACGAAGTTAAAAATCTTAATTTTGATAAAGAATTTGAAAGTATTTATGACAAAACTTCTTCTATTGAAAACTGGTTAGCAAATTCAAACGTTAAAGAAAACGCTCAGGAAATTGCTGACCAAATTAAGCAAAAACCAAACCGAGATGAAGTTTTAAAAATTCTTGAAACGATGGAAAATGTTTCAAATTGTGTTGAGGAACTTTCTCAAAACGCTGATGCAAAAAAGGTTAAAAATACATTAGCAGACGTTTATCAAATGATTGAGGATTTGAAAAACGACTTCATAAATACAGAAGAAATGCATAATGACTCTGTAATCGTTAATCTGTCTGAATTACAACATTCTGTTGCTAATATTGTAACCGGTGATGAATTTAATGATTTTATCGAAGAATTGAGAGAATTTCTTAATAAAATCACTGATTTTCAAGAAAAATCCACAGACAAAGACAATGCGATTGAAGAGTATAAGCAAGCAGTACTCGCAAAACTTGACGAAATCAGTGCAAACTTTGAAGCGCAAGGTCAAGAAGTGAAAGAACAAGTTGAAGAAGTTCACGAAAAAGTTTCATCACTTCAAAAATGGTTAACGAATTCAAAAATAAAAGAGAACACTGATGAATTACTTGTACAAATGCAAGGAAAATCAGACAGAGAAGATGTTTTAAAAGTTTTGAAAGTCGTTGAAGCAATAGTCGGTGATTTGAGCGAAATTTCCCAAAAAGATTCAACAGATGCAGTTAATGAAAAGATTTCAGATGTATTCCAAAAATTAGACGACTTAAAAACCGAATTTATTTCAACTTCTGAAAAACAAGAAATGCATAATGACTCTGTAATCGTTAATCTGTCTGAATTACAACATTCTGT
>CAVHEM010000016.1:0-5990 GCA_963635055.1 Bacteroidaceae bacterium | reverse complement strand
TATTAAGCAATATCTATATAACTAATTGATGAAACCAGCATTCTCAACCCCAACTAATCTCTACCAGCAAAATTTATTTTACTACGAACATTAACAAAAATCAATACTCAAGTAGGCTAAATTTTTAATTATTTTTCAACTTTTTTGGAAAAAATATTTCACCAAATTCAAAATTTGTACCAAACAATGTCAAGGTCACTTGACGTCTGCGTTTATGGATAAACAAGTTTATAATCTCTTTGCGCAACTCTTGATGTGCCATTCGGTATTCCAAGATTTTTTGAACAACGCAATTTGAACGAACCTTTGAATATAGCACATTTTCAGATGCAATTTTATTTGTAATCAAATATTTTAACGCAGCAAAAATTCCAATTTGTGGTGCAAATTCTTGCTTTTCTGTCCCATACAAACTGTGAACAATATTCCCAAGCAAGTCTGCGGTGTCTTTATCAACATCACGAGCCATAAAATTTATATATCGTTCCATAACTTGTTGATTTTCTAAACAAATTTCAGGGAACTCACGATTATAT
The DNA here is from genome assembly GCA_963635055.1 of Bacteroidaceae bacterium. Classification (GTDB taxonomy): domain Bacteria; phylum Cyanobacteriota; class Vampirovibrionia; order Gastranaerophilales; family Gastranaerophilaceae; genus Zag111. The sequence continues at coordinate 5,454 of CAVHEM010000016.1, read as the reverse complement.
CCAAGGCATGCCTTTGCAAACTCTTCAATGCCATCTATATACTCGTCAAATTTCCAATCTTCAAAGATTTTTGGTGAAGTCTGTTCCAGTATCGGAACCATTCGCCCGTCTTTTTCTTCATAACCGAGAGTTTGTCCATGTGGCGCTCTTGCAAGAAGTTCCATAACATGTCCAACCAACGATCTTTTCAATGCATAGAAATGATAATAATTTATATCAATTGGCGCAAAAACAGTCGGCGTACTAGTCAAATAAAAAGCATTGAGTTCTCCTTGATAAACCTCTCTCATTATTGAACTCATACAATTCATTGTAAATCTTGTACCATCAACATCAACAAATGCAAAACGTTCACCGATTGCATCGTCAGCAAGTTGTTTCAAATAGCGTTTTGCAATTTCTCGTTTTGCAGAATTTCTTTCAATTACGAGTTTTAACCATCTGTCATCATTATTCAAGAACTTTTTCAATTTATTTGTTCTGCGTTCACTCATTGTATGGTTGTAACAATGGAATTCTTTTGGCAAAACATTACAAAGTTCCTCTCTTGTCAAACCTAACAACTTGTCGAGTTTTTTCGGAGTCCAACATAAAGTTTCAACAAATTGAGTTTTCAAAGTTTTGTTTTCTAACGTAAGAGAAGGCAATCGCCAAGCCTTTTTGGAACCATAAACATATTGAGTTTTTATATCCAAATTCTGTTCATTTATAATGATATCTGCAATTTTTTGCAAAATATATCCATCTCGAGCCAAGAAATAAAGATGTTTAATCCCACGTTTTTGAGCCTGTTCAACAAGCCATGACACATAAGGATAAAATATAGGTCCGGCAAGAGAAGCGCCTAAATCGCATTTGTCAGACTTTTTATAATTTTGTAATCTCAAATTTTTTGCACAACCTATCATAAGTTGAACAAACGGAGAATCAAATTGCCCCCTGAGAATATTATCTTCGTAAGCTTTTAACTCAACATAATGATATAATTCAGAATTTATACCGGCATAAAGCGCCTGTTTGTAGTCAGAATACTCATTATCACCCAAATGGTACCAATTATTGAAATCAACATTTTCCTGTTTTTGAACATAAGAATACATTTCTCCGGTTTCTTTTTTGAACCCGACAACAGACGACAAATAAATTTTTATATCATTTGGCAATTTTGTTTTGGCTAATAATTTTCTGATAAAATCTTCAGACAAATACATGTCAGAAATCAAAACAACACGTTTACCTTGACTGATAAGCGCATTTATTTTTTGCACATTTTCTTCAATAGGAATAATATTGTCATATTCGGTTTGCAGTTCCAAATTTTTCAACTGTTCAATTTGAGAATCTGACAGATAACAATTATCTTTTATATCTTGATAAATTTGGTCAAAAGTTATGTCTTTATCGTCTTTTGCCAAATAATTCAACTTTCTTTGACGATATTCGGCATTTGTACGGTGTTTGAAAAAGTTCACTTTCACCTCTTGCGGAAACTCTTTGAACGCTTCATTATGACAAAGTTGCGCTTGCATTATCGCAAAAATTCCACGAGGTTGAGCAACCTTTCTAGTTATTACCGTGTCAAAAATATCAAATGAATATAAATCGTAATCAGCCATCTTATTTTGTTTGCTCCATTTTGTCTAGGATAAAATCAACAATTCTCTTACAAGAATTTTCGTCATCACAAAAGCCCATTTGTGATAAAAATTTGTCAGCCTTTTGGTTGTAATTTTCTTGGTCAAAGTTCAGAATAACTTCGCTCAATTCACCATTATCAGTCGCAACCGGACTAGGCAAATCGGTGATAGGATATGCAAATCCCTGTTCAAAATCTTTGATATCAGATGCATAAATAAATGACGGCTTTTTCAAAATTACATACTCCGATAAACAAGAACTGTAATCCGTAATCAAAGCATCTGCAGCAAGCATCAATTCTTGCATATCAGGATATGTTGCTACATTAACAATTTCATCTTTGTCATAAAGTGCATTAAATATATTCTTTTTCATTTGCACGTGACTTCTGATTAAAATTGACCAATTTCCGCCAAAACGTTTGTTCAGACTTCTTTTCAAGAGTTTAATATCTATATTATAAACATTACATCTTTTATCAACTCGCCAAGTCGGAGCGTAAAGCAAAATCTTATTTTCTTGCGGAATATTATAGTATTCTTTAATTTTTTGCGCAAAATCAGAATGATTTGTGAAGAAATACTTATCTCTAGGAACACCATATTTCAATATTTCACCATTTCCCCAAAAAGCGGTTTTATATTTTTCTTTTTCAAACTCACTATCAGTAAAAATATAATCATACATTGATGCGGACAATTTTTGCCATTTCGTCCAGCCTAATTCTTCGTACGCTTTTTGTGCTGCGGCGCTTTCTTGTTTAATTCCCATTGTGCCGTGCCAAGTTTGCATACAAAGAGTTCCTTTTGCTTTTTTAGCACCTTTTTTAAGCATCAAAAACGGATTAGCATTGATTACCCAAGTTTTTGCGGTCATAAATTCGTACAAAGCCTTAAATGATGTATATTTTACAGTCCTCAATCCGGTTGGAATAAGTGACAAATCAGTATTTTTATTTGTAAACCAAACCAAATCCAAATCTTTAACATCTCGAGCCAAAAATTCTTCTGCCAAATATTTTGGATTGTCTGCAAATTGCCAGTTCATAAAGTTTATAAACACAATTTTATTATTTTTAACCTTGCAAAAACGATTTACCAAACTACAATAAATCGGTTCTAAAATATACTTTTTGTCGTCTTTATTTTTCTTTTTCAGTTTAAATTTCATGCCTAAAATTGTCAAAACTTTGACACCATCTACATTTGTCAATTCAAATACTGTTTGCAAAATCCCCATCTTATCTATCCCTTCTCACATCAATTACTTGACCTGTCAAATCAGAAAGTAATGTTTTCAAACTTGCTTCTGCAACAATTTCCGGTTGAAGAAGGCTGCCTTCGGGTTCTTGTCCAAATGCCTTAAACCTCATCGGAGTAGCGGTTCTTTCAGGGTTAATAACGTTGATTTTGATATTGTCTGAAGTTAGTTCTTCTGCTAGCGCTTGAGCAAGGTTTACAATACCGGCTTTGGTTGATGAGTATGTTGAATACAAGGCTCTGCCACGAGTGTAAGAACTTGAGGCAAACAACAATAATCCGCCTTTTGTTTCCTTCAAATAAGGAATTGAAGCTTTTGCAACATTGATTGAGCCGACATAGTTAATTTCAATATCTTTTCTGATATCATCAATTTCCCTATCTAATAATTTGCCCATTTTCAAAATTCCGGCACTATTTATGATGTAATCAATTTTATTATTTTCTTTATAAACTTTTTCTAAAAAGTTACAAACATCTTCGTATTTCGTGATGTCGCAACCGAGTCTTGTTGAGGCAGAGTGAATCTTTGCGCCATACTGCTGCGCCAAATCTACAATACATTTTCCAATTCCGCTTGTTCCGCCAAAAATTACGATAACTTTGTCCTTAATTTTGTCTAAAGAAGTTTTTTCAGGATAAATTGCACTTCTGATTTGGAATAGTCTGTCTGCCATAAAAATATCTTCAGGATAAGTAATTTTGATATTTTCGCCAGAACCTGCTACGACAAAAACATCTGCAAGGTTGTATTTTACGACAAGTCCGCAATCATCAGTGAAATTGTTGTCACCTTTTGACATTTCGTGCGCTTTTTTGATTAGTGATAATTTGAAACATTGTGGAGTTTGACCTCTCATAAGACTTGCTCTATCAGGAATCCCATCAATAATTCCATCTTTAACCTTAATAATTGTATCAGCAGACGGGATTGCAACGTCAACTGCGCTATATTTGTCTAATGCTTTTACACAATCGTCAATGATTTGTTCTGTCAAAAATGGTCTTGCGCAATCGTGAATTAGCACATTTGCTTCCTCGTCTTCAATTGAAGAGATTGCAATATATGAACTGTCTTTTCTAGTTGCTCCACCGTTTAGCAATTTTGTAATCTTTTTAAAATTATTTCTTAGCAGAATATGTTCTGCAATATGTCTGTAATCCGGAGTTATTACCAAAATTATCTCATCAATCTTGTCTGAATTTTCAAAAATTTCGACAGTATGTTCTAACACCGTTTTTCCTGCAATTTTAATAAATTGTTTTGGAATATCGCTGTTATATCTGCTTCCTGTGCCTGATGCTAAAATTATTCCGTAATTTTTTAACATTATTTTCTCCTTTATTCGGCAATAACCGTTTCTAAATCATTTATTATATTTTGCGCTGCATAGCAATTTTCAAGGTTCAACTCTTTTAAAATTTGTAACCTTTCTTCCATTTTGTAGTCATTATTTTTCTGCAAAAGATTATCCAACTGGTTGTACAACTCCCCAACATTTCTCACTTGGTAGAAAGTGTTAAATATTTTTTGAGTCGGCTCTGGCGGAGTTGCATTACATTGGTCGGAAATCAAATGAATAATAGGTTTTCCTGTACAAAAATATTCAATCAAAAATGAACCACAATCAGTAATCAAAGCTTTTGATTTTAGGAAAATCTCCATATAATTTGCGGAGTAACAAGGCTTTGCAACATTTTCCCACTCTTTGTAATAGTTTTCAATCTCGCTATCAGAGAAAAATCCGGTACGTTTCAGCGCAAATTTCAAAGTCGGGTGTGGTTTAAATACCCAGTTGATTTCAGGATGATTTTTTGCATAATTCAAAATAACTTTTCCTGTCCACAAAAAGGTTGCATAATTTTCGTCATTTTTGTTACCCTGACAAGGTATTGACCAATGTGGAGCATAAATTACAAAGTCCTCATCGTTTTTAATATCTTTTTTCAAATACAAATCATCAAGCATTGTATGTCCGACACTCACGATATTTCCGGTGTAATCTTCTCCGATATAATTTTTGTACAAATTTTCCCAGTCTTTATTTAGGACGTAATTTCTGTATAAAAACTTGTGGAATTCAGAACAGTCCATATTCATAATCCCGTAATTCGGTACAAAATACGGAACATAGCAAGTTAATGCAAATTTTGACACCTTTTTAGGTTGTTGAATTTTCGGCAAAAACCAAGGTTGTTGGTAAAAAACAATTTGAGGTTTAAAAATATTGAGATTTTTCGGTTTATTTTTTTCAATATCCCACGCATAAACGCAGTTCATCTTTTTATTTGTGAAAAATTCATAATTTTCTTCAAGACATTTTTTCTTTTCTTCTTCTGATGCTCTTTTTTGCATGTCTGCAATGGTTAGAGCAATTACAGGTTCAAATTTTTCCGATTTTTCTAATAAATCATAAAGCGATTGAGTTTTCCATTTTGAATTTTCATTCACTAAAAACAATACTTTTATTTTAGATTTTTGTGTTTTTTTTATCGAGTTTATAATTTTTTTATAACGTTTTTGTGCTTTTTTTATTTCGGTTCTATTGTCGATACT
>CAVHEM010000015.1:0-8487 GCA_963635055.1 Bacteroidaceae bacterium | reverse complement strand
GCTAATTTTGCTCCTTGCTTTTCAAATTCAGCTAATATATCAATCAAACTTGCAAACCTAGATGATATAGTAATTTCTTTCAAGCCGAATTCTTTACAATTTTTGATTATGCCTTCAACATCGCTTTCCCATATAACATCATTAAAATCTAAAATTTCATTTGTCGTTTCTTGTGTTCTAATGTATGCCCAGTAAAAAGTTCTGTTAATTCCAACATCTTCTAATCTTACGTCTTTGTTTTTTACTTCTTCAATTTTGCTAATCTTTTTCATTGTGTATTCCTTTCGCTGTCTTACTTTACACTGACATTAATCGAATAGGTGCAACGACTATTCAAGTCTATTGCACCTATTCCGTATCATTCAGACACATTAAAGTATTTCTGATATATATTTTTTCAATCGTTCAATATCTTTATCAAATTCACGCTTTGCGTTTGGAGCTTTTTCATCTCTATATGGGACACAATAACAAAGTCCTTCTGGCGTTCGCATTTCAGAATGGGGTATAGAATATATCAATCGCCATTCTAAGCCATCAAGAGCCGAAGCTCTTGCATAACATTGTCTTTTGTAGCCATCAGATTGCAATTCAAGTTTTATTTTTAAATTTTTGAATTCATAAATAACTCGTCTTGAAATAGATTGATGACTAGATGAATAAGTAATATCTTCTATAATTTTTTCTTTAGATTTTGTCGCAACCATTAATTTGCTCCTTTGATAATTATCTGTCTATTATTTCAACCAATTCTTTTTCTTGCGAAAAGGTTTCTGTTTTTAATATTTTAATTTTATCTTTTTCCACATTTGCAATGATTTTTAATATTAAAAAATCTTCTCCTGTTTTTTCGTTTAAAGTTTTAGCATCTTGTATAGCCTCTTCTTTTTTAGGATAGATTTTTGTCGGTTTTTCTGCTCTTGGGTTATACACCATAAATTTTCCTACTCTAGTTCTCATATTGTCTCCTTTCAATGTTTTAAATTTTTCCATTTGTATTCATCACTTTAAAGATGAGCAAATTCAAGTTAGTAAAAATATTTTGTATCAATTCGACACATTGTTCTTCTTTGACCAAACACATTGAATACCTTCTTCTAAATATTCTGAAAACACCTTTTTAAATTCTTCTGCTAATTTGATATGAGCTAATATTGCCTTTTTAATATGAGTAGAATTTGTAATATCAAAATTTAGTGTTTTTCTGATTTTTGAAGATTTATTCTTTTCTTTATTAATCCATTCTAATTTTCCTAATTTTTGCTCAATTTCTTCTTGGTGTTCTAACAAATTCTGAAAAATTTTCTTATCTGAATTAATAACTAAATCCACACCGATATATTTTAATTGTGTACTTGCTGACAACATCAAACTTACTCCCCTTTTACCCATTGCAATATATTGCCAATGCTGAGATTGAGGATTTATTTGAAGATTACTACCTAATTCATCACAAATTTCAAAATATTTATTCCAATAATTCAATTGAATCTGTTTAGCAGGAGTTTCAATTTTATGATTCTTTTTAGGTTTTAAAATACATTTAAACTCTATTTTATTATCATTTAATAATGCTTTAAAAATAAATATTTTCAGACCTCTTTTTGAATATCGATTTAATACATTAGCAACGCTCATATATTCTTCCTTTTCAGATGTTACATACCAAACAATAAAAGGTGGTAGTGACAAATTCAAATCTTCAATTTCTTTTAGGGTTGAAACAATTGTTTCTATTTTTTGAGTTAAATCATAAATGGAAATAACAGTTTGACCATTTATGCGGGTATATTCTGCTAATGTTGAAGTAACAATTGGCGGAGTATTCTTACTCATAAATTCTTCAAAGTTTTTCTTACTTCTAAGTGCTTCTTCTGCTGTAATTGTAGTCATTTTAACCTCCTTATTTTTTATTACATTGACATTCATCGATTAAAACGAATAAAATTGGAAGTCATTATTGTTATTCTGTATCATCTAGACACAATGTATTTTCATTAATAACTTTGAAATTTATAAAATAGGCTTTTAACAAGTCAGTTTCTTCGCAAATTTTTTGAGTTAATGATGATAAAATATCCAGTTCATCAATATTTTTTTGTGAAATACAGTATTGATGTAAGACAATAGATAAACCATGAATACTCTCTATTGTACTTATTAACCTGTTTATATTTTGTTTATTCAATTTAGTAATTTTGAGCTTATTCATAAAACCTCCGTATGTGTTGTTATAAATCACTCAAAAATTTAAAAAAGTGAAGTTACTATCAATCCCTGTAAGAATGAGTTCCCTTACAGGAAACTCATTCACTTTTGAATCAGGGATACCGTAGGGATTAGAGGAGGAGAGAAAAACTTTCAATATTTTAAATACCTTATGCTCTCAATTCCTTTGCGACTTCCAACAAGTAATTCGCAAAAGTTTCAATCGCAGAAACACCTTGATTAAAGCAATAATCGTCAAGTTCATTTGGTGTATTCTTAATTTTATCTTTTAATTTAAACAAACTATCAATCGCAGGTTGGGTGTATTTTGCGAGATTTTCGTATAATTTTGTAATTGAAGTTGGAACTTTCTTTTGAATAAGTTTCAAGATAAAAGGTTGTACAACCAACCAAATTGCACTAAAGTCTTTCCAATTTTTAATAATTGATAAAAAATTCATTTTTTATTTTCCTTTCTTTTGTTGAATCTGATACCATTGAATTTTATTCCTCAAATAATCACCAACTCGATCTTTTGCAAGATTTGGCAAATATGGAAGATAAGTGAAATCAATCTTTGTTGCACTTGTTGTATTTGGGTGGATTTGACCGAATTCATAATGAGTAAAAACGGTTTTATTTGTTACAGGAATTCCGTATGCAATACACAATTTAGCAACTTTTGCACACATAGCTTCCACTTGTTTTTGTGTAAGTGGATATTTCGTTTTCTTAGCTTGAAGATTAAATCCATACATTCCACAACAAGAGACTCCGATACAACCTGTATTTCCACCGCCGCAATGTTTTGCATAAATCCCATCATTACAATTCAAGTTATCTTCAGGTTTGTATTTGCCTTTGTATTCTTTTCCATTTTTATCAAAAAGGAAGTGGTAACAATCCAAATTCTGCTGACAAGGCATATTTGCTCCACCTGTCCAATGCAGACAAATTTTAGTTAGTGATGTCATTTTATTCTCCTTATTTATATCTGATACATATATGAACCACTTGTGATGAGGGTTGAACTGTGTTTGATTTCCCATATACTGCACTTGAACGTGATGCATTTAGATAGAATCCTCCAACTGTTCCACCTCTTCCATTTGCGTGGTAAAAGAAATTTCCGTTAATGTTGTTTCCGTAAATTGCACCTGAAGCATAGTTGTATCCGGGTTCTGCTCCGACATTATTCCACCCACCTGTAATATTTGGAAGTCCTGCCTCAATCGTTGTTCCGGCTCCACTTCCGGGTTGCAAAAATCTTTTTGAAACATTGTAATCAGGAACTCTAAATGTGCCGACTTCATCATTTGCTTGATTAAATTTTGTGCCAATAATTGAATATAGTTCTTGGTAATCCTCAATCAGCAAAGAATATCCATCGCAAGACAAACAGTCATCAGGGGTAAAATCTATTGGGTAAATAAAAAGTGTTCCGATTCTTTCTTTTGTCAAAAGGTTCTTGTGATAACCGTTTTGATTTAATTGTGGGGATTTTATTTTATTGATTTTCATTCAATGCCTTTAATTCTGTTCTTAATCTTTCAACTTCCGAATTATAGTAATCTAGCCAAGTTTCACCAGTTGTTTCATCTTTAACCGATGGTTCACAAATTGCTCGAATTCTTTTAGAATCTAATTCCAACAATTCCTGCTCTATTTCGGATTTTCTAAATTCAATTTCTTTTAATTTCATGTATTGCGTATATTCTTCCGTATCTGAAATATCTACAAATTTTTTATCAACAATTTTGTATTTTTCAGGATTGTTTAAAATATCTAAAGCCATTTCTTTTGAAACTTTTTGAAACCCTGACTTGATTTCACCAACATAATCAATAATTGAACTTTCTTTTGTTTCAATATTTATTTGAGTTTCACCTCTAAAATCAGGCTCTATATCCCAAGATGTTCCATTCCAAATAGCAATCTCTTTGTCTTTAGTTTTTGGTGGTTCAACAAATGTTGCCATTGATGGTAATAAATATTCACTTTGTCGCCTTGGATTTTTTAATGCAGGATATTTACCTAAAAAAGCATTCCCTTCTGTGTTGTAACTGTAATAATATTTTGTCATTTCTTCTCCTTAATCTCTCTTTTTTTGTTTTATTTCTCGCCACCTTCAAGAGTAAAAACTCCAATCGGTACAAGATTTGTTTCTTGCCAAATATTCAACAAGAAAATATAGCTTGCTAACGGCTCAAGAATTTTGAACCAAACATCATTAGCACTAAAATCTGTCGGTTCTAACATTTGAGTAAAAATTGTGTTAGATAAAGCAACCAAAGAATAACCGTCTTCTTCTTCATTATTCACGAACAAATTAAAATCTTTTGTTTCATCGGCAGTTTCAGGACACAAATTTATTACATCTAAAACCAAGTTGTTTTCCACATTATGAGTTATGCTATTTGCTGTTGTATAAGTAAATGGTGCATTTGCCGTAATATAGATATGAGTTGTAATATTACCATTTAATTCGTAGGTTTCTTGTTCGCCAATACAGATTTTTGTTAAATTCAAATATGTTACAAAACCAATAGAATTAGTAAATTCAGCATCAGAAAAACATTCAACTCCAACTGCTAAAGTTTCTTTGACATAAAACTCGCCAACAACTGTTTCTGAATAATGTCCATCATCTAATTCGCTTAATGTTCCGATTTCACCAAATGCAATACTTTTATTTTCTGTATCAACGGCAACAATAGTATTTGCAATTTGTGTTAACTCGCTATCCGAATAAACAACAGCATCTTTTTCAAAAACAAAAGCAGGTGAAACATAAAATGCTCCGAGTGAGCTTGCTGTATATTTTACAACTTTCACAACATCATAAGTCAATAAATCAGGATTACCTTTTGAATCCAACTTACAAGAATTTAAACAAAATGGAGTCAATATACTTTTTGTTTTGATTTCCGGAATAAATTGCAAAGGAATTAAACCATTTTCATTAACAGGAGCATATCCGTTTGGTTGTCCTTTTTCTGCGATAGCTTGAAATTTCGTGTTAATTTCTTCCGATAATTTCCCAAGTTCTTCTTTTGTCGCAGTTTGAATATCAGGATTAATAATCAATTCTGCTAATTCTGTATTAGATAATTGAATTTCAATTCTAATAGTTAATTCCTTTACAGTTCCACTATCAGGAGATTGTTTTATTGTTTCAGGGAATTTAGATATAACAAGTAAATTGCCGTTGTTATCAAAAATACCTGCTTCTCTAACTGTAAAACCTCCAACGTCAGCAGGAACTGTTGTTAAACAATAAAATCTTTTACCATCCCACTCGCATTCTTGGATCTCACCCCTCCAAACTTCACGTTTCAAAGCAGTTTGGCTTGTCGATGGATTATAATAATTTCCTCCACCATCACCAAGAGCGATTTCGAAGACATCAAAAGGTGTTCCGTTTTTTATAGAATTTAATTGTTTTTGTGCGCCATAATCTGTAACTAAGGAATAAAATTCTTCAGCCATTTAAGACTCCTTTGAATTTACTGTTATTGTTTCTTTTTGAATTGTTGCCGAATAAAGATATTCTTTACCAAGTGAAGATAAAAAGAATTCGATTTGTTCCAGCCAGGACCTTTCATTTTTGTATTCATCAATCAAGGCTCTTAATTTGGTTTCAGTTTCTTCATTGATTGAACGATTAAAAATTTGCAAGATAACTTTGAAATAATATGGTTTTCCACCGTAGTTAAACCATTCTTTGACATTTCCTACAATATTTAAGGTATTAAATATTTCTTCAATCGCATATTTTGTACCTTTATATCTGTGCATTTTTATCGCAGATTTAATCAGGTTTCGCTTTTCTGACTCACTCAAGGCTTGTAACCAACCTTCATTACCTGTGATGTGGTATTGTTCAGCTAAATGTGGCAAAGCATCAGATGGAACATTATCTATTATTGAAACCAAGACTGCATCTAAGTTTAAATTTCCAAACCTTTCTTCACAGATTTCATCAAAGATTTTGAGGTTAATGTCGTTTATTGGAGCAAGATTACCTGAAACACCTGTAACTTTTTGAGGTTTCAATAATGCCGTTTTTATATTTTCAGAAGTAGAATCTTCTTTTATTTCATCTTCTAAAAATTCACTATTCATCTGCATAACCTCCGATATTTATTTCCCAACTTTTTAAATTTGCCCATTGATGTTCTTTAATATCAATATCGGCTTCCATATTTAAATCGACTTTAAACACTCCATAAACGCTGTTTAAAATTGCAATAATTTGAGTTCTTATAACATTTTTGCCAAGTTTTTCTGAAAGTGTCTTTTTATACTCTTTCAGTTTTTCTTCAATTGTTTTCAATACAGATTCTTGGTCTGCATCTTTATATAGATAAAGAGTAGCTTTGATTGTAAAAACTTTTTCTTCAGGAGATAACACTTGAACCAAATCTGTTAAAGGTCGAATTTTATCATCTGATAAATATGCTTGAACAATATCTAAAACCTCCTTTGTTGGATTTCCAAGCGAAGTTAGAGGATAAATATTAACGACTCCCGGAGTTGGAGATTTTATTGCAACATCTGTTATTGATTGATGTGCAGATAATGTGTGATAACGATATGCTCCACGACTTCCGGCATTCGAAAATTTTTCCGGAGCTTGCCTGATTCTTTCTCTTAAGCTATCTGCATCTTCATCGTCTGCTCCACCATCGCTTATGGTTATATTTTCAACTTTAGAAATATAGCTTAATGGTGTAATCAGATTATTTATGCTACCGATACTATAATTATTAGAGGCAATTCCAGAAGTTTCACAAGTTGCTTTTACAGTAACAGATGTTTCACCTGCGATTAAAACTACAGGCTCGTGGGTTTGAAAAACAAACAATCCGTCTTTTGTTTCAACCTCAACTCCTGATTGGATTGTGAAATTAAAATCTAGAGCTGAATCAACTGAAAATTGCAAAGTGGTTACAGAAGAACTTGCTAAAAGTTTTCTAACATCTAGTGGTTCACCGATATGTTCCAAGTTATCCAAAGATGCATAGCTTAACAAATTTTGTTTTGCTGTTTCTTGAATTGCCATTCTCAAAACAGTTTCACGATAAGCACCGACATCTACCATCAATCTTTCAATTTGCGCAGGTTGAAGGGTTTTGCCACTTTTTTCTTCGTATAATTTTATCCATTCATTTGTTATTGTTTCAGGATTTCTATCTATAAAATTTGGTTCAGGAAGTTGTGTCATAAAGTTACCTCCGTTGAACTTTTTGTATTATTTGAAGATTTAAGTGTCCATTGAATTTTAACTTTTATTTGAGTTGCATTAATTTCAACAGTTACGGAATCAATTTTTATTCTGCTTTCCCATTTTTCAATTGCATCAACTGATTCTCTGATAATATTTGCTTTTGCTGAATTAACAGGATAATCGACATATTTATATATATCAGAACCAAAAGTTGGTCTTAGTGGATCTGAACCTTTTTGAGTTAATAAAATTATTGCGATACATTGGTTTATATCCTCAACTCCTTCTGCCACTTCACCAATAGAGTTAAGTTTATATTGCCAATCTACATAAGTTATTTCATTTAAAGTTGTCATTACATAGCCTCTTTTGGTTTTGAAGTCGGACTTCCTTGGTTGCCTGTGTGAGTGTGAGAATTGTAAGTATCTCTAATTGCTTGCATAGAAGATGTTTTATCTGCAATGTCTGAATTTGAAGTAATTCCATCAGTATTTTCTAACTTTCCGGTATGAACAACATCTCCAATTAAGTTGATTGTTTTTGCAACAACAGTCAGCATTTCATTCTCTCGATTGTATTCAACAAAACTTCCATCTTCAAATTTAACTAAATGTTGTGAACTTGAAATCGCAGGGACCTCATCTAAATTTGTGTAAATTGCTCCTAAAATAACACCGTCTTCACAGTTCTCATCCATTAAACAAGCAACTTGTTCGCCAATATCTACAACAGAATAATATTTATCCTTCAAAGTTTTCTTTTGAAGAATGGGCAACCAATAAGAAGTCATATTATCATCAGCAAATTCCACTCTAGCTTTAGCAGTCAATGGATTTATATTTGTTACAGTTCCGAATTTTAGCAAGACTTCACCTCTAAACTTAGTGAATATCCACTACTTCTATCGAGAGTATGTACCGCTTGAGTTATATGGTATTTACCTGAAAAATAACCGACATCTTTAACTTCAACATTGAGCCCTGCAATCAGATAAGGATTTCCCATCATATTTATAGAACCTTCTATTGTATGATTGCCTTTTGCCAGTG
>CAVHEM010000014.1:0-23230 GCA_963635055.1 Bacteroidaceae bacterium | reverse complement strand
TCGGTTCCAGCCATACGGCATACAGTCTCACTCAATTCGCTTCGCTCATTGGTTCGAACTAGCACTGCCAGCGGGGAACATTATTTTACAAGGATAATGGGTTTAATCTTTGTTTTATTTAATACCGATATTCTATTTTTCATATTTTGCCATTTTTATTGACATTGCTTTTTGTACCAATTTATTTAACATTTCTTGTGGCAAATGCGACAAAATGCCTGCAATCACAGAATCCTTTCCAATTAAATATGAAGATTTGACTTTCTTTTTCAGTGCAATTTCTTTGATTTTTTGTGCCGCAACAGTGACATTTAATCCTTTATTTGTATTTTTAAGCGCATTATTTTTCAAAAATTCTAATTCTTTTTCGTATTCTTTATTATTTTCAAGTGTTTCAGTATTGCTTTTTACGGATTTTTCCCAGATTGGAGTCGAAATTACTCCTGGTTTAACCGAAACTATTTCAAGTTTCTTGTGAGTTTCTAGTGCCAATGCATTGAAAAATATATCTAGGCTTCTTTTTGATGCACAGTAAGGGCTGATAAACGGGAAATGTCCAAAACTTGACATTGAACTTATATTTATAATTCTTGCATTGTCTAGTATTGGTAATAATTCTTGTGTAAATTCGATGTGTGCAAAAGTATTAACTTGAAACTGTTCACGCAGTTTATTTATATCTAAACACTCAACAGGACCTGCAATAACTGCACCTGCAGCGTTTATCAAAATATCAATTTTATCAGTTTTTGATTTTATGAAGTTTGCGGCTTCAATGATTGAATTATCATTACACAAATCCATATAAAAATATTCAATATTCTCAGCGATTTGCTCGATTTTATCTTTGTTTCTATAACTTGCAAATACGATATAGTCGTTATTTTGAGCAAAAAGTTTAACAAGTTCTTTACCAAGTCCTGAAGTTGAACCTGTTATTACAATTGATTTTTTATTATTCATAATTCTCCTTTTTAAAAAACAATCTTTATCCGAGTAAACGAATAAAGATTGTGAAAATGTTTTTTACTTTGCTTTTTACATACCCATGTATGATGCGAACAATGGCAAATACAAGGCTGCAGCAAGAACCAATACGATAGTACCGATAACAACCAACATGATAGGTTCAATCATCTTTGTCATTACATCGATAATTGTGTCTAACTGTTTATCAATGTAACTAACCGCTTGTCCTAACATATCACCTAAACGACCTGATTGTTCACCTGTCGCAATCATGAACAAAATCATTTTAGGCATTGTTCTTGTTGATCTTAATGCTGCGGATAAGTGTTGACCTTGACGAACTTTTGCGGTTGCTTCCACAACTCTTGTTTCCAATGTATGGTTTGTCAAAGTTAAGTTAGATAGTGTCAAACATTCCAAAATCGGAACACCTGCATCATAAGCAACTTGCATTACAGAAATAAAGTTTGCAAAGTTAGAAAACTGTAACAAGTCACTGATTACAGGAATTTTCAACGCTAAAGCATCAATTTTCCAACGACTCGGCTTCCATTTGAATAAGAAGCTGATAAACATACAAATTGCGGAAATTACAATCGGAATACCAAGCCAATTCTTTTTCATAAATAATCCGGCAGTCATCAACATTCGTGTAATCCATGGAAGTTGCATACCCATTGAATCAAACATATCTTTGAATACAGGGAATACGAAAACTAACATGACGATGATAATAAATGCTGCCAAAAGGATTACGAATACCGGATACATCAACGTACCGGTAACTTTACTTCTGATTGCTGCTTGTTTATTCAACAATTCCAACAAACGTTCCAATGTCTTTTCAAGTTCACCGGAATCTTCACCGGCTTTTACCAAACCGATATAAACTTGTCCAAATTGTTCCGGATATTTTGAAACTGTACCGGCAAAAGTTCCGCCGTTCATAATATTACGTCTTAATTCGGCTGCAACCTGACGTATTCTCAATTTAGCAGAATCTGTTTCGATAAACATTAATGCTTCAATAATCGGAATACCTGCTGCTGATAGGATTTGCATTGTAGACGTGAAATCAATTTGCTCTGCCAGTCCTAATTTTGGCATTTTGCCGGCAGCTTTTTTGCTTTGTTTCTTTTTCTGCTCTACTACAAAATTGCTTTCTTCAACAATATCTGTTGCAATTAATCCTAATTCTCGGACAGCCTGACGTGCGCCACGCATATCATTAGCTTCGACTTTACCTTTTACTAGTTCGTTAGAGCCTTCTTTTAATGCTGTATAGTTATATATTGTCATACTTCTATCACCTATTCACCTGCCATACCCAAGACTCTGACAAATTCTTCAATAGTTGTTTGTCCGTTTATGATATGACCAATACAAGATTTGTGCAATGTTGTCATTCCGTTGGCAACTGCTGCTTCTTCAATTTCCAAATCGTGAGCACCCAAAGCAATAAGTTTTTTAATTTCTTTGGTAATCTGCATAATTTCGTAGATACCTAAACGTCCTTTATAGCCTTGGAAATTACATTTGTTACAACCTTTTGCTCTATAAATAGGAGTTTGCATTAAACGTTCAATTTCTTCCGGATCTGTAGAAACTAATGCAGCTTCTTCTCTTGTAGGATAATATTCTTCCTTACAATCATCGCAAAGTTTTCTGATAAGACGTTGTGCAATTACACCAGACAATGTTGAAGATACCAAATAATCTTTTGCACCCATTTCAATCATACGAGTAACTGTTGCAGCCGCTGAGTTGGTGTGAACCGTACTCAATACTAAGTGACCTGTCAATGCTGCTGATATCGCAATTTCAAGTGTTTCGTAGTCACGAATTTCACCGACTAGGATAATATCAGGGTCCTGACGTAAGATTGCACGCATACATGATGCAAATGTGATACCGGCTTTTGCGTTGATTTGAGATTGGTTAATCCCTTCAAGCTTAATTTCGACCGGATCTTCAATTGTCGTAATGTTTACTGTTTCGTCATTCAAACTTTTCAATACAGAATACAAGGTTGTTGTTTTACCTGAACCAGTAGGACCTGATGTCAAGATAATACCGTTCGGGCAAGATACAATTTGTTTAATCTTGTCAATATCTACTTGTGATGCTCCGACAAGTTTAATTTCTTTATCTGCTGAAGATAGTGAAACTGCCGGTGCCAAGATACGAATACAGACCTTTTCCTTTCCTGAAACAGGAAGAGTGTTGATACGGAAGTCGTACGAACAATCTTTGTAGTTTATTGAGAAAGTACCATCTTGAGGTCGTCTGTTTTCTGCAATGTTCATTCTTGCCATAACCTTGAAACGAGCAATTACTGATGATTCAATCGCTCCAGGGATATCCAAGACTTTCTGTAGCATACCATCTTTTCTGTAACGAACGATATAACCTGTTAAACGAGGTTCGATGTGAATATCGGAAACTCGTCTGTCAATACCGTCTGTTAGAATTTTATTAACAAATACGGCAACAGAACCTGTCGCTTGTTCAACTTCGCTTTTAATTGCTGCAGCAGGGTCATCAGCACCTTGATCGGAACTGTTTGCTGCTTCTTGTGCTGCTTCTTTTGCTGCTTCTTGAGCTTCGTTTTTTGCAAAGAATGTTTTGTAAGAGTTATCAAATTCAAAACGAGTCATTAACAACTGTTTTGGAACTAAACCTGTTTGGTAAATGATTTGTTTAACAATATCTTGTGTTAAAGGTTTTACAACTCCCAAAATAACGTTTTTACCGTCAGCGGAAATAGGAATAACCTTGTTATCTCTGATAAATTCAGGTTCTAACAAAGAAATATATTTCTTTTGTTCAGAAAGTTGTTCTGTTGTAACTACATCAAAACCGGTTTGCTCGTGCAAAACATCTTTCAATTGTTCTAAGGTAATCAAACCCATTGTAAACAAGGTAGAACCAATGTTCATGTGTTTACGTTTTGATTCCCCTAATGCTTTCATCAAGTCAACATCAGATACCAAACCTTTTTGTAAAAGGATTTCACCCAAACGACCTTCTTTTGCATGCCCTTGAGAATGTTCTCCACCTGCATTACGTCCTGTTGCGAATGAGTCTGAAATTGCTTCACTGTCAGGAACTTTTATTTGTACATTTTTAGGTAGAATATCAGCGAGTAGTGCTTTCAAGTCATCATCGCAGACAAGCATGAATTTTATAGAATGTTGAAATGTCTTTTTTAAGATATTGCTAATAGTATCTTTGTCAGAAGATTTGCATACCGCAACAAACAAGAAGTTGTCTTTTACGCTGATAGGAACAAACAAATGCAAGCCCAGCAAGTTTTTGTCTATGCTATCTAACACACCTTTATCAATACTGTTTTTTAATCTTAAAATTAATGGATTCATTTCTATCTATTCTTTTGCCTATTACAGTTTTCTAAACTAATTATAAAGTATCGTTACCAACCGCATCTTCAGTATCAACAACGATTTGCGGAGTTAACATCATAACCATTTCTTCTTTATCTTTCTTAGTTACGGTGCTTCTGAAGAACATGCCGACTACAGGAATATCACCTAAGAACGGGATTTTGTTAACACCTTTAGTTTCAGATTCTTGAATCATACCGCCGATAACAAGTGTTTCACCGTCTTTAACTCTGATACCGTTCAATTCCAAGATACGTTTTTGCAATAAGGTTGCCAAAGTATCACCTGTGTTGCTGTCATCAACAGTTCTCAAAATTGAGTTGTATTGAGGTTTGATGTTCAAAGTTACATAACCGTCAGGGCTGATGAAGGCTGCGATTTCAACTGTGATACCGTTATCAGAACCTTTAGTAACTTCTTTTTGTACCTGTGATACACCAACGCTACCGTTTGATAAGTATTGAGTTGTCATTGTGTCGATATATTCAGAAGACAAGTCGATTTTTGAAGTTTGACCGCTTGTTAATAATACTTTCGGATTTGCAAGAACTCTTGCTTTACTGCTTGAAATCAAGTAGTTAACTGTGTAAACCAACTGTGGAGAAGTTCCCCATTTTCCAACTTGACCGATTTTTTCATAAGTTCCTGTTTCAGAGTCAAATGTACTTGCGTCAACTATTGAATAGCCGTGACCTGCGAAGAAAATCGGATACATTGAATTTGTTGAAAATCCGTTTGCACCGCCTGCATTAAATGAGAAGTTTTTGCTCAAGAATTGCCATTGGTTATCAAATGTTTTACTGCCGTTTTCGTTAAGTGAAACGATTTGAACTTCCAAATATGCTTGAGGAGTTTTTCTATCGTTTGCTGCAATATAATCACCAATCAATGCTAATTGATGTTGAGAACCACCGATAATTTGAATTGTTCCTAAAGCAGGGAAGTATGTAACTGTCATACCCATAGATGGGAAACTGATTAATTTATCTGAATCATCACTATCAGAATCTGAATCATCATCAAAGTCATCAGAGTTTACTGCAGCGAATGAACAAGCCAATTGACCACCACTAACAGAAATGCTTGATGAAGATGATGAACTCGAATCAGATGAATCTGCTGCAAAACCTGTAGGGATACCAGCAGCACCACCAGATGAACTACCTGATGAACTGCTTGAATCATCAGTACCAATGAACATTGCACCCGGAATTAAAGAAGTACAAATTGCATTAGCCATTTCTGCAGGAGTTGTATGGTTAACTTTGTATGTTGTAATTGCCGGTTTTCTATCAACTTGATCTAACAATCTTTTTACTAATTCAACATCAGAATCAGTACCGGCTACGATAATTTCGTTTGTAATAGGGTTTGCAACAACGGCTGACTTAGCAGAAATTCCAGGATTTGCTTTTTTAACGTCCTTAGAACCAAAGAAGTTTACGTTGATGAAGTGAGCAACAGCAGCAGCATTAGAATATTTTACCGGAAGAACGGTAACTTGTGATCTATCTGATAATGAAACTGCATTTTCAGATGTTGAAATAATTAATGCACTGCCTTGAATATCGTAGTACAATTTGCTACTTGTAATTACTAGGTTGAACGCTTGTTCCAAAGGAATATCAACCAAATCAAGAGTAACTGTACCTGTTACTTCAGGAGTAAAGATAATATTCATACCGGCTTGGTCAGCAAACATTCTCAAAACTTGGGTAACGTCTGCATCTCTTAAGCTCAAGTTTACTCTTGTATCACCATTTAAAAGGTGTAAGTCTGAACGTAAGCTTACGGTAGAACCGGCGTCCGCTGAACGGATTGATGGTCTTCCCGCATTGTAACCGATGTATTCGCCTGCTGCAAATCCTGCTCCCATAGTATTACTTGCCATGAAAACAGTTAACATCAAACTTGCTATTAATTTGTTTCTAAATTTACTTTTCATATCTGCTCCTGCCTATTACGATTTTATTTTAATTAACTTCTTCTTCCACCAAATCTGCTTTCCAAATGATACATATCATTCTTCGTTTTGTCTAAATCATCTTTTGAGAATAATTCACCGATTCCTGCTGAATATACGTTAGAACCCAATGAAACTGTAATCCAAGATTGATTAATTTGAAGAACTTTGTATTTTTCGTCAATAATTTTATCTCCTTGACGAACTAAATAATCCTTGTTGTCAAGATTGATAATTGCAGATGGGTTTGATTTGTTATACATAATACCAACTACTTTTGTTCTTGTAATCTTTGCTGCCGCTGCTTCTGGGCTTGCTAAAGATGTAGGTGGCACCGGTAAATTATAGCTATATGGATTTGTATCATCAGGTAATCTTATTACTGTATTCTTTAGACGTTGGAGTTTTGCGATTTTGGCATTATAAGCGCTTGCTTCCGCAATCGCTTCGTGTTTTGCCTTATCAAATGCTTGTGCTTCGCCTAGTGGCATGAATGGGTCACTTCTACCTACGGAAACTACATCATAACCTACCAATTTATTGGACGTGTTTTCTTCTTCTGTCGGTACATTGATTTCCGCAGATTCTGCCGGTTGAGCAGGTTCTGATGTGGAAGCTATTGGAATTTCGCTATTTTCTTGAGCCTTTTTCCCAAGATTTGGCAAGTTTGGAACAAAACTGCAACCGCCTGCAATCACACCAACAGCACATACCATAGCCATCATTGCAATCACAAAACGTCCACGTTTGCTGAATGTCTTCTCCGCCCAATTCTTTTTTCTATAGTAATTAGTATTCACGCTATCTCCACCAATCTAGTTAAGTTTTTACAAATAACATTATATTTAATTATTTTATTTAGCATATCCGTTATTTAATGTATTTTTTTATACAAAAATCCCATCTGACAACGGTCTTTCATTATTATCATATAATATATTTATGATTTAGTCAAAAAAACAAAAACTTTGTAGTTATATGTACTTCTGGGGCTGAAAATCCTTGTATAATTGGCAAATGTGCACTTTACATTCTGTAACATTAGGGTTCGCAATGCAAAAGACCAATCCATTGATTTAGATAGACTTATCGACGAATTGAAAGACGTTCCAAAAATCTTGCAAATCTTACAATTTTAGCTTCGCTATCAGCCGTAATCGAATCAACTAAAATCGTTTTGCAGCCTAAATTTTTACCGCATAAAATATCAGTCAAAGGTCTATCTCCGACTAGAACACATTTGTCAGGGGTTAAATCATGTTGTTTTATAAATTCTCTAACTTTTTTTGTATCAGGTTTTGCTGCACAAAATAACAATGGAAAATCTGAAACGGATTTTACTTTAGAAATATAATTTTCGTTTTTATTATTTGATACAACAGCGATGAAAAAATCTTTGCGAACATTATTTAACCATTCGATTGTTTTTGGAAAATATTTTCCTGATTTTGAAGCCATCAATGTGCTATCCAAATCAAATAATAATGCTGAAATCCCATCATTTTTCAATTTTTCTAAATCAATATCATAAATACTTTTCAAATTGTAATCAGGTTTAAGAAACATTTTCTTTTACTCCAACAGTTCTGCCCAACGCTACTTCATAATCGATAGGCTCATTATCAAGTTTCAAATAAACCTCGGTATTAGTATTTGCGACATCTAAGTTTTGACCTTTTTCATCTAAAATTTCTAAAATTTTTGCTTTGAATTGTTCTTTTGGTGTAATAATTTCAACTTCATCATTCAATAACACTTTATTTTTGATTTTTACAAAATAAAGATTGTCTGAGCGTTCAGATGTGTAGTCAACTTCTGAATAAGGTTTCTTCCCTCTGAATTCAAATAGAAAATCCGCACCTGCTAATCCTTTTGAAATGTCATAACTATAGCTATCAGGTTTGTTTTCACCAAGCGCAAATCCTGTTGTGTAACCACGATTGCCTACTTTTTTCAATTCGATAAAATATTTTTCCATATCTTCATCAGGATTTTTCATAATTGAATCAATTGCTGCACGATAAGTTTTTGCAACCGCAGAAACATAGTATAAGCTCTTTGTTCTTCCTTCAACTTTGAACGAATCAACTCCTGCATCTATCATTTCTTTTAAGT
The DNA here is from genome assembly GCA_963635055.1 of Bacteroidaceae bacterium. Lineage (GTDB taxonomy): Bacteria > Cyanobacteriota > Vampirovibrionia > Gastranaerophilales > Gastranaerophilaceae > Zag111. Next base: position 14,779 of record CAVHEM010000014.1, on the reverse strand, counting down.
GTTTTACTAGGCATAAATCTTTCGGGCTCAAAATATGAGAACCATGTTCATCTTGATTGATTTCATAATATTGCCCAGGGCGAGTGCTTTCCATAAGTTTGTAACTCCAGCGGCATGGTTGAGAACAATTTCCGGAATTTGCTTTTCTTTCCCCATTTGTAAAATAATCACTCAATAAGCATCTGCCTGAGAAGGAAACGCATTGTGAACCATGAATAAAACATTCGACTTCCATATCGGGAACTTGACGTTTAATTTCAGCAATTTCCGGAATTGATAATTCTCTGGCAAGCACTACTCTTCTTGCGCCCATATCTTGCCAAAATTTTACGCATTCATAGTTCAAAATATTTGTTTGAGTACTGATATGCAGTTCAACATCAGGCATGTATTTCTTTAACAATCTCAATACTCCGAAATCGCTGACCAAAATTGCATCTGGATTGGAGTCTTTAATAATGTCCATGCATTCTTCCAAATGTTTTATGTCACGATTAAACGCAAAAATATTTAGTGTTAAATACGCTTTTGCGCCTAATGAATGTGCCAAATCTACTGCACTTTTCAAGTTTTGAAGGGTGATAATTTCTCCCTTTCTCATTGCTCTTAAACTAAAATCAACAACGCCTAAATATACCGCATTTGCACCATATTTAACCGCATACTTCAACTTTTCCAAATTGCCCGCAGGCAACAATAATTCTACATTTCGCATAACTTGATGATAAACTAAACCTAATTAATAATCAACCAAATAGGTGATGACTATTTTGAATAAATGTAGAAAATGGAATATATAGAAAAACATGAGTTATTTTTGGAGAGAAACATGCAAACAATTAACAATGCAACTAGCACAATTAAAGAAATTTGGTCTTATCAACACCCAGTAATGCACACTTGGTTTTTATTCAGTGCATTTTCACTTGGTTGTATGTTCACTTTATTATTCTTCATCGGATAACAAGCAAGATTTTATAACGTAAAGTTATACTAATATCCCCATGACAAGAACTTTTTAAAAGTTCTTGTTTTTTGTGTCAAAATTTATTTTTGAACCATTGTTAGCTTAAGATTGTCGTAGAATTTTTTTAGTTTGTAAATCATTATTGTGCATAAAATCATTGCAGCAAATACAAGACCAATCCAAAAACCGATTAGTTTATAATTTAGAACAAGTCCTAAAATACAGCCTACAGGAATTGAAACACACCAGTAAGCAAGGAAATTGGCAAACAATACGATATCAGTTTGTTTTACGCCCTTGCAAATCCCTGCAAGTGATACCTGTAATCCGTCAAATAGCTGAAAGATTGCGACAACAAGCATTATCGGTAAAACGATTTTGTAAATGTTGTTATCAACAGTAAATATTCCTACAATGAATTTTGGGAAGCTTAAAAATATCATTGCGCTGCACATCATAAATAATACTGACATTGCAGTACCGGTTAATGCATATTTTTTCAAATCTTGGAATTCTCCTGCACCATTTGCAAAACCTACCTTTATGGCAATAGCATTAGAAATTGCAAACGGAACCATAAAGGAAACTGTTGTTAATGAACATATCAAGTTTTGAGCGGCTGCGTAAATTCCTGATACTCTGCCCATCAAAATCGCAATACAGTTAAATGCAACAAATTCGATAAATACAGCCATTGATATTGGGAAGCCGATTTTAAGCAAACTTTTGTAATAGCCTTTTTCGTGGTAATTGCTAAGCCTCATTTGCATGTAGCAATATCCGAGCAAAGTTAACCCCATAACATATCGAACGAGTAGACTTGCTATGGCAAGCCCGATAACTCCCATTGATGGAATCGGTCCAAATCCGAATACGAAAATAACATTCAATGCAACGTTTAGAAATACGCAAAATAATGTTAATAAGTTTGGAAACATTACAATTTCAAAGGTTTGCAAAAATTCTTTCACACAGGCATGTAGGTATGCACCAAATGTGCTGAATGCCGATACAAACATATATTCTTGAATAGGTTTGATTAATTTTTGCTCAAACCCCATGTATGGAATAACCGGAATAAATGCAAAAATTAAAATAGATACAATAAATGCCAATGTCATTGCAAATCTGATTGACGGATAGAAATATCTTTTTACCACACGTTTTTCGCCACGATAATTTGATAGTAATGGTGAAATACTTGAAATTAATCCCATTCCGAAAGTGAAAATACAATTTAAAATTGCCGTAGCAATACTAATAGCGGCAAAAGTATCTGTTGAATGACGTCCTGCGACAACTACATCACCAATACCGATAAGAATAAAACCAATATTGCCTAATATAATTGGGGCAGAAATTTTTAATAATTCCTTAATGTAATAATTTATTCCGTGTTTGCACATAATTTTATGATATCACAGATAAAAATATTATGATGTCTAATAATTACGAAAAGAAATCAATTGCACTTTTTTGTATGCTGTAAGTGTTATAATTTGCAACAGAAATATTTTTAATTTGTGATTTATTTGTTGTTTGAATTTTTGATTTTTGAAGTGATAAATATGTAATTCCACTAAGCAAAACAAGCGCCGTACTTACTAATAATCCGGTTTTTGATTTGGAAAATTTTGTAATTTTTTCGTGAGTATTATTATTTTTCCATAATTTTTTCAGATATAAATTTTGAGCATTTTCATAGAATATTTTGTTAATTATTTCCTCGGACTCTTTGCCAAAATCTCGTTTTATCATCTTTTTGATGTCGTTGATATTATTTACATAAGCCTCTTGGGGTGGTGTGTTATTTTCTCCAAAAAGTCCAAATCTGCCAAGCGGAGCATCTGTGCCGAACATAATTCTGTCCAGTGCGTTATTTTCTTTTAAAAGTTTTATTACTTGTGATAACGTCGATTTTTGCGGATTGTCGCAATCCACCCAAGAAATATCTGCGTATAATTTTGAATTGTTTTTAGTGACAGATTCAATTATGAGTTTTGTTGCAAATATTGTGTTTTCACCTTCGTTTCCGCCAAGATGAGCCATTATGACCGGAACTTTTGGAAATCTTTTCGCTAATTCATATATCTGTGTCGGTTTTGACACTTTTGTCGCTACTCCTTGTGCCGAGTCAAAAGTTTGACCAGAATGAAACAAGCAAGGTAAACCGTTTTTCTGTGCAAATTCCATATACGGGTTGTATAATGCGGAATTTACAGGAAGGTCTAACTGTTCTGGGTGAAATTTTAAGCCGTAAAAGGTATTAGGATTGTTAGAAAATAGTTTTTTTATATTATCAACAGTTCCAAAATTTGGTTGACAGGTCGCAAGTGGAAGAATTTTGTTGTTTTGTTTTGCAAGTTGTGCAAGTTTTGTGTTGCCTTCAATTTCATCAGACATAAAATGTATAGGCTCTTGTGCGTTGTTTGTTCTAACCATACAATCCAAATTTGAAACTACGACTTTTTCGATAGTATCACCATTAGATAAGGGCTCTTTTGTGAATATGTCAATATCTTTGGTGTGGTCGTATAAGTTGCCGTTTCGCCACCAATTCCCTGAATGCACATGAGCATCAATTATTTTCCCCGTGAATGAAATGTTAGTAAGTTGCATTATATATAAACTCCTACAATGTTAAATATAACAAAAGACCTGTAAAAAATACAGGTCTTTGTTTAAAAAGATTAAATCTTATCGACTATTTAGAGATTGTTTTGAAGATTACATCAAAAGCTTCTGCATCTCTAACTGCTAAGTCTGCTAACATTTTTCTGTTTACAACAACGTTAGCTTTTTTGCAAGCGTTTACGAATCTAGAGTAGCTCATTCCACGTGCTCTAACAGCAGCGTTGATTCTTACAATCCATAATCTTCTCATATTACGTTTTGTAGTACGTCTATCTCTGTATGCGTATTTCAACGCTTTCATAACTGCAATATTTGCAACTTTAAAAATTCTGCTTCTTGCGCCGATAAAACCTTTAGCAAGTTTTAATATTTTTTTGTGTCTTTTAACACCTGCATTACCACGTTTAATTCTCATTTTTTATGCTCCTATCTTGAATACTTCTTGTATGGTAACTCTTTAGATACCAATGCTGTATGTGACTCAGAAACCTCAACCATCTTGAAAATTCTGCGTTTTCTAGATGCTGATTTGTGTTGGAGCAAGTGGCCTATACCTGCTTGTCTTTTCATGATTTTTCCAGTAGCTGATACTTTGTAACGTTTTGCAGCTGATCTGTGTGTCTTTAATTTTGGCATTTTCTTCTCCTTTTGTTTAAAGTAGTAACTAAAAAATTATAGGCATACCAAAGCCCATAACTTTCGGCTGAGTTTATTATATTATGCAAAATCATTATTTGCAAGCATGAAATTAATTTTTATTACAAGTGTATTTAAACAAATGCAATTGTAATAAAAATGTCATAAGAAAGGTGAATTTCAAATGACATATAAAACGTTTGTTGTATATTAAATTAAGAAATAACAAGCTTGTACAATATTTGTAAACAGATTCCGGATCTTTCGCACTCGCATTAAACGTGCCTTCACTTCGTTACGCACTCTGCTCGTGCTTGTCCGGAATGACTGGTTGGTGCGCCTAACAAGAAGGTCGTCATTCTGAAAACTTAGAAAATTTTTGCAAATGTAATGAGCAAATAAATTTTCTTGTTATTCAGAATCTGGTACTCCTGCAAAACCTTTGCAACAGGCTATTTTACCCCCCCCCCCTTCGAAATCATAGATTTCGGTTCCCAGCCATACGGCACGCAGTTTCACTCGGCTCATTCTTCGCCGGTTCAGCTAGTGCCTCAAGGGGGCACATAATATTTCAAAGGTTTTCGTCATTCTGAAAAGATTAAAAATCAAGCAATTTTAATTGCGTAGATTTTATCTTATTCAGAATCTGTCCTGATTTTACCCTATTTTGATTGATTCAAAACATATCTTGCAGCATCGGTCAAAGGTTCTACAGTACCATCGTGGAATACAACTGGGAATATATCACCCATATCTGTAGCGTTGTTTCTTACAACACAAGAACCAACAGTTGAAGCTACTGAAGCTGAGCCACTACTACATTTAACTGCTTTGTTAGGTAAAGTTGTACCGTTTACATCAATAAAGCCACGACATGTTACTGGCAATGCAGATGACCTAGTGATATCACCACCAACTTCTAAAGTACAACTTGCCATTGAAGTATTAAACGCAATCATAGAACCATCTGCTAATTGGTATGTACCAGTAACTGTTGGAATACCATTACCTGATGGGGTGTATGCAACTGATGAATTACCCGCTACTTTTAATCCGCTATATGCATTGTAAGTAGCACCTGACAAAGTACCGTTAATCAAAGCACAAATGTTAGAAGTTGAATCTGGTTTTACTGTACCGTTACAAGTATCAGCACCAGTAATTGATGCGTAATCTAAGTCATACTGTGCGGTAGCCATCAAAGCAGCTTGGTTCATTGTTGACAATGTTTTTTTGTATTGTGATTTGAACTTTGCGCTATTTGTGTTTGAAATCAATGTAGGGATAGTCATAGCAGCAACTACACCAATAATACCCAAAGTAATCAATACTTCTGCCAAGGTAAAACCGAATCTTTTTGTTCTCATCTTTTTTAACCCTTTCTTTTTAATAAACTATACAAATTTTAATTTCTATTCAATTATATATGAATATAATTATATGTCAATACTAAAAAAGATGACATTTATTTGATAATAAAATTATGAACAAGCAAGATGTACTAAAACGAGTTGGTAAAAATATTCAAAAAGCCCGAATGAAGCGTGGGTATACGCAAGAAACCTTTTCTGAATTAATGGGGGTATCTTGGAGTTATGTTGCAAAAATTGAGTCCGGTATTTTGAATTTATCTCTTGGTAAAATTAATGATTTTGCAAATTACTTGCGTGTTGATATCAATGAACTGCTTGAAGTTTAGTGTTGTTATAAATGTTTATTCTCTTAATTTTGCGTTGGTGAATTGTAACAAATTTGTAAATACTTTGCCGAAACGCACAATATAATTGTAGAATTTATGTAAATTAGCCACTTGGCTATATTTATGTTTTTGATTTTTATGAAAGAGAAAATGAGAAGATGTCAATGCCAAAAGTTTCTGCAATAATCCCTGTATATAATGCCGAAAAATATTTGTGCAAGGCATTAGATTCAATTCTTGCTCAAACTCTTGATGATATTGAAATAATTTGTGTTGATGATAGTTCAACTGATAATTCTTTCCAAATTTTAAAAGATTATGAGCAAAAAGATATCCGCATAAAAGTTTTCAGACAAGAAAACAGTTTTGCAGGTGTTGCAAGAAATAATGGCTTAAAAATGGCAAGTGGAGAGTATGTGATTTTTCTCGATGCAGATGATTATTTTGCTCCAGAAATGCTTGAAACTATGTACAACTGCGCTACAAAAACAAATGCCGAAATTACAATTTGCAAAAGTCAAACGCTGGTGCAAGAAACCGGAAAAGTTACTCTAAATGATTATGCTATAAATCAAAAATATTTGAAAAATAAAACTTGTTTTTCGCCAAATGAAATTTCAAAACATATCTTTCAAGTCTGTGTCGGTTGGGCTTGGGATAAGTTGTACAAACGTGATTTTATTATACAAAATGGTTTGAAGTTTCAAGCATTACGACATTCAAATGACACGAGTTTTGTCTTGACTTCTCTTGTTCTGGCAAACAAAATCGCAACTGTTGATGAAGTATTTGTTACCTATCGTGCTCATTCAACTTCACTTGCCAAAACTAGAGCCGTTCAACCGGAATGTTTTTATTATGCGCTAAAAGCATTAAAAGAAAATTTGGTACAAATTGGCAAATACAAACAATTTGAACAAAGTTACATAAATTACTGCCTTGAATTTTGGCATTGGCACAGGTCAACAATACAAAATCCAAATAGTATCGAAATTATAAACAATTATTTTATAACATTATTAAATGATATTGAATTTAACAAACATTTCCCCCATTATTTTTATAGCCAAAGAATTTATAGAAAAGTTCTCTTGTTGTATATAACAAAGTTTTTTCAGAAATTTTTCAAAATTTTCTAAGTTTTTTCTAATGATGCCTATTTCGTGAAAACCAAATGTAGGCGTGAAAAAGCGCAAGCGGTTCCCACATGCACTCATTCTTACGCATTGAATGTTTTGAAAGAAGAATCTACGTTTTTAGAGATTACCTTTTTAACGGCTTCCATTTCGGTAGATATTGCTGTTTCTTCAGTATCAAGTTGTTTCAATTCTAGTTCTAATGATTTATCTTGTTGTTGAACAATCTCTATCTTTGAATTTATATCTTGTATCTTTTGGTCGTACTGATACTGTTCGTAATTATACTTATTCATTGCATCATTGTATGCTTCTTCATCTGTTGAGGTGTTTGTTACCAAAGTATAAGTTACTCCGTTATTTTTGTCATAATTGCCTTCTTCGTCAGCATTATACAATGTAATTGAAATATATCGTCCGGTTGAATCTTTTTCAACTGTTCCAGGGGTATTCAATACTTCTTTGGTTTTGGTTGTAGAACCTAATGAATAGCAATTGATATTACTTGTTGCAAATCCATCAATATAATTGCTATCGTTTTCTACAGCACTTGCTTGGTAGAAATACGGATTATATGAACCTGTAGTTGAATCTTTTACATATCTTACGTACCATTCGTTTGTTGATGCTGGGTTATTATTAACTGTTTCATTCAACATTACTTGATAGTATTGTTCTTCTTCCATCAAGTCATTTAATTGGTCTTCAGATAAGCTTGATAAATACGGGTCATTCAACATATTATATCCTGTTGTATCGCCAAGTTTTCTCAAAGTTGTTGAACCGATTTTATATTCTTTATCGCCAACGATATTATATGCTTGAGAAATTATGCTTGATGATGCTGACACGATTGAGTAATCATCTTGCCATTGTTGAATATAACTGATTGAATAATCTCCGTTACCTTTTGCAATCATTGAAGTAATTGTGTTGGTTAATGCACCATCGTCAAATGTATATGAAACTTTTGTATAGTCATCTACAGACGGTGGAGTCGGAACGACTAAATTACATAGTTCGCTATAATAGCTGGCTGACGTGTCGGATAATGTCATTCTTTGTTGGTTAATTTGTTGACCTTCAAATTCGACATTATTCTTGCGTGCCGTCAGACATAAAAATCTTGCTTGTGATGCACTCATGCCCATTGTAGCTTGCCGTTCCTTTCAGTCTTTTTGTTCCTATATCCTTTTTATCGGTCTTATCACGGCTTTTCTTTAATTTTGGGGCTTATTTTGTTAAGAGTTTGTTACAATAAAACAGCAAGAAAAGTTTAATCTTTTACTCTTTTTATCCATTTAAAATAATCAGAATTATGAACGGCTTTGTAGGTACAAGACATTCCGTTCCAAACACCCGTTCCGCTTTTGTTACAATACTCAGACCCGTCAGTATCTTCATATTTTGTGCCAATATCGCCCATCGGTTTTAATCCGTCATCTGTTATTTGAAATACAAACAAGTCGTATCCTAATCTGTTAGGTGGTTTTATCCCGTTTACATCTATCCATATCCAAATACGTCGTGCATCTGCAGGTTGTTCAAAAATAATTAACGAACCGTCCGGCATTAAAATTTGTCCATCATCAAAGTATTGTTTATCGATACGACTATTTCCTCTAAATGAATAGTATGAATACTTACTACGATCTAAACACTCCTGTCCAAGTTTTAAATCATAAGCCTCATCTCCACAATCTGTTGCATTTGTAAAATATTTACCAAAATTACTATATAGAGAGTTATTTTTTCTATCATTGCCGGTATAAGTACTCGGTGTAATTGTAATATCGTCCGCTTCCATTCGTTTTATTGTTTGTTGTAGGAGAGAATATGATTTGAAAAGTTGGGAACGAAATCTTATGTCGTTTATATTGTTAATTAGTGCAGGAATTGTCATTGCTGCGACAATTCCGATTATTCCAATTGTTATCAAAACTTCTGCAAGTGTAAATGCTCTCTTCAAATTTTCAAACCTTTCATGACTAATATATTAGTCATTATACTAATTTATTAGGTGGATTGTCAATATATTAGTTATTAGAATAATTGTTATGAACGAAGACACAGTAACAAAGCTTGGCATAAAAATCAGGGTGGAACGGCAAAAGCAAAGGCTTTCGCAAGAAAAGTTGGCAGAGTTATCAAACCTTAACCGAAATTTTATCGGAATGATTGAACGTGGAGAAACTAATATTACAGTGAAAAACCTTGAGAATATTGCAAATGCGCTCAAGCTTCCCATTCAAGAATTGTTTAATTTTGTTATCTAATCTTTATTTTTCTGCAAAAATCTCAATTGCTCTTGGTAAAATTCCTAAGCAATAAGAAATTGCTATTCCATAGTTTGTAATTGGCACTTGTGTTTCATTTGCTCGCAAAATTCTTGACAAAACTTCTTTGCGATTGGTCATACACGCACCGCAATGAATAATGAGTTTATAACCGCTAATATTAGGAAAATCGTGTCCTGAAATGTTATCAAAAATCAAATTTTTCCCAGTCTTTTGTTTTAGCAATTTTGGGATTTTAACACGCCCGATATCGTCTTCAACTGGGTGATGTGTGCAACTTTCCAAAATTAAAACTCTATCGCCATCTTGCAAATTTGCAATCGCTTCCGCACCATTTACAAATGCGGACAAATCACCTTTCATTCTAGCAAAAAGTATTGAAAACGATGTTAATTTCACTTCTTTTGGTACAATTTCAGCAACTTGTTTGAATGCTTGGGAATCCGTAATTACTAAATCCGGTGGATTTTTCAATTTTGCAAGAGTATCTGATAAGTCGACATCTGTTGAAACAATGGTTGTACAATTGATATCCAAAAGCGCACGCAAAGTCTGAACTTGTGGCAAAATAATTCGTCCTTTTGGTGCTTCTTTATCTATCGGAATTACAAGAACTACCGTACTTTTAGGCAAAACAATATCTTTTATCAAACTCGGTGAATTTACGAAATCATTTGGCAAAATTTTTACCAACAAATTTTTTAGGTTGAAAACAAAATTCTCATCATTTAAAAATGAAGTTGTTAAGAAGTTCGGAGTGATTTTTTTAATTCCGTCTAATTTTTCTTCACTAATCGGACAAATATCAATTTTATTAATAATAATGCAGAACGGGATTTCTAACTCCTTGAATTTTTCAATCAAATTTTGTTCATAATCACTCAATCCGTTGTAATCGCAAATCAAAATAGCAACATCTGTTCTATTTAGGATTTTCATTGTTTTTTCAATACGTTCTGTGCCGAGTGCTGAAGTGTCGTCAATTCCTGCTGTATCAAGAAAATTTACGGGTCCAATAGGTAAAAGTTCCATTGATTTTTCGACAACATCGGTTGTTGTTCCCGCAATATCAGAAACTATAGAGATTTCTTGATTGGTTACTCTATTTAAAAATGAGGATTTTCCGACGTTTGTTTTTCCGAAAATTCCGATATGTAAACGCATTGATTTCAATGTTTTCATAAAAAAGCCCCTACTTAGTTCACTCAAAAATACCTACTAAAAAAGGCTGACCTATTTAAGATCAGCCTTTTAAAATGTTGTTCAGATTAACCTCTGATACCTAATTTTTTAATCAATTCTCTGTATTCGTCAAGATTTTGAGTTTTGATGTAAGCAAGTAATCTTTTTCTTTTACCAACCATCATCAAAAGACCTCTTTTTGTAGCGAAATCTTTTTTGTTAGATTTCAAGTGTTCTGTTAATTCAGCAATTTTTTGAGTCATCATAGCAACTTGTACTGCTGAAGAACCTGTGTCTTGTGCATTCTTTCCGAATTCTTTAACAATTTCTTGTTTGTTTTTTAAGTTAATTGACATATTAGTTTTTCCTTTTCTTGTTGAGTGATTATTGGCGTAAGCACTCTACAAGTAGATAATAATATGTTCAAGAAAAAAAATCAATACATGTGGTTAAAAAGTCTTAACCTAACATATTCATAGCCATACCTGAATGAGTTGCATCAAAATACAGATTCAAAGCTTCATCGGCATTTGATTGTGCTTTTGTAAAATTTTTGTATGCGGTTGTTGCTCCGTCGCCTGAATTTGCAAGGGCTGCTTGTTTTTGCGCACTGGATAAGCTGTAACCGTTGTTGTTTTTCATTGCTTGAGATAGGTTTGTGCTGTAACTTGCTTTGTAATCGTTCCAAATGTTTTCTGATTTGTTCAGATTTGCCAATGCTTGTTGATAAGCAACTTTCTTTGCAAAAATATATTTTTCTTTTGAAGCTTTTATCGGATTGGTTAAATTTTCTTCGCCAGTCATTATGCTATTCATTTTGGTTGTATATTTTTTGTAACCGTCTTCACCATAAATTGTACGCAAAGATTTTGCATAATCAGATTGGTCATATTTAAAATAGTTTTCGCTGACAATTTTTCCAGCCATGCTTAATTATCCTTTTTTCCTATATATTTATATAAAGTATTTTTCTTTCTGAAAATTTCCTTTTGTTGCAAAAAGTTTACAAAAAAAATCCTGTGATTGTCACAGGATTAAAAATCTACACTACTTTTCTAACCTTAATTTAGAATTTTTCACTTCGAATATTTTAGGAATATAATATGAGATGCTTATGAGAAAATTTTAATCTTTTTTAGGTGTGTCTTTATATTGTTTGCCTTCTGCTTTTGCAATTCTTTTAATTATGTTTTCGTAATTTTTAGAAACACCGTTGTCAAACCAGAATGTTGATTTAACTTCTTTGTTTATTTTGGCAAAATCTTCTTGGCAATCTTTGTGAATGCCTAATTTTCTTGCTTTTTCACGTAATGCTAATCTGATTTTTGCACCGATTTTACGTTTTTGAGAGTAACCGGCTTTGTCAATAAATCTTTCCATAAATGATTGGTTGTATTCTGCAGAATACAAGTCTTGCCAAGCAAGCATTACGTCCATAACGTTATCGGCTGTGATTTTTTCACATGCTGCATCAATGTCGCCACTGTCGAACAAGTCAACGATTTCACGACCTTCTTCAGAGTATTCAGAATTTACATCTCCTGCTGCGATTTCGTTGTCATCATCTCCGCCTTTGCCGTCTGCTTTTTTAGTTTTATCCGCTTTGCCTGATTTATCAGCTTTGTCAGTTTTGTCAGCCTTGTCTGCTTTATCGGTTTTGTCACTGCCATCAACTTTGTCTTTGTCATCAGATGCTGTTGTTGAAGCAGGAACTTGTCCGGCATTGATTTGGTTCAAAGCACTCAACAAAGTGTTGTATTCAGTACAAACTTTTTTCAATTCATTATTGATTTCAGTTGGTTCTTTTTTGTCAGGATTTTTCTTTAATTCTTCAACTTTTGACTTAATTTCTTCTAATTTTGTTTTGATTTCTTTAAGTCTTTCTTTTGCCGGTGCAGTCAAATCTGTTCTTGCTTCAATGCCTTTGATTTTTGTTGAAGTTTGTTCAATATTTTTCAAAGTTGCTTCAAGATTTTGTTTATTTGCAATTTCGCCTTTGATATCATTTAATGCTTTATTTGCTTCATTACTTGCTTGGCTATATTCAGTTGCATTGATTGTGCCGTTTTTGTATTCTTCATCGGCTTTTAGCATTTTTTGTTCGGCTTCTTCTAATTTTGTGATGTAGTCATTAATCTTTTGGGCTTCATCTTCTGAAATGCCTTGTTTATATAATTGACCATATAATGCTTGTTTGAATTTTGAAATTTCACCCCTTGTGTTTGAAGCACCTGTTTGAGCGATATTTCCTTGCATATTGTTTACTACATTCATCATTCCGTCGATGTATGCATTTCCGGTATTGCCAACTCCGCTTCCGCTGATTCCACCGCCAATTGGTGATGAGTTGTAACCGGTTCCGAAAGTTGCGCCCCAGTTGTTCAAAACAGTATTGTTTTGAGTGTTTAATAAATCTAATGCAGGTTGGTTCAATTGCATTCCAATTTCACCATTTCTGATTATATCCGGTACGGTGAAAATTTGAGTATCACCACCGAAATTTGTTATTCCGCCAGGTAATAAGTTGTTGCATACATAAGGTGCGTTTGCAAATGATAAATAATTGTAACTCATAATTTCCCCGTTTCCTTTTTTATTTTCCCCTGATTAGTAAATCCTTTTTGTTTTGCTTGTTAGCAGTAGCCGCCAAATCCGAAATATGGTATTGGTGTACAACCCCAGTTGTTCCAGATTGTATTGTTTTGACAATTTAACAAGTTTAGTGCAGGTCCGTTCAGAAACATTCCTATTTGACCGTTTCTGATGTCATCAGGAAATGTAAAGACTTGCGTATCACCACCAAAGTTCGTTATGCCCGTTGGTAGACAGCACATATATGGAACATTTGCGAATGATAAGTAGTTGAACATTTACCGTTTCCCCGATTTCTTTTATTTCCCTGTATTTATATAAACAATTTTTGTTTTGAAAAATTGCTTGATTGGTTTGATGTATTTTTCAATATAATGGCTGAAATGTAAATAGGACGTGCGTTTTTGTGTTTTTATTTGACATTAATATTTCTTAACAATTTACAAGAAGATGGATATTATGCTAGAATTTGGGAATGGAAACGTTAGCGAGATTTATACAAAACAAAAGAAAAGAACTTGATTTAACCCCGAAAGCATTGGCTTCGTTAGCAAATATTCCGGTGTCAGTTGTAGATGATGTAGAATCAGGGAAAGAATTGTTTTTGCCTGTGACTGTGCGCCAAGCACTTGCAAAAGTTTTAAAATGTGAACCGTCAGAGATTAAAAGATTGGAAAAAGATATTGCCAATGACATTGTGTCGCCGGAAGTTATAGAAAGTTTGAAACAACTTATTTTGAATGGCGCAGGCGGGTTGAAATGTCCTCGTTGTGGCGCTCCACTTGATACTAGGGTTGCAAGAATGTATGATTTGGAAGATAATTTGGTTTTGCACCCGAAAGCACATTGTACAAAATGCCCATTTCAAATTCATTCGTAAGATTTTTAAGCATTGGAAAAGTAGGTTAGCGTTGTCACATTAGCGACATAAATTTTACGTGTCAGGCGGTGCCGTGACCTACATTTTGGTATTGAAAAGTGGTTATTATGTTGAATATAAACTTCTGGATTACTTCGTCGTTTTACTGTCTTGGATTTTGGCGGGTCGGACGGCTCAACGCAGTCCTCCCGAGGACGTGTTTGCTGCGCAGCACACTAGCCAAAATCCGCTCCTCGTAATAACGTAATATTATGTTCCCCACTTGCGGTGCTAGTTCGAACCAATGAGCGAAGCGAATTGAGTGAGACTGTATGCCGTATGGCTGTGGAACCGAAATCTATGATTTCGAAGGGGGGTAAAATAGTAATTTACCAGATTCTGAATAAGATAAAATCTACGCAATTAAAATTGCTTGATTTTTAATCTTTTCAGAATGACGTGAGCTTTGCTAGGTTCACCAAAAAGTCATGCTGAATTTATTTCAGCATCTTTTCCAAAGTCAAAATAAAACGAATATTTAAGTCCCTAAAACTCTTGTTATATCTTGATATGAAGTGACCCTGAAACAAGTTCAGGGTGACCTTTTGGAGAAATTTTAAGCCTTTCAGAATGACAATAGCTTTGCTATTTTCTCTCTTTTGTTTCCAAATTTTAACAAATATTACAAAATGTAAAAATATATCGACAAGGTCGAAAGCCTTGATATAATTCCTTTATGGTATGGTATGGTATGGTGTGGCGGGGCGGTGTACTTAT